>JAWOJF010000054.1:0-5667 GCA_046481785.1 Ignavibacteriaceae bacterium | reverse complement strand
GAGGAGTATATACATTTAAAGAAGTACAGGAAATGGGTATAATTTATAGTCAAAACCGTCCTTCCCATTTTAGAAATGAGATAAGAAAAGCCAATGAAAATAGTGTATGCACAATAATTTATACTTCAGGCACAACCGGTGAACCAAAAGGAGTTATGTTAAGCCATAAAAATATTTTATCCAATGTTAATGCAGCTCTTGAAGCATTCCCTATAACAAAGGATGATATGTTTTTATCCTTCCTTCCTCTCTGCCACATTTTTGAAAGGATGGGCGGTTATTATACTGCTTTCTCAGCAGGCTCATCAATTTATTATGCAGACAGCATTGATACTGTTGCACAAAATCTTATTGAAGCAAAACCAACCCTTATAACAACTGTGCCAAGATTGTTTGAAAAGATGTATTCCAGAATAATTAAGAATGTTGAAAGCCAGCCGGCTGCAAAACAAAAAATATTCCATTGGGCTATTAAGGTTGGTAAAGAATATGCACAGGCTGTAAAGAAAAGAGAAGTAAGTTTTACTTTATCCTCAAAGAAAAAAATAGCCGACAAACTGGTATTTAATAAAATTCGGGAAAAGACCGGCGGCAGGTTAAGATTTTTTATTTCGGGCGGCGCTGCCCTTTCCAAAGACCTTGGTGAATTTTTTGAAGCTGCAGGAATTAAAATCCTGGAAGGATACGGACTAACTGAATCTTCCCCGGTAATTGCGGCTAACCGGGATGATAACTATAAATTTGGAACTGTCGGCCATCCCCTGCCCGGAGTAGAAGTTAAGATTGCATCCGATGGTGAGATAATTGTCCGCGGTCCTAATGTTATGTTGGGTTATTATAAAAATATAAGAGAAACCAATGAAGTAATAAAAGACGGCTGGCTGCATACAGGCGATATTGGCCATTTTGATCCGATGGGGTTCCTGCACATTACAGACAGAAAAAAGCATTTGTTTAAAACTTCAGCCGGAAAATATATTGCTCCTACCCCTATTGAAAGCCTCTTTCTTTCCAGCAAATATATTGATCAGTTCGTATTGATTGGCGACAGAAGAACATTCCTAAGTGCGTTAATTGTCCCCGATTTTGAAGCTATAAAAGAATATGCAGATTCACATAAAATCTCTTACAGCTCAGTTGAAGACCTGACACAGAAAAAAGAAATATTTGATCTGATAGAAAAAGAGATATCCCCTTTCCAGAAAAAGCTTGCCAATTTTGAACGTGTTAGGAAATTTACAATTCTTGATCATCCCTTTACAATGGAAACCGGGGAAATAACACCCAGCCTTAAAGTTAAAAGAAAGTTTGTTGAAGAGAGATACAGAAATATTATTGAAGGGATGTACCAGGCGGCGGAGAAATAGGAAAGACGGGCTTACTAAATGATTTCTGCTCCCCGGGACCAGTCTTATTGCTTCGGAATATTCTTATTTTTATGTATGCAAAAATTTTTTTTTATCCTTGTATTTTTTCCAATGTTTGTTTTTCCTCAGCAAAGCTCTCTTTCAAAGGGAGTGAATTATATTACGGAATATATTGCATCCGGCCATTTTCAGGATTTAAAAAAAGATAATAACGATCTGGAACTGGCTGATTCACTTTTTCTCTCGGCGCAAAAATTTTACAATGGTAATATTAGCGAGGCGCTTCTTGCTTTAGCATTTGCAACCGTACCTTATAAAAAAGTACCAATTGAATTACCGGTATTAAAAGCAGTTGTAAAATATCCTTTAGTTTCACATAACGATTCGATGTTTCTGAAAAAAAATGATCAGCTTCCCAGTCAATTATTTTTTAATACGCCCCAAAATAATTATGGAGACAGGGATAAACTAGCACATTTTTTTGGCAGCGCATATATATCCTACCAGTCAAATATCTTTGATTTGGGTAACTTAATTGGTTATTTTGTGGAAGTATTTGAAGAAAGTTTTAAGGTCCAGTCTAAACTTGACACCCGGGATCTTGAAACTAATGAACTCGGAAATATATTTGGGGAAATGTTAAAGAAGAATCAATACATTCTCCCCTCCCGGGTTTTATTACTACCCACATTAAAACATTTTAGATATACTTTATGAATTCAATCTTAATAATAGATGATGAAAAGGAAATATGCGAAAGCATAAAAATGATCCTTGAATACGAAAATCATGCAAACGGGATGGGTTATTCGGTAGATTATTCAACAAGCGCTTCTGAAGGTTTGGAAAAACTTTCATCATCGTTTTTTGCAGCGCTTTTACTTGATATTCAAATGCCGGAAATGAACGGCTTTGAAGTTTTAAAACGAGCAAAGGAAAGCAATCCTGATTTATGCGTTATAATTATTTCTGCTCACGGCAGCGTTGAAAATGCAATTAAAGCTACTAAACTTGGCGCATTTGATTTCATTGAAAAACCTATAGACAGGGATAAACTTCTTATAAGTGTCAGGAATGCAGTTGAGCAGGCTAATCTTCTCCAGGAAAATAAAGAAATAAAAAAATCTTTTATTGGTGACGGAAAAATACTTGGGAAAAGCAAAGCTATATCTAATATTCTTGATATGATAGAAAAGGTTGCCCCTCTTGATGCGAGAGTTCTGATTACCGGTGAAAACGGGACGGGTAAGGAGCTGGTTGCCCGTGCTATTCATAAACAAAGTGAAAGAAAAGATAAAGCCTTTATTGAAGTAAACTGTGCAGCAATACCTAATGAATTAATTGAATCAGAATTATTCGGTCATGAAAAAGGTTCTTTTACAGGTGCTGTTCAGCAGAGAATAGGAAAATTTGAACTGGCTAACAAAGGGACAATTTTCCTTGATGAAATTGGAGATATGAGCCTGCAGGCACAGGCAAAGGTACTCCGTGCAATTGAAGATGGTAAAATACAAAGAGTAGGCGGGGCAAAAAGTATTGAAGTAAATGTTAGAATTGTTGCTGCTACAAATAAAAATTTAAAAGAAGAAATTGAAAAAGGAACTTTCAGGGAGGACCTTTATCACCGTCTGAATGTTTTTCCAATACATATTCCGCCTTTGAAAGACAGGCTTGATGATGTTCCTGTTCTTGTAGAAAATTTTGCAAGTGATATTACTGCAAAATATAAAAAGCCGCCCGTAAAATTTGAGGATGATGCATTAAAGCTTCTGCAGACACTTCCCTGGAGCGGCAATGTACGTGAACTGAGGAATATGGTTGAAAGGATTTTAATTATTATAAACAAAAGGGAAATTTCTAAAAAAGATATTGAATTCCTCTTTACTTCTTCCCATACATCAATGAATGATATTATACAGGACAGCAACTCATTCCAGGAATTTAAAGAAAAAGCTGAACGTGCTTTTATTATTAAACAGCTTGATGCATATAACTGGAACATAAGTAAAACTGCAGAGATACTTGATATTCAGCGGAGTCATTTATATAATAAGATAAAAAAATATGGAATTGAATCTCCCAAAGATAAAAAGGAAGAGTAATTATGGCTGAAACAATTTTTTCTAAAATTATCCGTAAAGAAATACCCGCCGATATTGTTTATGAATCTGATAATGTTCTTGCATTCAGGGATATCGATCCGAAAGCACCGGTACATATTTTAATTATACCTAAAATAGAAATTGCTAAAGCTGCGGATATAAACGGTAAAGAACATGCAGAAATTTTGGGCGAAATGTTTGATGCCGCCAATAAGCTAGCAAAGGAAAATGGTATTGATAAAGATGGATTCCGTTTGGTAATTAATAATGGGGATAACGGCGGACAGGATGTATACCATTTGCATATGCACCTGCTTGGCGGAAGAAAAATGAACTGGCCTCCGGGCTGATACCGGAAGGCAAAGCTCATTATGGTTCTTCAGGCTACCCCATGTTAAAACATGGGGTATTCAAATAAAATATTACTTTTGGGACAACCTCATCCCTATTCACCTCTGGGAATATATTTCAGTTTGTACTATTTAATCACTGTTAATTTTTTCGTCTGGTTAAAGCTACCCGCATTTATTGAATAGAAATAGACTCCGCTTGACATACCTGAAGCATCAAACTGCACCCTGTAGATCCCTGCTGATTTAAATTCATCTACAAGCATAGCAACCTGCTGGCCTATTGCATTATATATTCTTAAAGTAACATGCTGTGCTGCCGGTATGCTGAACTGTATATTTGTAACAGGATTAAACGGGTTCGGATAATTATCATAAAGAACAAAATCTGAAGGAGTAATCTCTTTATCATTTATACTGGTTGGACTTTCAGGCAGATAGTTTATCATCTTTTCCCATGTATCGGTAGTTATGTGGGCAACTTCTTCAAAGTCTGTACCTCCAAGAGGCCTTATAATTATAGCATCACCTTCCTGGTATTCTGTCCTGAGAAAAGTAGTAACCTCTTCCATACTATTCATATGAGTAACAATTATTGTATTAGTACCGGGCCGGGGCGAAGTTCCAAGCCCTTCTCTTCTGGCTTGAGTATAATTGGAATCAATCCCCATCCATACCGGAGTTTTTATATACACCCCGGCTATATTTTCTGCGGTTTGATAACATCTGCACATAGGACTTGTTAATGCAGTATCAAAGGGAATATCAAGAAGTCTGATTGCATTCCCTACAAATTTTGTTTGATCAATACCTTCCTGACTTAAGTTTCTTTGAATGGAGCAATTTTCAAGATCTTCACGGTATCCATTCTGGTCAGCCTGGGAATGGTCAGTAGCGCCATGTCTGAAAACAATCAAATAACCACCGCTCCTCAATTCTTCAAGGATCTGCTGATAATCGGAATTAAGCCGTTGATATTCGTAAGCGCCGTAATCAACCATATTATTTGAAAAGCGGGGATAACCAAGTAAGTCTGATTTTTCAGTATTTATATATGTTATTCCTGAATCAATATTGGGGGAGGTCTCCAGTATTACTAAGCCGTCATCAGGGGTGCCCCAAAGACCGTCATCTCCCAGAGGATCATCCGGCGAAGCAAAGACAGGCTCTAAATCATATATCTGTGTTCCCTGGAACCCGCCTTCAATAATGGAAGACATAAACTCCCTGAATACAGTAGAATTTGCCGGAGCTCCTTCTATATTTATCTGTGGATTAGCTGACGCACTGTTCCCTTTAAAAATTGAATTGCCAATTCTGCCGGCACTTAAAGTAACTCCGCCGCCTGATGATACGGATGTATTGTTATAAAAGGTACAATTAGCTATTGCAGGATAACTTTTATTGTCGGTATAAATTCCTGCGCCGGATGAGTTAGTACCTGACAATGTATTACCTGTAAAAACAGAATTAAGGATGCTGACATTAGCAGCATTTGCAATATAAATACCGGCACCTTCATCAACTGCATGATTATTGTAAAAAAACGAATTGACTATTGACGGCCTGTTTGGATTATTAAGATTATCCGCCCCGTATAAAGAAACACCTGCACCGGTGTTTGACATATTATTAATAAATGCTGTAAACTTTAATTTAATTGCCCCTGAATTGGCAAAAATTGCTCCGCCGCTCTCAAGAGCAGTATTGTTACTGAAAGTACAATTTTTAATTTGCATAGTACTATTTGAGAGGTATATACCACCCCCATGGGCACCGGTGCCCGCGTAGGCGGGCTTCCATGTCGCCGCCCCCTGGATTCCCGCCTTCGCGGGCATGACGAATAAC
>JAWOJF010000113.1:0-31821 GCA_046481785.1 Ignavibacteriaceae bacterium | reverse complement strand
TTTCCGAAACATTACACGCCCAGCCTGCTATCCCAATTACCATGCTCTTTCCTCAGGCATACTATTTGTCCGAGGTGGTAAGCATTATGAAGAATTATCTGGGAGATAGTTGATGCCCATGAATCAGAAGTACCATGCAGCGTTTTCAAAAGTTTTTCTTCACTTGCTGATGTTAGTTCACTCTGCCATTCATCAAGAATATTTCGTAGTCTTTCAGAAAGATTATCCCATGATGTTTTATTATTATCAAGGCTTTTCTCGGTAAAAGTTATCCTGTTATCTTCCCGGAATTCAGTTGTGGGAATATCTTTAAAGCGGTATAAATATCTTTCATTCCAGAATATAAGATGTATAACGATCTGCTTAACAGAATGATTAGTTTCAGAGCTGGCTTGTGAAGCCTGTTCTGGTGTAAGATTTTTCATAGACTCGCTCAGAGATACAAACCAGTTCTTCCTGCTGAAGCATGCTTCCATTTGTTCCTGAAGTATTTTTTTTGTTTGCATATAGTTTCCTCATCTCTTTAGCTTTTGATTAGCTTCCAGTAAATGGAATATTTTGTAACAAACCCTTCGTTATTTATGTCAATTTCCGATTTAAAATCTGAATCAAGGCTCTCGTAAAGATATTTGTTATTTCCAAGGTTAGTATAACGCTGTTTTACAGGCTTAAGATCTCCTGACGGCAGGTTAATATATAGTACATTAATTATTTGCGGCTGGTTTGGAGGAAGAGAAAGTCTGCGTATTGGTAATGTGTTTGTTAATGGGGTTAGAGAAATGTCAATATCATTACATCCGTTAAATTCAGGTAAAGGCTTTCCTTTTTCATCTTTCCATACAAATGCAGAATTTAAATCTTCCTGCCCGGTTAGTGACATTGTTTTTTCAGACCTGCTAAAAATTTTTATTGAGAAAGAATTAATCTGCCATTTTTTATTAAGTCTTAACCCATATTCAACGTGAAAGGGGTTGTCTTCAACAACCCCGGTTATATAACTGTTAATTTGAATATCATCGTTATAATTTACAGTACAGTACTCAATGGTTTTTTCATCCATTCTTTCCCAAACATAAATACTTTTTTGTTTCATATTGTATCAAAGAGTTTTTTAACAAAATAATGATATGCATGAACAAATACTTTTTCATAAAAAATCAAACCTGATTTTCATAATGTCCTGGTGGTTTTTCCGGATACCACCAGGACATGCAGTTATAAGAAGCATTAAGGTTAAAACATTTACTTGCTTTTATCCGGGTACGGAGGAACAGGCAGCTTTTTAACCGGATTATTCTTTAATTCTTCAAGAATAACCTCAATAGCTTTATTAAGCTGCTCATCAATACCTTCATATTCTTTAGCGGGATCATTATCAACAAAGATATCGGGTTCTACCCCAACTCCCTCTATCATCCATTGCCCGTTATCCAGGCTAAAGCGGGAAAATTCGGGACGGTTTAAATAGCCGCCATCAAGAAGCGGAAGGGTTCCGCGTATACCTACAACGCCGCCCCATGTACGCTTACCTATTGTTTTACCAAGTTTATAATGTTTAAACCTGAAAGCAAAAAGGTCACCGTCCGATGCAGAAAATTCATCAAACAAAGCTACTTTTGGACCAACATGCATTCCGCCCGGATCAAAATTTGGAGTAGTATTCCTTGCCATTGTATACATTGCAGCTTCTCTTCTTAATCTTTCAATTATTTGCGGAGAAACATTACCGCCGCCATTACCCCGGTCATCAATAATTAATGCTTCCTTACGAAGCTGGGGGTAATAATATTTCACAAATTCATTCAGCCCATGCGGACCCATATCCGGTATATGGAGATAACCCACTCTGCCGTTGGTTGCCTTATTTACTTTTTCAATATTGTCCTGAACCCAATTATAATAATAAAGTTCATGTTCATCATTTATCGGAATAACAACTGTTTCATGGCTTCCGCTCGTATTAGCAGATGAATTAACTGTTAGTGTTACCTGTTTCCCGGCGGTATTAATAAGAGATTCATATATATTATTCATCTCTTTAGTTGATTTGCCGTTTACTGCAAGTATATAATCACCTTCTTTTACATCAACACCAATATCAGTTAATGGAGAGCGTGCATTGCCTGTCCAGTTTTGTCCCTTAAGAATTTTAGTGATCTTATAATAACCTGAGTTATCTTTTTCCAGCGTTGCACCAAGCAAACCCATTTGTATTCTTTCAGCTTTTGGATACTCGCCCCCTCCCACATAAGAATGGCCTGCACTTAGTTCACCAATCATTTCTCCAATTATGTAAGTCAGATCAACCCTGTGGTTTACATATTGAACCAATGGTTCATAATTCTTTTTTACAGCTTCCCAGTCAACACCATGTATATTAGGAACATAAAAGAAATCTCTCATCTGCCGCCATGATTCATTAAATATCTGGTTCCACTCTGCATGACGGTCAAGTTTTACTTTCATGTCTGAAAGATTCAGTTTTTCTTTTATTTCTATTTTCTGTGAGGGGAGATCAATTATTGCATAACTGCCCGACTGGCTTACAAGCATTTTTTTCTGGTCAGCAGAAATTTCATATCCGTCTACCTCACCCAGTTCTGTTTCTTTTTGTTTTTCGAGATCATACATAAGAAGTTTTGTCTTTTCATCGCCAGAACCATTGCGGCTGTAATAAAGCCTGGTTCCTGCTGATGCAAGGTTATAATAATTTGCAGCAGAGACAGGAATCTCAAGTATGCGGGAAGTTAGTCCGTCTGGGTCAACTTTTACTTTATCAGACTTTTCCTTTTCTTCATCCTTCTTTTCATCTTTCGTTTTTTCTTCAGCTATTTTTACTTCATCACTTTTAGGTTCAAATGGAGATTTTGTGTCCTTTGCTAATGTAATAAGATAAATTTTTCCCATGTCCTGGTATATATGGTTCCACTCTGTATGCCCATAAGTTGGGGTAAAAGTTCTTTCAGATACAAAGAAGAGGTATTTACCATCAGAACTGAAAACAGGGTTGGAAGAATCATACCATCCATCGGTAGCATCATGTGTGGAAGCGTTTTCAAGAGAGTACAGATAAATTTTTGCCATTACATCTGCTTCCGGTCTGGTATATGTTATCCACTTACTGTCCGGAGACCATGAATATTCCCTGATTTCAAACGCTGTAGCTTCAGCAACTTCAGTTACATTTTTTGAATCGATATCAACATAGTATAATTTCTGGTTCCTGTCTGCCCACATTATTTTTTTACTGTCAGGTGACCAGTAAGGCTGATATTTATAATTATTACTTCCGCTTGTAATTTGTAAAGCATCTGATTTGCCATCCTGCGCCTGTATATAAATTTCATCCTCTCCGGTTTTATCAGAAATAAATAAAATCCATCTTCCATCGGGTGACCATTTGGAATTCCTTTCATGTATACCGGATGAAGCTGTAAGATTACGGGTATTGCCGTTTTTAACGGGAACAGTAAATACATCACCCCGCGCACCAAACAGTGCCCTGTTTCCATCAGAAGCAATTTCATAGTTTGATATGTTTTTGCTTACATCAACAAATCCGCTTCTTCCTGAATCAAAATCTTCACTAATATATATAGTAACTTTTTCAGCCTTATCCGTTGCAAGATCAACTTTGTATATGTAGCCGCCGTTTTCAAATACAATTGCATTATTGCCAAGTGAAGCAAACTTTACATCATAATCCTTAAAGTCTGTAATTTTTTTTGTTTCCTTTGATGTAAGATCATAAGAGAATAAATTCATTCTCTGGTCCCTGTCGGAAAGGAAATAAATTTTATTGCCTGCCCACATTGGTTCAATATCCTGTGCAGGGTTATTTGTAATATTTGTTGTCTGCTTTGTATCAAAATCATAAATCCAAACATCATCTGCCATACCGCCGCGGTATCTCTTCCATGTTCTGAATTCACGAAATACTCTGTTATAAGCAAGTTTTTTTAAATCGGGAGAAAAAGAGCAGAAACCTCCTCTAGGCAGAGGGAGCTGTTCATGCATTTCGCCGTTAACCGGGGCAAGAAATAACTGTCCTTTAAAATCATTAAACTCATTCATTCTTGATCTGAATACAACATAATCATTTCCTTTCCACCCCATTACAATATTATTCGGTCCCATTCGGTCAGAAACATCATCCCTTCCCAGTGTTGCTGTATAAGTAATTCTTTTAGGAATTCCTCCGTCTGAGGGAATAAGATATACTTCGGTGTTCCCGTCATACTGTCCGGTAAAGGCAATTGTCTTTCCATCAGGAGAGAATCTTGCGAAAGATTCATAACCGGTATCATTTGTTATTTTCCTGGCAGTACCGCCGGAAGCGGAAACTGTATATAAATCTCCTGCATATGTAAAAACAATCTGGTTTTCGTAAATAGCCGGAAACCGCAATAATCTTGCTTCTTGTGAAAATGATATTTCTGATAACAACATTGTAAATATGATTACCAGAATTGCGGAAAATCCCTTTGGAAACAGCTTATTCATTGCACTCCTTTATAATAATAAGAATTGAGGATAAAATTATTTGATTAAATTATGTTATACAACTGGAATATTCAAAATTATCAGTTTTTCTGCTCAAGTTATACTATTAGACTTATGAATTCCCGTTTTGTTTGGTGTTTTTTACCCTCCTTTTTTGAAAATATCTTTAATAATCAGTAGATTTTAACGACAATTAACGGGAGATAATCCTGACTTTAAAATTAAAAGGAAAATAATGCCTCATCCAAAACCAGCCAGACATAAAGAACTTAAACCGGAAGACTTAAGATGGAAATGCGACCCGGCCATTTTTGATTTTGATTCAACAGATACATTAGAACCAATTGAAGGAATACTTGGACAGGAGAGAGCTCTTAGAGCAATAAGGCTGGGTGTTGATCTGAGAAAACCCGGATACAATATTTATATAGCCGGTTTATCCGGTACGGGAAAAGCTACTACTGTAAAAAAAATGCTGGAAACAATAAGCTCAAATTGTCCCCCGCTTTGTGATTATGCCTATGTTAATAATTTTAAAGATGAGGACAGGCCAGTGCTGCTTACTTTTCCTGTTGGCAAGGCCCGCATTTTTAAGCAGGAACTTTTTTCTGCCATAGAAATATTAAAGACCCGGATTCCGCAAACACTTGAAAATGACACAAATACTAACCGTAAGAAAAAAATAATTGCTCAGTATAATGAAAAAGAGCAAACGCTTCTTAATAGTTTTGAAGAAAAATTAAAGAACGAAAATTTTTCTCTTGGCCAGGTAAAGGTTGGTGAAATTGCCCGTCCGGATATATTTCCAGTTGTTGAAGGCAAACCGGTTCCTGTATATCAGCTTGAAGAGCTGGTAGGCTCTGAAAAATTAAGCAAGGAAGATGCTCAGGAAATACTTAAAAAGTATAATACATACCAGCAGGAGCTTCAGACTATTTTCAGGAAGGGATTAAAGTTAAGCCAGGAGTTCCAGGAAAAGCTGTTAAAGCTTGAACGTGATGCCGCAGGAATTATCATAAAAGGTGTTTTAGAAAATATTAGAGAAAAATTTGAAGATAAAAAAATTCATACTCACCTTAATGATGTTGAACAGCATATACTTGAAAACCTCCAGGTCTTTAAGGGGGCTAAACCTCAAAGAGAAGCCACATCAGACGGGTATATTATCGATTATTTCCGCGAATATGATGTTAATATTATTCTTGATAACAGCGAAACCAAAAGCTGCCCTGTAATGATTGAAACTAATCCAAGCTACATTAATATTTTTGGATCTGTAGAAAAAATTAATGACGGCAGAGGCGGCTTTTATACCGATTTTACCAAGATAAAAGCCGGTTCACTGTTAAGGGCAAACGGGGGCTACCTTGTTATAAATGTTAACCACCTGTTTGAAGAGCCGGGTGTCTGGCGGATGCTTAAAAGAGTATTAACTTACAGGCGGCTTGAGGTTCAGGACCCGCCCGGAATATTCCAGCTATCCCCCTCAACTATGAAACCGGAGCCCATTGATATTGATACAAAAATAATTCTGATCGGCAGCCAGTATATCTATTCTATTCTTTCAGAGCATGAGTATGATTTTAAGAAAATATTTAAAGTAAAAGCAGATTTTGACTTTGAAATTAAAAATTCTCCTGATGTGCTTATACAATATGCAAGGGTAATTAAAAAACTAATTAAAGAAGAAAATCTTTGCGAATTTGACAGAAGCGCCATTGCCTACCTTATTGAGATAGCGGCAAAGTATGGAGGGCAAAAGGAAAAGCTGACACTTCGTTTTTCTAAAATTGCTGACCTTGCCCGTGAAGCCAGTTTCTGGGCAACCGATGACGGGTTTAAAGTTGTATCAGCCGCACATGTTAAGAAAGCCTATGATTATGCTGTGGACAGGCACGGTATGCTTGAGTCAAAAATAAATGATATGATCTCAGAAAGCACTATTCTTATAGACACTGATGGTTTACGGATTGGACAGATAAACGGACTTGCAGTTTACGGAGCTGATTTCTATTCCTTTGGAAGGCCTACCAGGATAACTGCTACCGTTTCCCTGGGGAGCGGAAGTATTATTAACGTTGAACGTGAAGCTGGTATGAGCGGCAGGCACTATAATAAAGGTGTTTTAATTATAAGCGGATATTTCAGAGAAACATTCGGCCAGGTCCTTCCGCTGTCTTTCAATGCAAATCTTGTATTCGAGCAGTCCTACGGCACGGTTGACGGAGACAGTGCATCATGTGCCGAAATTTTTGCACTTCTTTCCACGCTTTCAGGTATGCCTATTAAACAATCAATTGCAGTAACCGGTTCTTTGAATCAAAAGGGAGATGTTCAGCCTATAGGCGGAGTTAATGAAAAAATTGAAGGATTTTATGATGTGTGTAAATCAAGAAAGCTTACCGGAAAACAGGGTGTTATTATTCCGGTACAGAACATTAAAGAACTGATGCTGAAAGATGAAGTAATTGAATCAGTGAGGAACGGTGAATTTCATATTTATCCCATTTCCAGAGTAGAGGAAGGAATAGAGATTCTTACCGGTATTAAATCGGGAAGGAAGACAAAAGAAGGGTATGAGCCCAACACTGTTTTCAGTCTTGTTGAAAGTAAAATAAAAGACTTATATGCCAAATCCAGGGCAACCAGAACAGCCGCCAGTAATGCTGTTTCAAGAACAGAAAAAAAACCTGAGAAAGTGAAGAAGAAAAAGAAATGAGCTTATTAATAACCGAAGGATTTGCCAAAACAAAAATCCTTGCAACTATAGGCCCTGCCACAGGCACATCAGAGCAGATTAAAAAATTAATTCATGCAGGGATAGATGGGGTAAGGCTGAATTTATCACACGGTGATTATAATTTTTTTACAGAGGTATTTAAAGAAATTAATTCTGCCTGTACCGATGAAAGAACTCCTGTTTCTATATTGATTGACCTCCAGGGGCCAAAAATAAGGATTGGCCTGCTTACTGAGCCCGCAATAGAAATAACAACAGGGGATAAAATTGAAATCTCTATAGAGGATTTTGTAGGAACAAAAGATAAAGTATCTACCTCATATAAATATTTAGCGGATGATGCACAGGTAGGTGATCCTATACTTATTGATGATGGATTAATAAGATTAAGAATAGCAGAGAAGACGCCAAAATCGGTAATTTGTTTTATTGAGAATGGCGGCATACTAAGGCCGAAAAAAGGAATGAACCTCCCCGGCATGAAACTCTCCACTCCTTCGGTAACAGAAAAGGATTTGAAGGATCTTGAATTTGCACTGCAGCACCGCATTGACTATATAGCTTTATCCTTTGTAAGAACTTCACGGGATATTACAAGTCTTAGAGAATGGCTGAAAAACAGAAACGCTGTAATACCAATAATAGCCAAAATTGAAAAAAAAGAAGCGGTTGATAATTTTAATGAAATATTGGAAGTATCTGATGGTATTATGGTTGCAAGGGGTGATCTTGGTGTTGAACTTAATCCGCAGGATGTTCCGATAATTCAGAAACAGATAATTAGTAAATGTAACCAGTATGGCAAGCTAGTAATTACTGCTACTCAAATGCTGGAATCTATGATTACAAATCCTGTTCCCACACGTGCGGAAGCATCAGATGTAGCAAATGCTGTATGGGATGGAACTGATGTTGTAATGCTAAGCGGCGAGACTTCTATAGGCAGGTATCCTTTTAAAGCTGTTCAGCTTATGAATGATATTATTAAAAATGCCGAACAGCATATTATTGAAAGAGAAATAGAATATGTTATCCCGTCCCAGGTTGAAGAAAACCTTTTTGATTCAGTTGGTAAAGCAATTGTTACAATAAGCAGGCAAATAAACGCTGCCGCTGTTGTTGCTGTTACATATAACGGCAGGACAGCCAGACTTCTGGCAAAGTTCCGTCCTAAAGCTAAGATAATAGCAATGTCTAACAGCTTTGAAACTATGAATAATCTTTGCCTGCGGTGGGGCGTTACGTCAATATATTGTGAAGACCTTAATAAAGATCATTTTGCTATCGATAGTGCCAAAAGAATGATTGTGGAAGCAGGGCATGTTAAAGAAGGTGATATTGTTATCTTTACTGCGGGAGCTCCTTATTCAGAAAAAAGCAGGGCAAACTGGTTAAGGTTTGAGGTAATTTAGGGGCCAATTCCAGCCCTTCCCTAAGGGAAGGAAGTCCAAGAGGTTGATAATGTCTATTTGTGTATTACTTTTCATCCGCTAAGCTTAATATAGTTTCCTTCAATTCTTTACTAAGCCGGAAATCTGTTTGTTCAATAAGACTTAATACATCCTTTACATTATCAATTATACCGCTTTTCTTGGCATTAATAATAATGCCTAGTGTCCCGGTAAAAAACAGATTTAGATTTTTTGCAAAACTTCTTGCTTTTAGATCATCAAGAATCAAAAGTGGATTTTCTAATTCAACTGCTAAAGCGATAGCACTTGCTTCACCTTTATCAAGGACTAAATTAATAATTGATTGATATGTTTTATTAACAGGTTCCTTTATCTGAATCCATCCGGGTAATTGTTGCCCGTATTCTTTCAAAATTTCAGGAGTTACAATTACCTGACCAAAAAGTTTTTCTAATAAGAAGAGATGATTAATTTTTTTGCAGTAAGATCAAACAACTACTGTCTGATATTATGGCGTTTTGCATGTTCTAAATCTTTTTCTAAGTCAGAAGCAGGGTAGTTAAAGACTGATACTCCATATTTGCCCAATAATTCCATAAATGTCCTTTTAGACAGTCCGGCTACTTCAGCCGCCTGTCCTAATGATAACTTTCCACTTTCATATAATTTCGAGGCAAACAACATAGAAGCTTCAGTATTGTCTATAGTATCAGGTATGTTAAAACTTATTTTTTTCATGATATTATATTAATAAAATTTTTGCCGAATAAAAACATAATTAATGGGCTGATAGCCTCATGCCTCATTTTCAAAATATATTTTATAATATTTTCTCCCGTCATTCTCTACACCTTTCCTTATCATCCCGGTATCACCATGAATATAAATATGAAAATTCCGGTCAAGCTTAAGTACACTTTTGAAAATCCTGTTTTGGCTTTTTACTGCCTGGGGTGATATCTCAAATTCATCTGCCAGATCAATGTCATACTCCTGCATATACCTTTTATTATAACCCTGGAACGAGTTAATTAAACGCTCTTCCTGAAGTACATCTGCTTCAAATTCTTTTTTACTGAAATTATCATGAGTTTTAAAATATTCCGATGAACGGTTAAGCAGATCAATCTTATCAACTCTGTCCATTTCCTCAGGAAGTTCGTTTACTACGTATTCTTTTGTAATATTCATATACTGTTTTGTAAAATAAAAATCATCATTAAACGGCTTAAGCTGAAGGAATTTCTCGTTCCAGTACTGCGCCTCTGATGATTTGTTTGTATTATCTATTGCGCATACCCTGAAGCCTATACTTCTTTCCGTATCCATTATCAGGCAGCCTTTATCAAGCTTTTCAATATTGATTCCGTCTTCGTACATCATAGAAAACTCATCGGTGCTGTTATCCAGTTTAAGGAAGGGATGCCTGTTCTCCGATTTAAAAATGCCCAACGCATTTACCATTTCATCATCAACTATAAGTCCGGTAAAGTATACAACAAAAACATCTCCCGATTTTATCTGCGGATGTTCCGCCAGGTCGTAAAGATGGCTTGCTATATTTATACTATTCTGGTGAAAAGCCTTTTCATTATCAAAAATATGAGAAGCAAAATTAAACATTGGGTTCTGTGTAAAATCATCTTCTGCTGATGTAAAAGAATAGTATTCCTTATTTTTCAGTGGATAAAGAAAAAACTTAATTAATAACTCACGGAGCTTCTGATCGGATATATTCAGCTCCGATTTTGAGAGATGAATAGCCTCACCGTTGGTTTTATTCCCGACAGTGTGAACTGATACTTTTTCAATGTTTGTGTTTTCGTAGTTGAGCATAGAATTTCTTAAAAATATTTTATATTAATTGAGGTGTTAAGATAAGGATATTTGGGGAAATTTTAGTTGAATATGAGCCTACTATCTCCCTTTAATTTCACCCAATTAAGCTTTAGTTTTGTATTATAATAAGAGACGATGAATGGCAACCGAAAAGATAAATACTGATAACATGAAGCTGGCTGACTGGTGGGAACCTATTACCTCAGGCTCATCTGAAGGGAAGCTGCTTTGTACACTATGCCCCCGTTACTGCAAGATAGGAGAAGGGCAGGTTGGTTTTTGCTACATAAGACAGAACCATGGCGGTAAACTCTATACAACCGGTTATGGCCATCCCACAGGCTTTGCAATTGATCCTATTGAGAAGAAGCCGCTTAATCATTTTTTACCCGGCACATCAGTTTTAAGTTTTGGCACTGCTGGATGCAATCTCGGCTGCAAGTTCTGCCAGAACTGGTCTATTAGTAAGGCAAAACTTGATGATCTTAATGCTCTTTCTGTTTCTCCGGAAGATGTTGTAAGTATTGCAAAAAGAAACGGGACCCCGTCAATTGCATACACATATAATGATCCAACAATATTTGGTGAGTATGTAATTGATATTTCAAAAATTGCAAGGGGAGAAGGGATTAAATCAGTAATGGTTACTGCGGGATATATTGATAAAAATGCCCGCAAAGATGTGTACAAATATATTGATGCTGCTAATGTAGACCTGAAAGCATTTACTGAGAGATTTTATAGCAAAGTTACCTTCTCCAGCCTTAATGATGTTCTTAATACACTTTTGTGGCTGAAGCATGAAACAGATATCTGGTTTGAGATAACAACTTTGCTCATACCCGGTGAAAATGATTCTCCAGATGAAATACAAAAAGAATGTAACTGGATTTTAGAAAACCTGGGTGATTCTGTACCTCTTCACTTTACAGCTTTCCATCCGGATTTCAGAATGACTGATATTAACAGGACACCCGCCGAAACCTTAACAACAGCAAGAAATATTGCTTTAACATCCGGCATTAAATTTTGTTATGTTGGTAATGTTCATAATACTGAAGGGCAGGCCACTTACTGTCCGAACTGTAAAGAAAAATTAATAAAACGGGACTGGCATTCAGTACTCTCTAATAAAATTAGTAATCATAAATGTTTTAAATGCGGTACAGAAATAGCCGGTGTGTTTTAACATCCCAAAGAAGCACAGGGAAAAATTCCCTGCTGATAATTTTCCCTTCAATAATTATTATTTATATAAAATATGCTTAACTTAAAAGCATCGTAATAATTATTTATGCAATTGCGGGGCTTAAATTAATTTTCCCTTCACGGGAATGCTAATATCTAATGAAAAAAATATTATATATTCTTGCCGGTGTGACAGCAGGTTTGATTCTCATCATCTTTATAAATCCTTTAATAGCATCAGTTTTTGGAGATACATTAAATGTAGTTCTGCCATTACTGCTATCCGTGTTTTTTATTGAAGTTGCTATGATTATTATAGCAAAGAGAGAGAGAGATGATATAACAATTTCATTTATATTATTCCAGGTAGTAAATACGGGTTTCCTGATGATTTATATAATTGCTGCTGTTATAAATGTGGTTTTGAAAAGCACAGGCGGAAATGATCTTGCAGTTTTAATTAAACAATCAGGGTATTCACACAATGAACAGCTCGCAGTAATGCTTGCATCGGCAATTATATTATTTGCTTATACCAATTTCCTTTTAAAAAGAATGAAAAAGAATCTTCCAACTATAATTGAAAATAAAAACAGGAAAACCAGTGATGCTAAAAAATAAAATAACTTTTATTTCAGGCGCTTCATCAGGAATCGGGAAAGCCTGCGCTGAAGAATTTGCCAAAGCCGGTTCTGATCTTATTCTTTGTGCAAGAAGAATTACCAGGCTTAATGAACTTGCTGACCATCTGACTAAAAAATATAAAGTAAAAGTAAAAGTTGTTGAACTGGACGTTCGGAGCCGCAGTTCAGTAAAATCTGCTGCTGATTCATTAGGCGGAGAGTGGGAGAATATTGATATCCTGATTAATAACGCCGGGCTTTCACGCGGGCTTGAAAAAATTTATGAAGGAAATATTGACCATTGGGAAGAAATGATAGATACAAATATAAAAGGGCTTCTGTATGTTACACGTGCAGTACTTCCCCGAATGGCAGAGAAAAGTAAAGGCCATATTATAAATATAGGCTCTACAGCAGGACATTACGTTTACCCAAACGGCAATGTGTATTGTGCAACTAAGTTTGCGGTTAATGCTTTAACTCAGGCTATCAGACTGGATACATATGAAAAAAATATCAGGGTATCCACTGTAGACCCGGGAATGGTGGAAACCGAATTTAGCGAGGTAAGATTTTCCGGAGATAAAGGAAGAGCTAAAAAAGTGTATGAGGGTATATCAGCTTTAACAGCAGAGGATATTGCATCTGCAGTATTATTCTGTGCAACAAGGCCGCCCCATGTAAATATAAGCGAAATGATAGTAACACCCCAGGCCCAGGCAACCCCATTTCACGTACATAGAAAATAAACGTAGAGACGCCCCGCCGGGATGTCTGAGTACGGCAATCTGATTTCTGGTAATTACCTTTTTTATGAATCGGCAATAAGGTTTCCGTTCTAAAATTTCCCTTTCGTTATTCAGGTTTATTCGTTCTCAGACGTCCCGCCGGGACGTCTCTACGTATATGCCGGGATTTCATTGTATCAATTACAACTTCTAATTAACATAATTTCTCTCTGGAGATGGAATTTCCTAATTTTACTGTCACAATTAAAAACAGACGGAATTATTATAATCCAATTCCGGGGTTAAAATCTTAAAAGGATTTTCTATGAAGAAAATGAAAGCCTTAGTAAAAAAACATGCTGAACCGGGTATATGGCTGGAAGAAGTACCTGTTCCCGAGGTGGGAATTAATGATGTTTTAATAAGGATAAATAAAACATCAATCTGCGGAACTGATGTACATATCTATAAGTGGGATGAATGGGCACAGAAAACCATCCCTGTTCCAATGGTTACCGGCCATGAATATGTCGGCACAATAGAAGCTTTCGGCAGCAACGTAAACGATGTAAGGATAGGTGATATAGTTAGTGGTGAAGGGCATCTTGTATGCGGCCACTGCAGGAACTGCCGTGCCGGAAGAAGACATTTATGCCCCAACACCAAGGGGGTAGGGGTCAATCGTCCTGGTTGTTTTGCCGAATATTTGAGTATCCCCGTAACAAACATCTGGCATGCTGATCCTAAAATTCCCAGGAATGTTCTTTCCATCTTTGATCCTTTCGGAAATGCCACACATACTGCTTTATCATTTGATCTTCTGGGAGAAGATGTATTAATAACAGGAGCCGGTCCTATAGGCATTATGGCTTCCGCAATTTGCAAACATGCAGGCGCCAGAAATGTTGTAATTACTGATATGAATCCATACCGGCTTGAACTGGCCAGGAAAATGGGTGTTACCGAAGCTGTAGATATTTCAAAAGAAGACCTGAAAAGTGTAATGAAAAGGCTCAATATGAAAGAAGGGTTTGATGTAGGTCTTGAGATGTCGGGTAATCCTAAAGCTCTTGACGGCATGATTGATGTAATGTTCCATGGGGGTAAAATAGCTTTGCTTGGACTTCTTCCGGCAGGTGCTCCTGTTAATTGGGAGAAAGTTATTTTTAACGGATTGATATTAAAAGGAATATATGGCAGGGAAATGTTTGAAACATGGTATAAAATGCAGGCAATGGTTCAATCAGGCCTTGATATTACACCGGTAATTACGCATCATTTTTCTTATAAGGATTTTAAAGAAGGTTTTGATTTAATGGTAAGCGGAAACTCCGGCAAAATAATTTTAGACTGGGAAAATATTTAATTTTTGCAGCACAGGCTTTAGCCTTTGTCAGCTATAATAATAAGTTTCATTACAAATATAAATCCACAGGCTTTAGCCTGTGTTATACCAATATAATCGGGTTTCATTATAATTATAATCACAGGCTAAAGCCTGTGCTACAGATAATGGAGTTTAAAATGTACGAAAAAATAAAAGACCACTACGCCGGTATTATCCATCAGATAAAAGAAGATGGATTATATAAAAAAGAAAGAGTTATCAGCAGCCCGCAAAGTGCTCATATTAAAGTGCTGGAACGGCATGAAGTATTAAATATGTGTGCTAATAATTATCTCGGTTTGGCTGATAATCCCGAAATAATAAAAGCCGCGAGAGATAGTTATGATAAATGGGGTTATGGATTATCCTCAGTCAGATTTATCTGCGGTACCCAGGAAATCCATAAAGAACTTGAAGAAAAAATAACTGCCTTCCTTGAAACTGAAGATACCATTCTTTATACATCATGTTTTGATGCAAACGGCGGACTATTTGAAACTATCCTTGGTGAGGAAGATGCCGTAATAAGTGATGAGTTAAACCATGCAAGTATTATTGACGGCGTAAGATTATGCAAGGCTCAGAGATACCGTTACAAAAACAGCGACATGAATGATCTTGAAGATAAGCTTAAAGAGGCACAGTCAGCCCGTATCCGGTTAATTGCAACTGACGGTGTATTTTCCATGGATGGATTTGTGGCAAAACTAAAAGACGTATGTGACCTTGCTGATAAATATAATGCTATGGTAATGGTTGATGATTCACACGCTGTTGGTTTTATGGGAAAACACGGCAAGGGTACACATGAATATAATGAGGTGCTAGGAAGGATTGATATAATTACAGGTACATTAGGTAAAGCGCTCGGCGGCGCCAGCGGCGGATATACAAGCGGCAGGAAAGAAATAATTGACCTCCTAAGACAGCGTTCACGTCCTTATCTTTTTTCAAACACAGTTGCTCCGGGTATTGTGGCCGCATCAATAAAAGTACTTGATATGCTTTCTTCTACAACTCATTTAAGAGATAAACTTGAGGAAAATACTAAATACTTCAGAGAGAATATTAAAAAGGCAGGGCTGCAGATTAAAGATGGCATACATCCAATTGTACCTATTATGCTTGGTGATGCAGTTCTTTCACAAAAAGTTGCCGCCAGGATGCTTGAGCTTGGTGTTTATGTAATAGGATTTTTCTATCCCGTTGTTCCCAAAGGGACTGCCAGAATAAGAGTACAGGTTTCTGCTGCTCATTCTAAAGAGGATCTCGATTTTGCAGTTGAAAAGTTTGCGCAGGTTAAACAGGAATTAGGATTTTAATATCACCAAACAAACACCTCAATGAATCGAGGTGTAACCCTTTAATGAGTTCCTTAACATTCTCTTAGCCTGTGTGAAGGAATATAGATCACAGGCTAAAGCCTGTGCTACAAATGCATATGAATAAAAAAATTAAAATAGCGTTACTCGACCTTTATAACAATGTTCCGAATCTTGGCATTGGTAATATTGAAGAAATACTTCATGATTTTGACGGTAAAGTAAACGGTACTCCTGTTGAGTATAAAATTTATGATGTAAGAGGAAAAGAGGAGCTCCCCTCTGCAGATAATGATATCTATATATCATCCGGGGGACCCGGCAGCCCTTTTGAAGGAATTGATACGCAGTGGGAGAAGAAATATTTCCATCTTATTGATGAAATATGGAATCACAACCAGAGATCAGAGAATAAGAAACATGTGTTTTTTATCTGCCATTCGTTCCAGCTTATGACAAGGCTCTTCGGCTTTGCAGAGGTAACAGAAAGACACTCCCGCTCATTTGGAATTTTTCCCGTGCATAAGACTATAGAGAGTGAAAAGGATTTTATATTTAATAAACTTCCTGACCCTTTTTATGCCGCCGATTTCCGTTTATGGCAGATTATCCGGCCTGAGGAAAAAATTATAAAAGAACTTGGTGCAGAGATACTGGCTCTTGAGAAAATACGTCCGCATATTGAATATGAAAGAGCAGTTATGGCAATGAAAATTACAGATGAGTTTTATGGTGTACAGTTTCACCCTGAGGCTGATCCGGAAGGGATGAAATACCATTACCGGCAGGAAAAAAGAAGACAATCGATCATCTCTGATATCGGTGAAACAAAATATAATAATATTCTGGAGCTGCTTGAAGAGCCTGAAAAAGTAGGATTAACTTATAACACAATTCTGCCGGCATTTCTGGGAAAGGCTATCCTTTCGAATATTTTACCTTAATTTAGAATATTTTATAACCGTCCACACTTGCAGCGCATTTATGGCAGAAGCTGCCCCCTTTAATATCAACCTCTTCAATTCCCGGTGAAGTGTGCATTACGCAGTCCCAGTCAAGGCAGTGTTTCAGCCCAAAATTATGTCCCAGTTCATGCAATACTTCTTTCATAGTCCGTTCAGTAAGAAGTTCTTCATTGCTTATACCGGAATAAAATTCTTCATGAAGTCTGCAGACTGATACAATGGAGTGTTTGCCATTCAACTGAGCTTCACCAAAAACAAATGTTAGTACTGGTATATACAGGTCCCCCTCGGTAAGCAGTAAAACTTTGCCATCAATATTTGCAGTAAGCTTAATAGCTTCGGCTAAAAGCTGAGTGGAGTAATACTGGGAACGTTCGTAAGAAAATGACGGTTCAACATTAAGCTTTAACTCTATTACATTAATCTGAATAGAAAATCTCTGCCTCAGTTCCGTAATAATCCTGTTAAAAAAAGAGATATTAGAGAACTTCACAGGCGCTATATTAATGCTCCGGGTCAAATATTTTTACGTAAGCCGTACTTGTTTATTTTATTATAAAGTGTAACCCTGTCAATATCCAGAATAACGGCGCTTCTGGAAATATTCCAGTTATTCTCATTCAATGTACGCAGGATATATTTTTTTTCAATTGCAGCCAGAGTTTTATCACCGTCATCTGAAATCATATTATTATTGGTTGAAGAAACATGGAATGGCAGATCCTCAACTTTTATTGTATCGGTTTTGCCAACAACAACGGCTCTTTCAATAGCATTTTCAAGCTCACGTACATTCCCGGGCCAGTCATACTTAAGCAGAAAATCCATAGCACCGGGTGAAATATTTGTTATATTCCTGTTCATCATGGTGCAGAACTTATTCAGGAAGAAGTAGGCAAGTACAGGTATATCTCCCGTTCGTTCTCTTAGAGGCGGAATAACAATAGAGAATACATTTAACCTGTAATACAGGTCTTCTCTGAATTTTCCCTGTTTAACCATCTCCTCAAGAGGCTCATTGGTAGCAATAATCACCCTGAAATCACTTTTAATAATCTGGTTTCCACCCACCCTGCTGAACTGTTTAGATTCAATTACTCTTAAAAGTTCAACCTGCATTTTGGGTGATACAGAGCCTATTTCATCAAGGAAGATAGTACCGCCGTCTGCCATTTCAAATTTACCCTTGCGCTTAAACTGTGCACCGGTAAATGCACCCTTCTCATGTCCGAACAATTCACTTTCAAGTATAGATTCAGCAAGAGCACCACAGTTAACCGGAACAATAGGAAAATATTTCCTTTTACTATTAATGTGGATTGCTTTTGCAACAAGTTCTTTTCCGGTACCGCTTTCCCCACGGATCATTACGGTAGTATCGGTTTGTGATACGGTATGAATAAGTTCATATATTTTTTTCATCTGCAGGCTTTCGCCAATCAGGTTATCAGGCTTAATTATTTCATCAATATTTTCTTTAAGCTGTTCGTTTTCAACCTTCAGCGCTTTCTGTTCAAGTGCCCGTTCAACAAGATGAGCAAGTTCATCCGGGTCTACAGGTTTGGTTACATAATCATATGCGCCGTCCTTAAGTGCTTTTATAGCAGTAGGAACAGAGGCAAAAGCTGTTATAAGAATAACAACCACATCTTTATCAATTTCTTTAACCTTGGAAAGCAGTTCGAGCCCGCTCATGCCGGGCATTTTCATATCCACAAGAAGAAGATCATATTTGTCTTTATCAAATTTCTGTAAAGCCGTTTCTCCATCTTCGGCTGTATCTACGTGGTAGTCTTCTTCTTCAAACCAGTGAAATAAAGATTCCCTGACGATCTTTTCATCGTCAACGATAAGGATGTTTTCTTTTTTATTATTCATTACTGCCCCTATGTACCTTATATGGTAAATTAATTTTAAAAGTAGTTCCTTTTGGGGAGGTTTTTTCTACTTCTATATTTCCATTATGATGAGTTATAATTCCGTAGGCTACTGCAAGGCCCAGGCCCGTACCCTTTGATGCTTCTTTAGTTGAATAGAACGGTTCAAAAATATGCGGCAGGTCTTTTGGATCTATACCTGTTCCCTCATCCGTTACTCTTATTATTGAATTCTTTTTTTCTTCAGTTATTATCACTGTAATTTTACCCGGATTAGGCATTGCCTCAATAGCATTTATTAGCAACGACATTAATGCCTGCTGAATTTTTTGCGGGTTGCAGTGAATAGTAATTTCATGTTCCGGATATTCTTTAACGAGTGTAATTCCGTGAATCTCAAGGTGGTGGCTGATAAGAGTAATACTTTTATCAACTATAGGTAAAAGATTCTGTTCAGTAAAACGGTCATCTTCCTGGTGAGAGAATAATAAGAGGTCCTTTACTATTTTCCCGCATCTGGCTGATTCATCAGAAATTAAATCAAGAAATTCTATCAGCTTAGCAGGGTCGCCGTTACTATTATTTTTTAATTTTTTAGAGATAAGTTTACTGTATGTTAAAATTCCTTCAAGAGGATTATTCAACTCATGAGCAACCGTAGCAGATAATTTACCAAGCGATGCAAGTTTTTCTATCTGATTTACCTGGCTATAGATATTTTTTAATTCTTCAGTTTTTTCTTTTACTTTTTCATTTAAGGTTTCGGACCAGTCCTTAATCGATTCATATGCATCCTGAAGCCTTGAAGACATCTCATTAAACCGGTGCGCCATTTTACCAAGTTCATCTTTGGATTTAATAGTTATCCTGTAGTCAAGATTACCACTGCCAATCTCTTCAATTCCCTTATACAATTTTCTCATTGGCCGGTTAACAAGAAGAATTATAAAAATTCCGCATGTAATGGCAGTAGCAACAGTTACAATTGCAGCATTATACACCGTGGTTTTTGTAGTAGCAGTTTTTATTGAATCCAATGAACTAAGAGAAACCATTACATCAAGTACACCTAATAATTTAATATTTGAAGGGTGTGCATGGCAATCTGCAGATGAGCAGTCTTTTTCATTATAAATTGGGTTAATTAACCCCATTACGCGGTTGTTATCAGTGGTGGTATAAATTCTTCGTTTATCGGGGTTACTAAGGCTATCCAAAGGCGTACTTGAATTGTGGCATACAATACACGCCTCAGCAGTTACATTAACACTTTTCCAGACTTCAGTTGAATCGGTAGAAAAAATAACTGTTCCCTGCTTGTTATAAATCCTGATACCGCGAACATCTTCCTCTTTGCCAATGGTATTTATTAT
Source organism: Ignavibacteriaceae bacterium (assembly GCA_046481785.1). Lineage (GTDB taxonomy): Bacteria > Bacteroidota > Ignavibacteria > Ignavibacteriales > Ignavibacteriaceae > JAWOJF01. The sequence continues at coordinate 11,864 of JAWOJF010000113.1, read as the reverse complement.
TTGATGTACATCTTCACGCCGGTTAAGAAGCATACCGTAACGTGTAGATTTTTTAATCACATCGCTTACATTATAAGCATGTTTATAACTGTTGTTGGTTAGATATTCATCAAGGTTGGTAACAAGGATGTAGGTATATACAGCAAATATAAAAATTAGTATAACAGAGATGGAAACGATAAGCCGAATACTTAACCGGTTCCATAATTTAGTTTTCATCTCAAATTTCCCCTAATCAGCCCCGGCAGCCCCATTTTCCCATTTTTAATTTAATCCGCCTTGCCGGGCAAGACGAATTCCTGATCAAACTTAGTAAATAAGAATCAGACTATCAAGAAATTCAACACTTTTAAAAAAGTATTTATTTTTTATACAGTAATCATAAAAATGCCTGATTCAAAAGACGGAGATATTCCCTTTTGCCGAGATATTGGTACAATTGGTTTATTTTTGTTCCGCCATCCAGCATACTTTGCCCAATGTTTGGTTTTTTTGCAAGTTGTTCTTTTAAAACACTTAAGACCGATTCTTTTTGTTTCATCCATTCATCTTTGGTTAAACGGACATAATCGTCTTCAGGCTGATTGAATAAAATAAGTGAATACCACTGATTGGTTTTAAATTGAGATGAATTAATTTTTTCTATAATCATAAAGTTAATTGGGGAACAAAATTGTTTTATTCCCCAATTGCCTTCGAACGTAAAAATAACCTGGTCCCTTTTAATCTCATTACTGTGAAACTCGTGCATAGAGTTAAAGTCATCCATTAAATATAATATAATAGGGTTGATCCCCAGGTAATATGCATTGCCAAAAAGGTTCTTCATCACTAACTGGTTTCTCAAGTATATCAATTTATAATCATAATGCACGTTTTCAATTCTCTTTATAAACTTTTCTATTAAGTCCCCATTATATGGATCTGATGATAAACTTTTATCATCAATCTTTGCAGAAAGATTTCTAAAAACCCTGTCAAACTCGCAGTTTTCACAATCGAATTCTTTGTCACATAATTTATATTTAACAAGACCTGATGTCATCCAGATACAGTTCATATCGCTGTATGATTTTTTAGTATTGTTATTATTTGATTCCATAAGAAACCTCTTCTTATCTTCTCATAAAGAGAAGTTTTAAATTTTCTTTTGTCAATCCGGATGCCCTGTAAATAACAGATGAAAGAAATCCTTTTAATCCAGGACAGCATTTCCCACTGTTACTTTTTCGTTTGCTGCTGCAGTTTCAGCATGAACTTCTTCTTTTTCAAAAACACGGTATTTTTCCACGGTATATTTAAAAGCTATCATAGCTAACATTACCAGGAACAGGGTTATACCTACTTCCTCAAATGAAGGAACGTATGACTGCCCGGAAGATCTTACAAGAGAAGTAACACAAACATTCATCCTGTTTAACATAAAACCTGAAATTGCAAATATTGATGCAAAGTATAATCCGGTCCTGTTAACCTTATATTTAGGATGTGTTAATATCCATACAGGAACAATTGTTCCAATGATTATTTCAAGCCAGAAGAAATAAGTTTCTGCCTGATGCACAAACAGCAATGCTAATTTACCTGTTGAGGAAAACTCAACCAGTTTAAAAACAAACTCAATAACTAAAACAGCAAGTACTCCTTTACCGAGGCCAGATAATATTCTGATATTCAAACCCTGGTTAAAAGCACGGGCACACAAGTATGCTTCAAGAATTATCATAGCTAATCCTGCAGCTATACAGGAAATAAAGAAATGTACCGGCAGGAATGATGAATACCATAGCGGATGAACTTTTGCCGGAGCTATAAGGTAAAGTGACCCGAATGACGACTGGTGAAGTGTTGAAAAAAGAACACCAAGTATAATTGCCGCCGGAGTAATTTTCTTTATTATTTTAAGCAGTTTATCAAATTTATATTTTTCAAGAATAACCGGTGCAAACTCAATAGTTAATATGGTTGAATAACAAATAACGCACCAGGTTATTTCAAACATAACCGAATGAATATTCCACATAACAAGCGGATGCCAGAAATTTTCCGGTTTACCCAAATCAATTACAAGCAGTACAACTACAATTGTGTAGCCGATATAGGCTGTTAATATTGCAGGACGTGCTATCGATTCGTATTTGTGATTATGAAATACATGCGCTATAGCCGCAATTGTAAAACCTGCTGCTGCAAGCCCAACTCCTATAAAATCAAATCCTATCCATAAACCCCAGGGAGTAAAATCACTTAAATTTGTAGACCCGCCCAGCCCTTGCGTAAACCTTATAATGAATGAGTAAATACCAATAACAGCAATAACGATACTTACACCTTTCCAGAAGGTAATTTTTTCAAAAAACTTCCTCATTTTATTTCCCCTCTTCCGATTGACGTTCTTCTTTAGCAATTTTATTTTTTCTCTTTGTAAGCCAGTACATGCTTGTTAAGAAAATTCCACCCACAGATACCACTGAAGGTATTTTTTCCATTGCGCGCATTGTAAAATCAGGCATAGATTGTTTTGGAACTTTAGATGAATATCCTAGCTGTTCAAATGGTACTGGTGAAATAATCATAACATTGCTTCCGCCTGCTTCTTCAAGCCCATATATATGCGGATAATACTTCCCCGGATTTTCCTTAATTCTTCTTTTTGCCTCGGCAATAAGGTCAGGAAGTTTTCCACTTATTGTAGCTTCTACCGGACAAGCTTCAGCACATGCAGTCAGTTCACCTCTCTTCAGCCTGTCATGGCATAAAACGCACTTTTTAATACTGGGAGAAAGTTCACCCCACTCGTAACGGGGAATACTATGCGGACAGGCCTGCATACAGTACCTGCATCCAATACATTTGTCTGCATCATATAGAACAGGACCCAGCTCAGTTTTTTCAAATGCACCTACCGGACATACTGAAACACATGCAGGTTCGATGCAGTGCATGCACATTTTTCTTGCATAAATATCTCCGTACTCTTCAACTACAGTATAGGTTTTATCTGATAAATGATCCTTTAGAAAATCTTTATTCGTATCCTGTAAATTGTTTTCTTTTTTGCAGGCTTCATAACAGCTTCCACATCCAATACACTCGGAAGCATCAAAAAGCAGCCCAATTTGCTCTGTCATTGTAAAATTCCCCTATTATAATGTTAAGAATTCATCTTCAAATTTTTTAACAGATTCTTTATTAAGATGTGCAACGGCCCCCTCAGTCATCTTTCCGCCGTCAAGCATTGTAGCTCCTGCTAACTGCGGCTGTGCGGAGTTTTCTATAAGATAATTCTTAAGCCTGATAAATTCATTCGTCATCCACTCAACAACTTTTTCATTTGCCTTTAATGAGGCGGCATTTTTTTCAAAATTAATTGGTGTAACCATTATACCCCAATCCTCCCCGTAAGGATCAGTTATTGTTTTGCCAACCAGTTCATCATTAACAAAATTTATTGTCCCGTCAACCGGTGAACGGAATTTGAAATTCTTGTCACCCAGTTTTCCTTCAATAACTGCGTCTCCTTTTTTTACTACGGTTCCCGGTTTTGCAACACTGGTAACCATAAATTGTCCAAGGGATTTCAGGACAAATTCATCAATGCCAACTTTAATAAGGCCGTTCCCCTGTAGTTCTGCCCAGGTATGCCCTTTGGAAACATACGAGTCGGCAGGAACAGAAACGCTTATATTATCAAATACAACATTCTCAACAATTTCAAAATTCTTTTTGAAAGCAGGATGATATTTTTTTTCACCTCTTATTACAAAGTAGTCTATTGCCAAGAGAAGAATAAATCCTAAAAGAACGTAGAGTGCAACCATTTTATTTTCCTCACTAATTATGATACAGTTTAAATACTATAAAGATCTTAATCTAAATCCGATCTTACTCTTACCGGCTTATCCGGCTACGATTACAAGACATTATCTTAAGAACTCTTCCGGAAATTCCGGTTAAAACTATCATTCTTAATGCAACCAGTATGCCATCATTAAAAGCCACTGATACTTATGCCTGTAACTCATTATAAAAAAAGAATTTATCATATTATTTTTGCATTATTATTAATTGACGTATGAAATTCATTAGTTGAATTATTAAACAGTGTTTTGGTGGAATTAGAAAAATGATTCATTTTTTCAACACATAGCAATTTTTGATGTGATGATATTTTAATCACCATTTTGTTAAGATAGTAAACACTTTTATCAACAATAGTTGATATTTATAAATATAGATATTTCCCAAAAACAAGATTCACATATGCTTTTTATTTCTAATGGAAAAAACTCTATTAGAAAAATCACAATTTTCAAAGCTTTTTATTGGCTTGCATTTTGTCTTTAACCCAGTGTTTAGTGCGTGGAAAATATTGTTAAAAAAGAATTTTGGGGATATATGAAAAAACAAAGCCGAAGACACTTTTTTAAGACCGCAGGCTTATTAACCGCTACAATTACTGCAGTATCAACTAAACCGGCCAAAGCTGGCCCGGAAAACATACTTTCTAATGACAGGATGGGCGTTCTTGTTGATACAACGGCGTGCATTGGATGCAGAAACTGCGAATGGGCATGCAGGAAAGCTCATGATTTACCTGCAGGAAACATAGATAGTTATGAAGATAAATCTGTCTTTAAGCAGATGCGCCGCCCGGATAAATCAGCTTTAACGGTTATAAATCAATATGAAAATACCAAACAAATTAATTCACCTATAAATGTAAAAACCCAGTGTATGCATTGCGACCATCCTGCATGTGTATCTGCCTGTATTGTGGGTGCATTTTCTAAAAAAGAAAACGGCTCTGTTGTATGGGATACCGATAAATGTATAGGCTGCAGATATTGTATGGTTGCCTGCCCATTCCAGGTACCATCGTTTGAGTATGATAAAGCGTTAGATCCCCTGATACAAAAATGTGACCTCTGCTTTGAAAGGACAAAAGAAGGGTTGCTGCCTGCCTGCGTTGACATTTGCCCTGTTGAGGCAATGACCTATGCACCAAGAAGCGAACTTATAAAAATTGCACGTGAAAGAATAAAGAGATATCCCGAAAAATACATCAACCATATATACGGCGAAACGGAAGTAGGCGGAACCTCATGGTTATATATTGCCGGACAGGATCTGGTTAAATCCAAAGCTATGCCTAAACTTGGCACTAAACCTGCACCGGGTGTATCTGAATCAATTCAGCATGGAATATTTGCCTACTTTGTGCCTCCCGCATCTTTATATGCATTACTAGCTGGCATTATGTGGTTAGGTAAAAAGAAAAAAGAATCCGGGGAGGAAAAATAACAATGAGCGAATATTTAAAACCGGTTCCGATTAGTAAAAAGTTTTTTACGCCCGGTGTTATTGTTTTATGCATACTTGCATTAAACGGATTAATATTTCTTGCCGGAAGATTTTTCTTTGGTATTGGAGCTGTTACCAATTTAAATGATCAGTACCCGTGGGGTATATGGATAGGCATTGATGTGGCTGCAGGAGTTGCTCTTGCTGCAGGCGGATTTACTTCTGCTGCAATTGGACATATAATGCACCGTGAACATTTTCATTCAATTGTAAGACCTGCTTTATTAACAGCTATGCTTGGCTACACTTTTGTAGCAATAGGCGTTTTTGTTGATATAGGAAGATGGTATTATATCTGGCATCCTCTTGTAATGTGGAATGGCAACTCAGCTTTATTTGAAGTTGGTATATGCGTTATGATGTATGTAACCGTACTTTACATTGAATTTCTCCCTGTGGTTACCGAAAGATTTATTGGTAAAGTTAATTTTAAAGGCGCATTAGCATCATTTAACAATCCTATTGAAAAACTTTTAAGAGTTCTTGATAAAACATTAAATAAAACAATTTTTATTTTTATTATTCTTGGAGTTGTATTATCAACTCTTCATCAGTCATCTCTTGGAACACTAATGGTAATTGCAGGAGAAAAGATGCACCCGCTGTGGCAGACACCGGTACTTCCACTTTTATTTCTTGTTTCCGCAATAGCAGTAGGTTTCCCTATGGTAATATTTGAATCAATGACTGCATCAAAATCATTCAAACTTAAACCCGAGATGGAGGTTCTTTCTCCGTTAGGGTATACTGTTGCACCTTTGTTAGGAATTTATCTTGCATTTAAGATCGGGGATATGTTTATAAGAGAAACCTTTGTTTACCTGGCAGAAATAAATACAGCAAGTGTAATGTTTACTATAGAGGTTTTAGTTGGAGTAATTATTCCGTTAAGAATGTTTCTTTCAAAGAAAGTTCTTGAAACTCCCTCATTACTCTTTACAGCATCGGCACTCGTAATTTTCGGAGTTCTTCTTAACAGGATAAACAATTTTGTTGTAGCCTATACACCGCCATATTCGTTTGGCTCATATTTCCCCTCTGTTGGTGAAATATCGGTGACCGTTGGCTTTATAGCTATATTGGTACTTCTTTACAGGATAATAGTAATTAATTTCCCTGTAATAAGTTTACCTGATAAAAAATTTGTTATTAAATCTAAATACACTATAAAGGGATAAAAGGGAATATCATGAAGGGGCTACTCTGGGGATTATTAATTTTTTCAACCTTTATTTCTGCTCAGAGCAAGAAAAATCACAGCCTGCAGAATATTAGCTGCAAGACATGCCATACCTGCGACGTTCCGACAAAACAAAATCCTTGCCTTGTTGAATGCCCCAGGGAAGCAATGGTTACAGTTCATCAGCCTGCTGAAAAAGGCCCGGATGTTATAAAGCTGGATAAGCTTGTAAAGAAATATATGCCGGTTAATTTTTCACATAAAGTGCATGCCCAAATGTCTGAAATGTCCGGCGGATGTGCAGGCTGCCATCATTATAATACCGCAGGCCCGATTCTTCCATGTTCTGATTGCCATGAAGAGCAAAGAAAAAGAGGAGACGTAAGCAAACCTGATTTGCAGGCTGCATATCACAGGCAATGTATAACCTGCCATAAAGAATGGAGTCATTCAACAGATTGTAATTCATGTCATTTACCAAAAGGATCACCTGTTGCTAAAAAAGCGCCACCAAAAGGAAAGGATCATCCTGAAGTAAAAGGCCCGGATAAATTAATTTATGAAACAAATTATAACAAAGGAAAGGTTGTTACATTTTTCCATAACGAGCACACTGATTTATTTGGAGCTGATTGTGTAAGCTGCCATCAGCAGGAGAACTGTACAAGATGCCATGACAAAGCAAAAAATCAGCAGCCGGTTTCATCAGGCATGCCGGTTAAGATCAGTAAGTCAGCAGCTCAGCATCATCAGCCCTGTTTTAAATGTCATCAAAACGATGAATGCAGCAAATGCCACATGGATAAACCAACAGGCCCGTTTAATCATAAAATAAGTACCGGGTGGGCATTAAATAAATTCCATGATAAACTTGCATGTGCTAAATGCCATGGGAGTAATAAATTTGCAAAACTGAATAATAACTGCGTTTCGTGCCATAGTAATTTCGCTGCCGGTTCATTTAATCATAGTGTTGTTGGATTAAAACTTGATGAAATTCATATTGACATGGATTGCGGTGATTGTCATACAGATAACAATTTTGCACAAAAACCGGATTGTTCAAGCTGTCATGATGATAAAAGTTATCCGAAAGACAAACCGGGAACTGCGGTAAAAATAAGCAGAAAATAAAAAAATAAGAGATTACATCTTACTAAAAAGATGTAATCTCTTAAAGATGCTGTAAAAATTAGTAAAAAGTAGGTACATTAGAGATAACATCTTTTCTATGATGTCATCTTTAGAGAAAGATATGTTTAAGAAAATAGGTTTTAAATTAATATTAGTTGTTAGTATAACTGCTGTTATAATAATAGGGATATTTTCGTTTTATAATATTCGCTCTCATAGTAATGCCCTTTTAGGGGAAGTTGAAAGGCACGCAAACCAGCTAAGCGAAACCGTTAAACACAGCACCCGCTATGATATGCTTTTAAATCAGCGGGACAGGCTCCATACAATTATTAATACAATCGGTGAACAACCCGGAATAAAGGATGTAAGGGTATTAAATAAAGTGGGGGAAATAATTTATTCCTCACACCAGAATGATATCGGAAAAATGGTTGATAAAAACGCAGAAAGCTGTTATGTGTGCCATACTGCTAATGAACCCCTTACAAGGCTGCCGATTAAAGACAGGACAAGAATCTTCAGAATTCATGAAGATTCTTCAAGAGTGCTTGGCATTATTACTCCAATTTATAATGAAAAATCATGCTACGAAGCAGCCTGCCATGCTCATGAAAAAGATTTGACTGTACTGGGTGTGCTTGATGTAACTATCTCTCTTTCAGATGTTGAACAGCAGATACAGCAGGGAGAAATTGATACGGTTATTTTTGCTTTAAGTGCAGTTGCAGCCTTTAGCCTGCTGCTTGGTTTTTTTGTAAAGAGATGGGTTGATAAGCCGGTTAAGGAATTACTTAATGCAACCCATGAAGTTGGTACCGGCAACCTTAATTATATTATCCCTGAAAAAAGAGTTGATGAGTTTGGGATGCTTTCAAAATCATTTAATAACATGACGCAAAAATTATCTGAGGCAAGGACACAACTTTTTCAGTCAGATAAAATGGCATCCCTTGGAAGGCTTGCCGCCGGAGTTGCGCATGAAATTAATAATCCATTAACGGGTGTTCTTACATACAGCAGTTTTCTTTTAAAGAAGACGCAGGGTAATACAGAACTAAATGAAGATTTAAAGGTTATTGTACGCGAAACAAAAAGAAGCCGTGAAATAGTAAAGAGCCTTCTTGATTTTGCAAGGCAGTCGGTTCCCAAGAAAAACCAGGTAAACGTAAATGAAGTAATTGACCGTGCAGTAACTGTAGTTGAGAATCAGCTTAATTTAAATCATGTAAAGCTTGAGAAAATTCTTGCGCCTGATCTTCCCCAGGCAATACTTGACTCCGACCAGATGCAGCAGGTGTTTATAAATCTTTTTGTTAATGCATCGGATGCCATAGGCAATGAAGGGGGCAAAATAACTATTTCTACAAACTCTATTAAGCTTTCTCCTTATGGTATTACGCACATTAAGAAAGCTCAATGCTCTAAGAGGCACAGCTTAATGGATAATGAAATTAAAATTAACGGAATGCCATCAATAAAATTAAAAGTTTATTCTAACGGAAATACGGGCTCAATAAATTTAAGCCCTATCTATGGAATGAATAACCACTTATTTAATATTTCTTTTGATAATAATAAGGATATTAAGATAGTCTGCCCACACTGCGAAATATCCTTAACTGATCCCAAAAGGAAATGTCCTGAGTGTAACTCACCTGTTTACTTTTTTGAAGTTCCCTCAATGGGAATTGTTGAAGGATGTATCAGCAAAGACTGTTCATGGCAGAAGTGGGATGCTGTTGATACAGGCGGACTAAAAGAATATATAGAAATTAAAATCTCCGATACCGGGTGCGGAATACCAAGAGAAAACATATCAAAAATATATGAACCCTTCTACAGCACAAAAGGGCAAAAGGGTACAGGCCTTGGACTTTCAGTTATCTGGGGAATTATCGATAATCATAACGGGACCATTAACGTGGAAAGTGAATTGAACAAAGGTACTACTTTTACAATCCACCTTCCTATTAATTAAGATACTATGAATAAAGACCGGGATATACTTGTAGTTGATGATGAACAGGTTGTAATAGATGCTGTTACAAAAATATGTTCTGCCGAGGGTTTTACTGTTGATTCGGCTAATGGTGCTGTTATAGGCATAAATAAGATCGAAAAGAACAGTTATAAGTTAATTATCTGTGATATTATGATGCCGGTAATTGACGGTTTTGGATTTCTTGAAGAACTGCATAAAAGAAAAATCACCTCTCCTGTAATTATGACAACCGGTTTTTCAACGGTTGAAAATGCAGTAAAATCCTTGTATACAGGGGCCATCGACTTTATTCCAAAACCCTTTACTGCAGATGAGATATTGAATGCTGTATTCAGAGCAGTAAAATATATTGAGATCCAGAATAACATCAGTAAATTCCTGAACGGGCAGTCTGATGTATCAATCATATATGTTCCCTGCCCGGCAAAATATTACAGGCTGGGTTATTCAAGCTGGGTAGTTGAAGAAAATACCGGCTCAATGTTAATTGGAGTAACCGATCTGTTTCTTAAAACAATTGACAACGTTACAGGGATAGAACTCTCCCGGCGGGATGATGAAATAGTTCAGGGGAATGCCTGCGGTCAGATTACTGACAAAGAAGGAAGAGTACATCCTCTGCTTTCACCTGTTAGCGGAAGAATTATTGAAGTTAATGAGGAAATTAAAATTAATAACAGTATTATTGAGAAAGACCCTTACTTTAAGGGGTGGTTTTACAGAATAATACCATCCGATAGTGAGTATGAATTAAAAAGTTTAACTAATTGCAGCTCCGACAGGTTATAAAGGAAATTAAATAAAGGATTCTGCCTTACCGCCTGAAGCGGGGGCAAAGAAAACTCAAGGGAGAAAAATATGGCACTCTTTATATTAGCAGTAATCGTTTTCATAATTGCTGATATTATGATAAGAAATATGAGTAAAAAAATCAGCGAGAAAAAAGCGCGTAAAGAACGCGAAAGTGTTCTGGCTGAAAGTATTAATCTCGATTTCAGCAGCGAAGCTAAAACTCTTAAACGCGCAGAGGTTAAAAACCCAATAGCGAAAATTTTATGTGTTGATGATGAGGAAGTAATCCTGGACAGCTTCAGGAAAATTCTTGTACTGGACGGCTATTCGGTTGACACTGTAACAAACGGAAAAGAAGCACTCGGGTTAATTCAGGCTCATCATTATGATTTTGTTTTTACAGACCTGAAAATGCCAATTATGGATGGTGTTGAGGTAACCAAAGCTGTTAAACATTTAAGGCCTGATATAGATGTTGTTATTATTACAGGTTATGCAACTGTTGAAACTGCAGTGGAAACTATGAAATACGGCGCTTTGGATTATGTTCAGAAACCATTTACTGATGATGAATTACTGGCATTTGTTAAGAAGACGCTTATCAAACGTCAGGATAGAATCCAGAAACATCTTAAACCAAAGGTGCATATTACTCATCTTGCAGATGTAAAAAGCTCTATGATGTGCGAGTTTGCCATACCGGGTGGAATATTTATAGCGCCCGGCCATACATGGATAAGTATGGAGCAGGACGGCAATGTTAATGTCGGCATTGATGATTTTGCCAAAAAACTGATTGGGAAAATAGATTCAATTGAATTTCCAAATCTTGGTATGGCAGTTAAAGCAGGACAGTCTCTTTTCTCTGTTAAACAGGGGAATAAAGTAATGAACTTTAATTCGCCAATCAGCGGAAAAGTTATTAAGATAAACAAACCTCTTCAGCATGATGTTGAACCGCTTGATATGACTTCTTATAACGGCAACTGGATATGTGTTATAGATGCTGATAATCTTGATGCAGAATTAAAAAATCTTAAAATTGGAAAAGCAGCAGTATCTTTATACCAGGAAGATATAGAACAATATATCAGCTTAAGAAAAAAATCATTAAAACCGGCTAAAGAAGGCGAATTTGAGAACAGCGAAATTTATATAGGTGAACTTGAATCACTTAATGAACCGGACTGGAATAAAGTAAGCAGCGAATTTTTTAAGAGATAACCTGACAAATCGTTCTCTGCGTCTTTGCGTCTTAGCGGTTAAATCAAACCGCAAAGACGCAGAGGCGCAAAGTTTATATCTGCATTTTTTCCTATCTTATATTTACCTCAAAAAAATATTATTATGAAAGCCATTGTTGAAGTTGTCCGCGGAGATATAACAAAA
>JAWOJF010000317.1:0-9746 GCA_046481785.1 Ignavibacteriaceae bacterium | reverse complement strand
AATATTGAGATTACCTATATCTATAAAGATAACGTCCCTGACGGGACTTAAAACAGCAATATATATTATACCTTAACATATAGTTACCTGTTTATGGTATAAGTCCTTGTATTCCTGTAATTATTACAATTCCGCAGGGATTAAACGTTTATAGAATAAATTACAGAATGAAATAAAGTCCCGTAGGGATGATAGATTGAGGATCGATTTGATGATAATAAAAAAAATCCGGATTCTGCCTCTATTTAAGAATATTATTATAATAATAATTTTAATTTGGACAGCACTGTAATAAAATCATATTCTGGTATTTAAGTTTGTCTTTAATTGTTGGAGTATGCTTGCAGAACTGTAGCAATAATAAGGTAAGGGGTACAGAGCCGGAAAAGATATGCTAAACTTTACCTGGAGTAAAACTGCTGCCAGTCACGCCCTCCTGAAAGTGAGTGGGGGCATTTTTCGAAGACAAAATCAGGGTGGCTGATTGTTTGAAGAGCCCATAACAGTTACCACCCCCGTCCTGTCTACGAAAGAACATCCCCGCCTTTACAAAGCGGGGACTTCATTATACGCTATATCGAAATATTCTTTGGGAATATTTATACAGCAACATTTACTTTTGAGACTGGCCTCGAGTCCGAAGAACCAATATCCCGCCAGTTCCCCGGAATAAACTTAACCAGCTTGCTTAACCAACTGAACGTTACATAAAATCTCTACATCTTCACCAACAACGGCGCCGCCTGCCTCCAATAATGTATTCCATTTAAGATTATAATCAAACCTGTTAATAGTACCTTTAATCTTAAATCCTGTTTTTTCCTCGCCCCAGGCCATTATGGGCCCTGTCTGAGTAACATCAAGTTCAACCTGTTTTGTTACATCACGTATTGTAAAATCACCGGTAAGTTTATACTTATTATTACCGGTTTTCTTTAACGATTTTCCTGCAAATGTTATTTTAGGAAATTTTTCTGCGTTAAAAAAATCATCCGACTTAAGATGATTATCGCGTTTCTCATTACCAGTATTTATACTGTTTACATCAATAGTAAAACTAATATTTGATTTGGTGAAATCATCACCGTCTGTTTTTACTTCACCGTCAAATACTTTAAAATTTCCGGAAACATCTGAAATTACCAGATGAGTTACACTAAACTGAACACTTGAATGTGAATTATCAAACTTCCAGAGTGTTGACTGTGCTGCTGCAGGAAAAGCAACTAACAGCATAAGAAAAAAAGATTTTATGTATATCATGTATTGTTCCTAATATATTTATTGATTATTTGGCTGAACTAATTCAATATCGCAGATGAGTTTAATTGTTTTCCCAACAACCGCACCGCCTGTTTCAATAAGGTTATTCCACTTTAAGTCAAAGTCAAAACGGTTTATACTTCCTCTTACAGCAAAACCTGCACGGTTATTTCCCCATGGATCTGCAATCTGCCCGCCATAGGAAACATCCAGTTCAAGTTCTTTGGTTATATTTTTTATAGTAAAATCACCGGTAAGTTTATAATTCTCATCATCAATTTTTTTTATGGACTTACTTTTAAAAATAATTTTGGGATATTTCTCAGATTCAAAAAAGTCTGTAGATTTCAAATGGTTATCCCTGTCGGGATTTCCTGTATTTATACTATTCACATCTATCTCAACCTCAATGTTTTTATCTTCCACTTTATCCCCGGTTTGGCTTATGCGAATATCATAAGAATCAAATTGCCCCTGCACTTCTGAAATAACCATATGCCTTGCAGCAAAAACCATTTTTGAATGCGCTTTATCTACACTCCATGTTTGAGTTTGAACTTCTTTTAAATCATCCATAATAATTCCTCTCTTATTTTATTTAATTTGATATTAAATATATGTTATAACATTAAATGTTGCAACATGATTCTTTTTATGTGTGATTTTAAGCAAAAAACCAGGAATTTTGTTTAGAAAAGGCAGTTAAACATCGAAGGAACTGAGAAAAAACCTGCAAAGACAAAATTTTAAAAAATTTTTCTTGATCTGAAATATCTCTTATCGTATATTTACGATAAACAATTTAGAAGAATAAAATGGCGACAGTTAAAACAGCTGAATTTGAGAAAATGGAGATTGGACTTGCTGATATAGCAAAGGCTCTTGCGCATCCTGCACGAATACGTATATTAAAAATATTAAGTGAAACGAATGCATGTATGTGCGGAGAAATAGTTGATCTTCTGCCGCTGGCGCAGGCTACAGTTTCTCAGCATCTTAAAGAATTGAAACGTGTTGGACTGATTAAGGGAGATATTGATGGCCCAAAGGTGTGCTATTGTATAAACAAAGAAGTGTATGAAAAAGTTAAAAAGGATTTTGAGGACTTTTTCAAATTAATTGATCAATCTTGTAAATGTTGTTAAGGGACAATATGGAGCTAAAACTAAAAAGATTATCATTTCTCGACAGGTACTTAACATTCTGGATTTTTGCAGCCATGTTTATTGGTGTACTAGCCGGGTACCTTGTCCCATCCATTGTTAATTTTTGGAATACCTTCCAGAGCGGCACAACAAATATTCCTATTGCTGTGGGACTAATATTAATGATGTACCCGCCACTTGCAAAAGTTAAATATGAAGAACTGGGAAAAGTTTTCAGAAATTATAAAATATTATCACTCTCACTTATTCAGAACTGGATTATTGGTCCTGTTATTATGTTTTTTCTTGCTATAATTTTTTTACAGGATCATCCTGATTATATGGCAGGATTAATTTTGATGGGTCTTGCCAGATGCATTGCCATGGTAATTGTATGGAATGATCTTGCGAAAGGGAGTACGGAATACGCTGCCGGACTGGTGGCATTCAATTCTATTTTCCAGGTTTTGTTTTATTCAGTATATGCCTATGTATTTTTAACATTACTTCCGGATCTGTTCGGCCTCAGTACTTTTAAAGTTGATATTTCAATGGGACAAATTGCTGAAAGTGTGTTTATATACCTGGGGATACCGTTTTTAGCCGGATTGATTACGAGAATAGTGCTTTTAAGGTTTAAAGGAAAAGAATGGTATGATAAAATATTTATTCCCAGGATTTCTCCAATAACACTTATTGCGCTCCTATTTACAATTTTTGTAATGTTTTCATTAAAGGGAGAAGTGATAGTAAAAATTCCTTTTGATGTAGTAAGAATAGCAATACCATTAGTAATTTATTTTGTAATCATGTTCTTTGTCTCTTTTTATATGGGAAGAAAGGCGGGGGCAGATTACAGCAAAACAGCTACACTCTCCTTTACCGCCGCCAGTAATAACTTTGAACTTGCCATTGCTGTTGCAATAGCAGTTTTTGGAATAAATTCAGGTGAAGCATTTGCCGCTGTTATTGGCCCGCTTGTAGAAGTGCCTGTATTAATAGGTTTGGTTAACGTCTCTCTTTATTTTCAAAAGAAATATTTCTCTGCAGGGAAAAACATTCAGTTAGATCATAAATAATAATATAAGGAATATTATAATGAGCACAGAAAATGAAATAAAAAATGTATCTGAAAAAGATGAATCATGCTGCGCGCCTTCATGCTGCGGAGGTGAAAAATCTACAGTTACTGCAATATCAATTAATGAGCATCATAAATCTGATGATGAATTAAAGAACATAGTAAAAGAAAAGTATGGCGAAATTGCCCGTAATTCAACATCCTGCTGCGGCGGGGGAAAAGCTTCTGACTACAGTATGATTGGGGATGAATATAAACATATAGATGGATATGTTGCTGATGCAGATCTGCATCTGGGATGCGGAGTACCAACTGAGTTTGCAGGGATCAAAAGAGGTGATACAATTGTGGATCTTGGTTCAGGTGCAGGCAATGATGTGTTTGTTGCAAGAGCCCTGGCTGGTAATGAAGGCAAGGTTATCGGTGTTGATATGACTCAGGAGATGATTTATAAGGCAAATATGAATAATGATAAGGTTGGTTATAATAATGTAGATTTCAGGCTTGGTGAAATTGAAAACCTGCCCATTGCAGATAATATTGCAGATGTAATTATTAGTAATTGTGTTCTTAACCTTGTACCGAATAAAACAAAAGCTTTTGCAGAAATATTCAGAGTTCTTAAGCCGGGTGCTCATTTCTGTGTATCTGATATTGTAATTAAAGGGACTCTGCCTGCCGGGTTAAAAAATGATGCTGAAATGTATGCCGGTTGTGTGGCGGGTGCAATACAGCAGGATGATTATCTGAACATCATTAAAGAACAGGGTTTTATAAATGTTGAAATAAAACAGGCAAAGGAAACGCTTCTTCCGGCAGAAGTACTTAAGAAATATTTATCAGATGAAGAAATTATTAATATGAAAAAAACATTCACCGGTATATATAGTATTACTGTTGTAGGCTATAAACCTTAATAAAGTGCATAATTTTATTATAAAGGGATTAAAATGAAAAGCAAGGTTTTATTTGTTTGTATTCATAACAGTGCAAGAAGCCAGATGGCTGAGGCATATCTAAATCTTTTCGGTAAAGATAATTTTGAAGCAGAGAGTGCCGGGCTTGAACCCGGCACTCTTAATCCCATTGTTGTTGAAGCTTTAAAGGAAGATGGAATAGATATTTCTGCCAATAAAACGAAAAGTGTTTTTGATAAAATTAAAGAAGGAACCTGGTATCAGTATGTTGTAACTGTTTGTGATGAATCAAGCGCAGAAAGATGCCCGATATTTCCCGGAACGATGAAGAGGCTTCACTGGAGCTTCCCTGACCCTTCACGTTTAGAAGGAAGTAAGGAAGACAAACTTGCAGGTACCAGGAAAATACGGGATACTATAAAAGAAAGAATATTATCTTTTATAAAAGAAGAAACACTGTGATTGAATATTTGTCGGCCTTGACTTGATATGTGATTTAGATCTGGAGGGAAATAAAATAACTGTAACAATGACTCTTACAACTCCGGGATGCCCGATACATAACAGTATTACAGGGTGGGTAAAGGAAGTATTAACAAGGATTGATGAAAATGTTGAAACTCTTGTTAATCTTATCTGGTATCCTCCATGGTCGCCGGAAGATATGAGTGATGAAGCAAAAAGACAGCTTGGGAGGCTTAATTAAATGTTTTCAACTGTAAGATATTTTATTAAAACCAGCCTTATATTTCTTTTTATTGGTTTGTTAACCGGCATTTATATGTCTGTATCACGTTATGTATTATTAGTAGGCAATCATCCTTCAATGATTTCCGCTCATACTCATATTGTACTTGTCGGTTCTGTAATGATGATGATAATGGGAGTAGCACTCTGGTTTTTTCCAAAGGCTGCAAAAGAAGACAAAAGATATAAACCGTCTTTGATTCTTTTTACCTATTGGCTTATTACATCTGCAACTGCATTAAGATTTATTTCCCAGGTAACTGACAGCTTTTATCCTGCCGAATGGGTAAGTTATCTCATCACGATATTTTCTGTATTCCAGGTAACTGCCTTTGGATTGTTTTTTTATTCAATGTGGGGTAGAATAAGATCTGTTGGAAGCCATTTAAGAGAAGCTAAAGGAGAGAAATTTTAAATTATAATAGAGGCTCTCTGTGTAACTAATACTTACTTGTTAAGTATTAGTTACACAGAGAGCCACAGAGAATACACAGAGTGCCACAGAATTTTCTGAACTGCAGGGGTCTGATGTTAGTGTAATTTTTTAAGAATAAAGGAGGATTAATATGAGTGACATAAAAAAAATGATTCTGAAAGACGCTATAGATTACCAGGAAGGATCGGTAGTAAGCAAACAAATTATAAAAAAGCCGAATGGAAATATTACTTTATTTGCTTTTGATAAGGAGGAGTCGCTGACGGAACACACCTCGCCTTATGAAGCGGTAGTATATATGGTTGATGGTGAAATGGAAATTAAAATAGGCGGTAATCCATATAAGGTTAAAGCCGGTGAAATAATTGTACTGCCGCCAAATGTACCTCATGCACTGGTTGCATTGCAGCATTCAAAAATGCTTTTAACAATGATAAAATAGTATATAAAAGTAATCATCAACCAAAGCTTTATTGATTTCTCCATTTAAAGTCCAGTTCATTTCACCTTCATATATAGCAGAGTTTGGACATTCAGGGTCGCAGGCGCCGCAGTTGATGCATTCATTGGTTATTAAAAGTGCCATTGTCATTCCATATTTAAATAAAATTTACAACGGTAAAGTATCCTGTTATCTTAAAAAGGTCATTGACTTAAGTCAGGGAAATTATTTTTAAGTACTTATAAGAGGAGTTTAATATCATCATTTTATGTAACTCAGGAATTCATTCCTTATATCAGGCTTAAGGAACTTTCCATTGTAAAATGATGTTACTGTTTTGGTGTTTGTATCATTAACGCCTCTTGATTTCACACAAAGATGATCTGCTTCAATAACAACAGCCACATCTTCGGTGCCAAGGATATCCATTAATTCATCAGCTATTTGTGTCGTTAGTCTTTCCTGAACTTGCGGCCTCCTTCCATAATACTGTACTATCCGGTTAAGTTTTGAAAGCCCGATCACTTCTCCGCTTGAGAAATAAGCAACGTTAGCCTTACCAATTATAGGAACAAAGTGATGTTCACATGTTGACTATAGTGTAATATCCCTTTCAATAAGCATTTGGTTATAATTATAGTTGTTCTTAAATAATTTTACAGATGGTTTATTAACCGGATTTAATCCGCTGAAAATTTCCTTAACATATATTTTAGCCACCCTATGAGGTGAATCCTTAAGACTTTCATCCTCTAAATCCAGCCCTAATATTTCCATTATTTCTTTAAATCTTTTTTCAATCAGTTCAATTTTCATTTCATCATCAGGTACTATGCTGCCTAAGTAATTATTTACCTGAATTTGTGAATTATTATTTTCTGTTCCGGGATTCCCATCTTTCATAAAAACTCCGTGTTTAACTAATAAACTTTGTCCTAATAGTTTTGTCATTAGATTAACCGGGAAGTGGAAAGGTTACAAGAAATTTAATCAACACTAATTTCCCGTTTTATATCTATTTCTTTTATAAAATCAGCATCATGGGAAACCACCAATAAAGCCCCTTTATAACTATTTAATGCTGATGTTAATTCCATTATACTTTCAAGATCAAGGTTATTTGTCGGTTCATCCATCATAATCAGTTCGGGGGACTGATCTGCTGCAAGGAGGCATGCCATGCCTGCGCGCATTTTTTCACCGCCGCTTAATACCCCTGATTTTTTATTTACCTCATCCTTATAAAACAAAAATCTTCCCAGTTTTATTCTTAGTTCATGCTCGGGAGTATTGGGTGCATAAAGTTTCAGGTTTTCCAGTAATGTCAGGTTATCTTTTAAGACAGAAACCTGCTGGTCAAGTATACCGATTCTTAAAACACCAACATATAATTCACCACGTAAGGGTAATATCTCATTATTTATCATTCTCATTAGTGTTGTTTTTCCGGATCCATTGTTGCCTTTCAAAAGAATTCTTTCTGCACCGGTAATCTGAAATGACAGATCATTCTGCCAGAGATAATTTACTCCATCCCATGAATAATTTAATCCTGCCCCCCTGACAATAATTTTCCCCCGGGGTACCTTACTATTTTCCAGGTCTATCTTTATCTGCCTTGATTCATGAATCTTTGCTTTAGCGTCTGAAAGATTCTCAGCAGATTCTTCAATTCTTTTATTATGAATATCTTTTAATTTCTTTAAAGTATTTTCTCCCCGCCCTTTTTTTGCGTTTAATAAAATCTTTGGGATACCCGAACCGGGAGTATTTTTTGCTGCAGTTTTTGTCCTTTTTACCTGGCGTGCTACCGCCTTTTCCAATTCTTTAATGTCTTTCTTTAACGAAACCTCCGCAGATTGAAATTTTTTTTCAGCCGCTTCATCCTCAAGTTTTTTCATACTCATATAAAAATCAAAATTACCGCCGTATAGTTTCAATCCAAGCGGGGAGAGTTCTGCAATCTTGTCCATTTGTCTAAGCATTGTCCGGTCATGACTGATTACAAGCATTCCCTTTTTCCATTCATTAACAAAATTGTAAATAATTTTGCGTGCGGAAAAATCGAGATGGTTTGTAGGTTCATCCAGAATAATAAAAGAGGGGTTCTGAACAAGTAATGAAGCGAAGAGGCATCTTACTTTTTCACCGCCGCTTAATGAGCTAAAAATTCTTTCAGGTGAAATATATTTTATTCCTGTCTGCTCCATTGAAGAAAAAATTCTGTCCTCAATGCTCCAGTCGTTATCAAGAATAATCAGATCATCAGGAGTACCTCTGCCGGAGTTTATTCTTTTAAATGCAGTATACTTTTCTTTCAAAGAGAAGATATCGATTACCGGAAGATGATTGAGAGGAGACAAATCCTGGGGAAGATATGAGACTTTCCCCTCAGATATTACTTTTCCTTCAGAAGGCTTTTTTATACCGGCAATTATTTTAGCAATTGTGGATTTGCCGGAACCGTTGTTCCCAACAAGTCCGGTTTTTTCATTACCAAATGAAACTGAAATATCCCTGAAGAGAGTTGAGCCATCGGGATTAGTAACGGTAAGTTTATTAAGTGTAACTGTAGACATATAAATTCCTTTAAAATGAAAATTATCCCGGTGCACTATGCATCCGGATTAAACGGGTTAAAAGGAATTTATAATTTCAACGGCTCACCATGTTATGTATACAACAAAAATAAGAATAAAATTAAAATTATTCCTATTGAGGGCTGAAAAATGCCACTAATCTTGATTTAATAATTAGCGCAATTGTACTAAACGGGCTAAACATGACGAAAATTTAAATAGGGCACTTGACCAAGATTTCCTGACCGTAACTGTATTTGATTCTTTCTCATTGTTCAGTTCCAGGGTAGACTGAAGAATTTTTTTGCAGGTTGCTAATCCGCTATAATCATTTATAATTTTTTAAACTAACAGGTTTAACAGGAAAGAATTAAGAAACAGAAGAGTATATTTGTTGAAGAAATTTCCGGAGATATATGAGAACAATTGTTCTACTTATAGTTTCAAATGTGTTTATGACATTTGCATGGTATGGCCATTTAAAATAT
The DNA here is from genome assembly GCA_046481785.1 of Ignavibacteriaceae bacterium. Lineage (GTDB taxonomy): Bacteria > Bacteroidota > Ignavibacteria > Ignavibacteriales > Ignavibacteriaceae > JAWOJF01. Next base: position 648 of record JAWOJF010000317.1, on the reverse strand, counting down.
AAAAGCTCGCCATTATGGATAGTAATTTTAGCAAGCTGGGGGATAGCATTATTTGAATACATTTTCCAGGTTCCTGCAAACAGGATTGGTCATGGCCAGTTTAATGCAGCACAGCTAAAGACAATACAGGAAGTAATTACATTAATTGCTTTTTCTGTATTTTCAGTACTATACCTGAAAGAGGAATTTAAATGGAATTATGCAGTCGGCTTTTTATTTATAATTGGTGCTGTGTTCTTTATATTTAAAAAGTGGTAAAAAATATGCTACATTTACCTTTGGTAAAAAAGCAACAATTGTTATATTTGTAGCTCACTTTTAACAGTGTGCAGAAAACCAGCGGGGATAGGCAGAGTGGTTGAATGCGGTCCCGCAAACGGGATTAAGGAAGCAAGTCCTTCCGTATAAACCTGGTAAGTAAGTGTAACATATAGAACTTTAGAAAAATACGGAGAGTTGGCAGAGTGGTTGAATGCGGTCCCGCAAACGGGATTAAGGATGTAAGTCCTTCCGTATAGACCTGGAAGGTAAGTATAACATATAGCACTTAGAAAAATACGGAGAGTTGGCAGAGTGGTTGAATGCGGTCCCGCAAACGGGATTAAGGATGTAAGTCCTTCCGTATAGACCTGGAAGGTAAGTATAACA
>JAWOJF010000302.1:0-3259 GCA_046481785.1 Ignavibacteriaceae bacterium | reverse complement strand
GGGAGAAGTCAAAGGGCAGAAGCCAGAAGTCAAAGGGCAGAAGTCAGAAGTCAAAGGGCAGAAGTCAGAAGTCAAAGGGCAGAAGCCAGAAGTCAGAAGTCAAAGGGCAGAAGCCAGAAGTCAAAGGGCAGAAGCCAGAGGTAGAAGTTAGATAGAGGGTAAATGAATTGTTTACAGTCTGCTATTGATTTTAGAATTAAGGTTATTTAGGTTTAAATAAAAGGGAATAGAAATAAAACTACTTTATTATTTTCATTAAAGGGGCGAAAAAATGATATCTAAAGAAGCAATTGATTCAGCCTTAGCTGCACATTCACAATGGAAAAAGCGTCTCAATGATGCAATTACTGCGGGTAAATCAGAGTTTAATGTTGATACTGTTAAAAAGGATAATGCCTGCCAATTCGGGCAATGGCTAAATAGTCTTCCTGATGAAATCCAGAAAACGCAGGATTATCAAAATATTAAAAATCTTCATGCTGAGTTCCATATAACAGCTTCAGAAATTCTGGGCTTAGCCTTAGGCGGGAAAAAAGATGAAGCCCGCAACAAATTAGAACCCGGAGGCGGCTATGGCCGTATTTCAGGAAAACTTGTTCTTGCTTTAAGCAATTGGAAAGATAAACTGAAAAAAGTGTAACTCAATAAAAATTTATATTCTTTATTTCTTCTATATAATTAAATAATTTAGAAAGGGTCATATTAAAGGATTTTACATATGGAACTAACACAAGAACAAATTAGCGAAATAGCTGAAGAACTTGAGTGCGGCATGCGGGTTTTTGTTCATGTTGATACAAAGGAAATTCAAACTATTATCGACTGGGAAAATAGTCTTGATTTTGATGAGGAAATATGGAAAGATGTTATTGATGAAATTGAGGGTAACGCTGAAAAGTATGTGGAATTTGAAAAAATGTCATCCAACGAATCCTTTGCAGTTATGGAAGAATTTGTTGAAACTGTTGACAATGAAGAACTTCAAAAGAAACTTGAACTTGGGTTAAGCCTTTCAAAACCATTTAGAAATTTTAAAGATATTGTAGATAATTTTGGCGGCGAATACAGAAAAAAATGGTTTGAGTTTAAAAAAAATAGTTATATCGATTGGGTAATAACACAACTTGATCATTATAATAATAATCCGCAGACAGGCACTGATGATGAATTTTAATTTATTCCAACAAGGAACCTAATGATCATAAATATCAAACATGATAATGATGTTATAATACTGAAACTTAACGGCAGACTTTCGGTAGGCAGCGATCTTGCCCTCCGGAATGCTATACAGCATGCCATGAACAAAAATTCATCTAATATAATATTTAACCTCAGGGATATAAGTGCAATAGACTCCGCCGGTATAGGGGAACTTGTAAGTGCATATTCCACTTTATCATCAAAAGTTGGTAATATTAAATTGTGCCACCTTCCTGAAAGAATTCATGAAGTTCTTCAGCTAACAAAACTTATTTCTGTATTTGATATTTATGAAAGCGAGAAAGATGCTATTGATTCAGTAGATAGAACAAATAAAGTAAAGAAAGAAAAATCAAGTTAGTAGGCTGGTTATAGTTTTTTCTGAAATCCCCGGAAAGATACCCTATAATCTTTAATTATCTGCCGGAATTATTCCACCATTCAAAAAATTGTAAGGAAGATTTTCAATGAAGCATTTAATGTTAGTCATTTTAGTAATTATAATCAGCTCAATATCAGTCTCCCGGAATGATTATTCTAAAATAACAGTATCAGAAGATATTCAACTGATTAAGATTTCCGATAATGCTTATGTACATATTGCATATATAGGGAACCCGCCGGAAAGGTTTCCCTGCGATGGGCTTATTTTTATTGAACAAGGTGAAGCATTCCTTTTTGATACGCCCATGAGTGAAGAACAAACTAAAACTCTTGTTTCTTTTATACAGGATTCACTAAATGTAAAGGTAGTTGGTTTTGTACCTAATCACTGGCATGATGACTGTACTGCCGGAATGGCTTACCTGCATACGCTTGGAGTTGAATCTTATGCTAATGAGATGACAATTGATATTATGAAAGAGAAAAATCTTCCACCGCCAAAACATGGATTTAGAGACTCACTGGTGCTTGATCTGAATGGCAAGGAAATTCTGCTTAATTACTTTGGAGCAGGACATGCGTCCGATAATATTACAGCGTATATACCGTCTGAAAATATTTTATTTGGCGGATGTATGGTAAAAGAAACCAGGGGAAACAGTCTTGGCAACCTTAGCGATGCTAACCTGGAAGAGTGGCCGAAAACTATTCAAAAAGTATTGGACAGATATCCTGATGCTAAAATAGTTATTCCCGGGCATGGCAATTTTGGCGGAGTTGAGTTACTTGAACATACCATAACCCTGTTAAATAATAATCCGAAAAAGTAGGACAATTACAAGCCTAACGGCAAATGCAGAAGAGATGACATCTTTTTAAAAAAATGTCATCTCTAAAGCAATATTTACATGCTAATTTTAAATGTTTCTGCATAAAATGACAGGAAATTAGAAATTAGAGCAGATTATCGGGTGCAGGTGTTTGGCATTGTTTTTCTTTCCATCAATAGGAGATTTGTGCCGCTCCTCTGGAGCTAAAATCTCTTTTCATGTATATATTTGCCTACTAATGTTACGCTCCTAACGGAGCTGAAATCATCATTCTTTTGTGCTCATTCTACTACTAATGTTATGCTCCTAATGAAGCTAAAATATGATCTAATTAATTACTCTTATAATTATTTCCCGCTCCATAGGAGCGGACAGTATGGCAATTATTCCCCGCTCCATAGGAGCAGACAGTATGGCATTATTTCTCGCTCCATAGGAGCAGAAACATTAGTAGAATTATAAAGGCAAATTAAAAGCTATAGCTCCGGAGGAGCGAAACAATCTATCAAAAATTATTTATACCATTCAAATAGAGATAAGAAAATTATTTATTTGGCATCTCAAAAGAAGATTATTCAATAATTTATGTAATACCACAATAGAAATGTCAGGTTTTCGCCACAATAGAAATGTCAGTAAAAATAGAGGAAGTTTGAGGTACTTAAAAAAGGGAGCACCTCAAAATGAAGGGAATACTGGCAATGAGCAAAACAGAAGCGGATAGATTAAGAATAATAGGACAGGTGGAAAAGCAAGCTATAACAATAGAAGAAGCAGCGGAGCTGCTTAATCTAAGTCAGCGTCAGATTTATCGAATATTAAAAAAATTAAAGGAAGAAGGT
>JAWOJF010000276.1:0-7490 GCA_046481785.1 Ignavibacteriaceae bacterium | reverse complement strand
CGGTGAAGGTAGACGGATCTTTAAAATGGCTCCCGTTCATCATCACTTTGAAATGCTTGGCTGGCCGGAGCCAAAAATAGTGATAAGGTTTTATATTATTGCAATAATACTAGCAATCATCAGCTTAACATCATTTAAGATAAGGTGATATACTTTAGTGCCCGGTGCAGCGGAAAAACCACAGAGGCACGCAGGACACTAAGAGATACTTAGAATAAAAAATTATGATGGATATAAAAGGAAAAAATATAACAATAATAGGCGCTATGAGGAGCGGCATTGGTGCAGCTAAGCTTGTTAATAAGCTTGGAGGCAAACCATTTGTTAGTGATACTGCAAAAAACGGTAAGCTTAAAGAATCGGTTAAGGTTTTAAAAGAAAATAAAATTGATTATGAAACCGGCAAACACTCTGATAAGGTTTATAAGTGCGATATAATGATTGTTAGCCCCGGTGTTCCTTCGGATGCTGCCGTTTTAGTTGAAGCTAAAAAAAGAAGTATTAAAGTTATAAGCGAACTTGAGTTTGCATCATCCTATTGCAAGGGAAAAGTTATTGCTATTACAGGTACTAACGGTAAAACAACAACTACCAGTATGTGCGGGCATGTCCTTAACACATGCGGCAATAAAACATATGTTGCCGGTAATATTGGGTATGCATTTTCAGAAATAACACTTGATGTAAAGGAAGATGAATTTGTTGCTCTTGAAGTATCCAGTTTTCAACTTGATTTGACAGATAAATTTAAACCCCGGGCTGCGGTAATACTTAATATAACTCCTGATCATCTGAACCGTTATGAAAATAAGTTTGAAAATTATATAGCTTCAAAGCTTACTATATATAAAAACCAGGATGAGAATGACTATTTAATTCTGAACGCCGACAGTAAGCCATTAATTGATTCACTAACAGAACATAAAGGCAGGACTTATTATTTCTCAACCCGTGGAATACAGATAACCGGGTGCTATTTATCAGGGAATGATATTATTTATAATGAAGAAGGTGAAATGAAATTCACCTGTAAAACAGATGATATAAATCTGAAAGGGGAACATAATTATTCCAATGCAATGGCCGTAATTACAGCAGCAAAGATTTTCGGCTGCAGCAATGAAAAAATTAAAGAAGGCTTAAAAACATTCAAGGGAGTTGAACACAGGCTGGAATTTGTAAGGAGGATTGCCGGGGCTATATATATAAATGATTCGAAGGCTACAAACGTCGATTCAGTATGGTATGCATTAAAAAGCTTTGAAAGCCCGATGTTCCTGATTCTTGGCGGCCAGGATAAAGGAAATGATTATAACCAGATTAAAGACCTGGTAGTGGAAAAAGTAAAAAAGATTTATGCAATTGGTTCATCGGCTGAAAATGTATTTAACTTTTTCCATGCTTTTGTAAAAGTGGAAATTAAAGAGTCGCTTGAGGAAGCGGTTAAATCTGCAAATAATGAGGCGCGTGAAGGAGATGTTGTATTGCTTTCCCCCGCATGTGCAAGCTTTGATATGTTTGAAAATTATGAGCACAGAGGTAAGGTATTTAAGGAAGCTGTAGAAAGATTATAATGAAAAAACTTGCTGCTACAATATTTTTTGATGCTTTTGCACTGATGCTGCTTGGACTTATTATTGTTATGAGTGCCAGCAGTACTTACAGCAGTTTCAGGTTTGATGATCTTTTTCATCTTTTCAATTCTCATGTATTTAAAGTGGTTGTAGGGATAGGGTTAATGATTCTCTTTTGTTTTATTCCATATGAGGTATATAAAGAGTATAGTAAACCGGCATTGATAGTAATAACAGTTATTTTATTCCTTACACTTTTTATTGCTCCGGAAATAAAAGGGGCAGGCAGAAGAATTGACCTTGGACCTCTTTCTTTTCAGCCGTCTGATGCAGCCAAATTATTTTTAATGATTCACTTAGCAGCTTTGCTTGAACAAAAGAAGGATATTCTTTCAAACTATAAAAATGGTTTTCTTTATCTCTTTTTCTGGGTAATTGTAGTTGCCGGATTAATTCTTATTCAGCCGAATGTTAGTAATGCGGTTTTACTTGTAATCATCAGCTTAACAATGATGTACATAGGCGGTGCAAGGCTAAAACATATTGCCTCATCAACATTTTTTAGCCTGCTGGCAGGCGGTTCTGCAGCAATGATATTCCCGCACTCCCGCGGCAGGATCCTGACTTTTATAGAAAGTATACAGTCTGGCGGTGATATAAATCTGCAGGTAAAACAAGCTTTGTATAGTTTCGGCAGCGGCGGAGTTTTTGGAGTTGGGATGGGCCATAGTAAACAAAGTAACCTTTTCCTTCCTGAAGCATATGGTGATTTTATCTTTGCAATTTTCGGCGAAGAGCTTGGTTTTGTTGGTACGGTATTGTTAATGCTAAGTTTTCTTGTTTTCTTCTTTGCCGGTATCTTAATTGCTAAAAAAACTAAAGACCAGTTCGGACAACTACTCGCTTTTGGAATTACGTTTTCAATAATTCTGTATGCTTTTGTTAATATGGCTGTGGCAACAGGATTGTTTCCTACTACTGGGCTGCCCCTGCCGTTTATCAGCTACGGCGGTACATCATTAATTTTTGTATGTATTTCAGTAGGAATATTGGTGAACATAGCGTTATCAAATAATCAGCAGGCAAAGAACATTATGAATGAAGAGACAGTATGAATAGTCTCAGAATCATAAATCAGGTATCGTCCCTACGGGACTTAAAGAGTCTCTTTGCCGGGCTATCTATAAACGTTTCGTCCCTAACGGGACTTAAAGAGTTCTATTCTGTTAGCTGTAAAGTTTCGTCCTTAACGGGACTTAGAGCAGTTAAAAAGTAAAAGCATGACTTAGTCCCGTTAGGGACTGAAGGTTTATAGAAACAAAATAAATAAAGAAGAAAGTCCCGTAGGGACGATAGAATAAAATAATGAAAATATGAGCGCAGCTAAAAACCCATATAAATTTCTATTTGCCGGCGGCGGTACCGGCGGGCATTTATTTCCGGCTGTTGCTGTTGCACAAAAAATAAAGTCTATTATTCCTGAAGCTGACATTTTATTTATCGGTACAAAAAGTAAAATAGAAGGTAGAGTTGTTCCGGAGCTTGGATTTAAATTCAGATCAATATGGATTAAAGGATTTTCAAGAAAAATTACATTCGGTAATCTTTTATTTCCATTAAAGCTTATGGTAGCAATGGTTCAGTCGATTCTTATAAATATGAATTTCAGGCCTAAAGTAACCATAGGATCCGGCGGGTATGTATCAGGGCCTGCTGTAATAGCAGCTTCATTAATGGGTTCTAAAATTATGATACTTGAGCAGAACAGTTTCCCGGGTGTTACAACGCGTATGCTTGAAAAATATGCTGATGAAATTCATGTGAGTTTTGAAAGCTCAAAAAAATATTTTAAACAGGTAAACAAAGTATTTATTACTGGTAATCCTGTAAGGGAAAGCCTTTCAACTATAAGCAGGGAAGAAGCATTGCAGATGTTTAAACTTAACCCTGAAAAGAAAACGGTTTTAATTCTTGGCGGAAGTCTTGGAGCAGGCACTTTGAATGAAGCTGCAGCAAAATCGGTTAAGATGATTGAAGCTGAAGATATAAATATTATATGGCAGACAGGGCAAAATTATATTGATAAGTATCGGTATTTTGGTTCCTCCGGCATCTGGGTAAACGCCTTTATAAATGATATGAATAAAGCCTATTCGGCATGTGATATGGTTGTGGCAAGAGCCGGTGCAACAACAATTGCAGAACTCCTGGTGCTTGGGTTGCCTTCTGTACTTGTTCCTTCTCCAAATGTTGCAGAAAATCATCAGTTCTATAATGCAAAAGCGTTAGCTGATAATAATGCTGCTATAATTATTGAAGATAAAGAAATAAAAGATAAATTTTTTGAGACTGTTGTTGCTTTAATTAATGATAAAGAAAAGCTTGACGAATTGAGAAGGAATGCAAAAGTTTTAAGCAAACCGGATGCAGCGGAAGTAATTGCCAGACAGGCAATACAATATGCACAGGCATCTTAATCGTACCCGGATTACAGCCGATAAGATTAAGAGTAAGGTTAAAAGGGCAGAAAAATGAATACATTTAAATACAACCTGACCTTCTATTATCAGTCAACGATAATTTATTTTGTTGTGTTTATTCTGTACATCCTGATATTGGGCGAGTTTGTGGAGGATTATTTTACGCTTATTATACGTGATCCTATAATTTATTTTTTTGGCATTATTGTTCTTATTTCACTGGCAGGTCTGTTTTATAATCTTTATAAAAGGAAAAGCCTGGAAGTAAATGAAAGTGGAATTTCTTTTGTCAGCAGATTCGGCAGAAAATCTTTTAGTGTAAATGAAATTGTATGGATTAAGCTCTCAAAGGAAAGAAGATTAAAGCAGCCTTTGCGTTTAATACGCATAAAACTGAAACACAGGAGAAGACCGATTCTTATAAGGCCAAATAATTATGAGAACGAACCGGAGCTTGTTAAAAGGTTCAGAGAATTAAAAGAAAAAGTTGAAGCGTTAAATCATGTTTAAAAATATAAAAAAAGTTCACTTTGTTGGGATAGGCGGAATCGGGATGAGCGGTATTGCAGAAATACTGCTTAACCAGGGATTTGAAATCTCCGGTTCCGATAAATCTTTATCTGAAATAACCCAGCGTCTTTCTGAGCTGGGGATACAGATATATGAGGGGCATATCCCTGAAAATGTTCATGATGTTGATGTGCTTGTTTATTCTTCTGCTGTAACGCTTGATAACCCTGAAGTGAAAGCGGCGATTGAAAGAAAAATACCTATAATAAAACGTTCTGAAATGCTTGCTGAATGTATGAGAATGCAATACGGCATCGGAATTGCCGGTACTCATGGAAAAACAACAACCACTTCTATGGTTGGCTTAACTTTAACTGAGGGCGGCATTGATCCTACTATAATAGTAGGGGGTAAGTTAAGCGGACTTGGCGGAACAAATGCACGCCTTGGTAACGGTGAATTTATTGTGGTTGAAGCTGATGAGTTTGACAGGACTTTTTTAAAGCTTACTCCAACTATTGCAGCACTAACAACTTTAGAGAGTGAGCATCTTGATACTTATAAAGATTTAAACGATATCAAATCAGCTTTTGTTGAATTTGCCAATAAAGTACCATTCTACGGTTTTGTTGTTCTTTGTCTTGATGAACCGGCTTTACAGGATATTATTCCACAGATAAATAAAAAGATCTTAACATACGGACTAACTACACAGGCTGATATTCGGGCAGTAGATATTACTCATAATGAATTTACCAGTTCTTTTACAGTTAAGTATAACAAAGAGGATATCGGCAGAATTAATCTGAAGACTCCCGGCGTTCATAATATCAAGAACTCACTTGTTGCAGTATGTATAGCAAAAGAACTTGGTATTGAGTTTAACGTAATTAAGAAAGCGCTGGAGTCCTTTACCGGCGTATACAGAAGATTTGAAATTAAATACAATAAAGAAATTCTTGTGGTTGATGACTATGCGCACCATCCTACAGAAACAAGTGCTACTCTTGCAGCAATTAGAGCAGGATGGGACAGGCGGTTAGTCGCAGTATTCCAGCCGCACTTGTTTACAAGAACCAGGGATTTCTTCCAGGAATTCGGCAGATCATTTCTGAATTCGGATATATTTGTTTGTACTGATATATATCCTGCAAGAGAAAAGCCGATTGAAGGAATATCGGGTAAGATGATTGCCGATACTGCCAAAAACTTTGGACATAAGAATGTTATATATATATCTGATAAAAACGATCTTCCTTCAAAGCTGAATCAAATTAAAATGAAGGATGATATAATTGTTACAATGGGTGCAGGCGATATATGGAAATATGGTGAAAAGTTTATAGAGATGCTGAAATGAACTGCAGGACTAAAAGATTAAATAATGAATGATACCAGAGGAAAAATATTAGGCACCATTTTCTTTTTTGTTTTAAGTTTGGGAATACTTTACCTGACTTTTTTCGTTGTTGGAAAGACAAATAAAGGAGGTATAGGGATGATCGAAATAACAGGGAACAATCTTTTATCGGAAAATGATTATATATCATTCTCAAGGCTGGATGACATATCCCGGTATGAAAAGCTCACGCTTCCTGTAATTAAAGATCGCTTTGAAAAACATCCTTACATTGAAAGAGCAGATGTTGAATTAAAAGATTATAACAGGGCCAAAGTAGTGTTAACCGAAAAGAAAATTATGGCGGTAGTATTAAGCGGAACAGAGCCGTTCTTTATTTCTGAAAATTTTCAGGTACTTCCGCTTTTTGCAAGTACAAAGTTTGTTGATCTTCCGGTTATCAGCAATGTTGCCGGGGGTGAAAAATTAAAACCGCTTGCTGAATTTAAAAACAATGATATGCTGCAGGCATTTAGAATTATTGATGCCGCAAGATATACCAATGTTAATATCAATAAGAAGCTTTCTGAAATAAATTTAAGAAATGGCGGAGATGTTTTACTTTCATTTTCCGGTGTAAAAGCCCCGGTAATATTCGGCAGGGGAGAAGAAGCAAAAAAGATGGTCTATCTTGAAATTATGTGGGAAGGATTTATTGAGGGAAACAATTTGCTGACGGAAGAAAGCGATTACATAGATTTAAGATTTGCTAACGAAGTTTATGTCGGTACTGCAGTAACGAATGGCCACCCTGCCGGTAAGGCTAACTCAAATACAGGTTTAAATTAATGAAGAAAAATATAATAGCAGGATTGGATTTAGGAACTACTAAGGTCTGCGCAGTTATTGCAGAGAAGATCAGTGATACGCGCATTGATATACTGGGCTTTGGTGTTGCCCCTTCCGAAGGATTACACAAAGGCCTTGTAGCAAATATTGGCAAAACTTCAGAGGCAATAAGAGCTGCGGTTTCCCAGGCATGCAACAGGGCAGGCTTTGAAATATCAATTGTAAATGTTGGTGTTGCAGGGGAACATATTACAAGTATGCGCCACCGGAATTATGTAACAATAAACAATGATGACAAAGAAATTACCAAGGAAGATCTTGACAGGCTTGAAGCTGATGTTAGAACAATAAGAATACCTTCCGACAGGCAGATACTGCATATTATCCCGGAAGAATTTTCAATTGATCACCAGGGGGGAATAGAAAATCCGCTTGGGATGTCAGGCTCAAGGCTTGAAGCAACAAACCATGTGGTTCTTGCTTCAATTCCTGCAATACAAAATATAAGAAAATCAGTTGAACGTGCCGGATTAGTTGTGCAGGATTATATTCTTCAGCCTATTGCTTCCAGTTCTTCTGTGCTTGAAGAAAGTGAAAAAGATCTTGGTGTTGCTTTAATAGATATCGGCGGCGGTACGACAGACATTGCGATATTCCATAACAAAGCGATCAAACATACTCGAGTTATTGGGGTGGCGGGAAACCAGGTTACGAATGATATCCGGGAATCGTTGGGAG
>JAWOJF010000189.1:0-4677 GCA_046481785.1 Ignavibacteriaceae bacterium | reverse complement strand
ACTTTATTGATTAACGCCAAGTTTTAACATGGGGGAGCCTAAAGAACCATAACGGGCTTTAGCCCTGAATTAACTTCAGTTCAAGGCTAAAGCCCGTTATGGTTCTTTAGGCTCCCCCATGTTAAAACATGGGGTTAATCAATAAGGTTAATATTTATTCCAGTCTTTAACTTTTACACAATCTCTTCGAAGGATATTAAAATCTTTAATAATCATGCTAATTAAAAAATGAAAATATATTCACTCAAATTGACTTTTGTGACAGCCTCTTTATTTCATTCTGTAATTTATTCTATAAACGTTTAATCCCTACAGGATTGTAATAATTACAGGAATACAAGGACTTATACCATAAACAGGTAACTATATGTTAAGGCATAATATATATTGCTGTTTTAAGTCCCGTCAGGTACGTTATATTTATAGATTAATATAATCTCAAAAATTATTAAAGTTCCGTAGGAACGAAACAAATTATTATTTTGGACAGGTGTGAATTATTACATTTTCCTGTATAATATTTCCATAAAAGTCCCTATTTTTCTTTATACCAAAATATTTTAGGGGCACTTCATGAAATCTATATTATTACTTATAATCTTTTCAATACTTCTTCAAATTCCCTCTTTCTCCCAACAGCAAAGCCATAATAAAGGAACTTTTGTTGAAAAGAAGGGAGGATTTTATGAAGAAATTCTGGTTGGAATAGATGATTTTGAAAAGAAGGATCCGGATAAAGAAAAAGTTTTTAAATTAGATTTTTCCGGGATGGATCTTCCGAAATCACCTGATGAGTTTAAAAGCAGTTGGTATAATGAACCGGTTTCACAGGGTAATACAGGAACATGCTGGAGTTTTTCAACAACATCTTTTTTTGAATCTGAAGTTTACCGTCTTCATAAAAAAGAAGTGAAACTTTCTGAAATTTATACTGCTTACTGGGAATATGTTGAAAAAGCGAAAAGATTTATACGCGAAAGAGGTAATTCTTTTTTTGGTGAGGGTTCCGAGGCAAACGCCGTTACAAGAATATGGAAAGAATATGGAGTTGTGCCTGCATCTGTTTACAGCGGTATGAAAACAGGGCAGAAATTTCACAATCATAGTATAATGTTTAATGAAATGGAAGCATATCTTAATAATCTTAAAACAACAAATGCATGGGATGAAGAGGAAGCTGTAAAAACTATTAAAGCAATTATGAATCATTATATCGGACAGCCCCCTGCTGAATTTGAATTTGACGGAAAAAAATATACACCTCAAACTTTTCTTAGGGAATATCTCAATTTAAATCTTAGTGATTATGTTGATGTTCTTTCTCTCAAAATGGATCCTTACTGGCAGCAGGTAGTTTATAAAGTGCCTGATAACTGGTGGTTCAGTAAAGAGTATTATAATGTTCCTCTTGATGATTTTATGGATGCAATTAAAAATGCTGTTAAAAACGGGTATACACTTGCTATAGGCGGAGATGTTTCTGAACCCGGGTATTTTGGAGATTATAACGCTGCCATAATACCAACTTTCGATATTCCTTCTGAATATATTAATGAAGATTCAAGGCAGTTCAGGTTCAGCAACGGCACAACTGAGGATGACCATGGACTTCATCTTATTGGGTACAAAGAAAAAGATGGTGTTGACTGGTTCCTTATAAAAGATTCCGGCGCAAGTTCAAGGAATGGAAATGCAAAAGGATATTACTTTTACCATGAAGATTATTTAAAGCTAAAAATAATGGATTTTATGGTACATAAAGATGCGGTAAAAGATTTACTGGAGAAGTTTAATAAGAATTAAAAATTTTTGATAAGATTAAAATCTCTCCCTGTCTTTATAACAGGGAGAGATAAGAGAGCTATCTAAGTCCGAATGAAAGTCCGACGTTTATAATATAAAAATTACTGTTGAAATCATTCAATGGTGTATCGCTAAGATCTTCCCAGTCGTAATCAAGGAAGACATATTTTATATCACCAACCAGCATAACACTTTCGGCCAGTGGAATTTCCACACCGGCGCCAAGATGCCAGCCGAAATTAGTCTGTGTTTCATCATCAAGGTCTCCCTCCTGGAAACCTTCATCAAAATCAAACGTAGTGTTATACCAGCCGCCGCCTGCTATGCCGTAAAGCATAGGGAACGGATAAACTAATGCTGAGACCAAAACAGGCCAGCTTCTTACTGTTATTGCACCGTCAAAATATTCTTCTGTTCGGTAATTAATTGAGCCGTCAAGGGCAAATGCATCGGAAAGTTTAGCGCGCAAAAACCCGCCAAACATAAATCTTCCTTCATCAGCATCCCCGGCTCTCTGGTATCCTATCTGTGGACCTATTCCTATACTACCCTCGCTGCTTTTCCTTTGTGCTTCTGATTCGGAAATTATAAGCAGAAAAATCAGAATAACTAAAGATTTCTTACACATATGTACCTCGTATTTGTTAGTAACGAAACAATGCCGCCATAGGTTTACCGTTGGGTATCCTTTCCGCATCAACCGAAAATACTACCCCATTGTGTAAGAGAGTTTGTTCTGCCGCAAGATCTATTAAATCAATGTCTTCTGCCTCAAAATCATTGTAATGCACCTCAACTCTGTAGGAATTTATATCAAATTTCCCCCAAACCTGCGCATTAGGATTAATGAACAAATTTAATACCCTGTTGCTGAAAACATTCTTTATTATATCTTCAATTTTATCGGATGCTCTTTTGGTGCCTGCATAATTTCCATACTGTGCCAGGGCATCGCTTAGATGTTTATCAAACCTCTTTTTCACTATTTCCCAGGCAGAATCACGCAGTTCTGTTTCACTTAAATCCTGGGTATTATAGTTAAAACTTTCTTCCATTGTATATGGGTATGAGTTTGTTTCTCTGAAAATCGGGATCAGGTACTCAATACCGGCTAGAAGCAATGGAGCCTTTTCTGTATTAAGATATCTTTGCAGACCGTTATCCAGCAGGTTAAAAAATTGCAAAATCTTTTCTTTTTGAATTGCAGAATCTGTTCCGCCGCCATGCCCGTGGAATATTGCCGAACGTGCTCCCTGGACTGAACCTTTTCCCGTGTTTGCAACTCTTGCCGTTTCTGTATGGAACTGAAGCGACCTGTCTTCTTCTTCGGTAGCTTCATATTCTTCAATAGAGGTCATAACATTCTTTAACTCTATTTCATTTATATTATAGCGGGTACTTTCAAATAATCTCACATTCTTTTGATTTAGTGTAAGAATAAGAAAACGTTCGTTGGTATTCATTAGTGTTAAAAATGGACGTAAATAATACCGGTCAGATACATAACTAATTTCATTAAATTTTTCCGGAACTTTGTAGTAGAAGAACTCTCCGGGGGAGATAAAAACAGCAAGTCCATCTTCCTGATGATTCCAGAAATCTGTATCGTTAATTAATGCTCTTGCGGGTTCCAACAGCTCATCCGTTTCATGTTTTCTGAAACCTTTTTCGGTTAATTTTTTTTCTGTTTCCCGCAACTGGTTTTTAAACATGATAGGACCCTGTTCAACTTCAGCACCCTTGCGGTATGCAGGCATATAAATAGATACTGAAGGGAAATTTCTTTTACTTGTGAAAGATTTAAATTGCTCAAAATTAATTGCATCCATATCAAACTCCTCTAATTACAAAATTTTTAGAATAACTATTGCAGTAATATCTTAGCAATATCTTCCGGTCTGCATAAAATAAAAAAACACTTAATTCTGCAATGTTATATATTATGATATAACATTTTTAATCAATAGTCTAAGTGATTCATCACAGGTGAAAATATTTGCATTAAAGAAATTGTGGTTAAATTTCTGATGTAAAGCGATTCACTGAACCGCTCATGTAGTTTAAACGAATATTCAGGGTTTTTCGCAATAACAGAAAGCGAAACAGTGTTTCGCTCTACAATTTAAAATAAACAAATTATATCTCATCCCGGCAAGTTCCCCATAGTTTTGGGAATAGTAAACCTGGAATAGTCTTCTAACTGACTTAAATATTTTTCAGGATTATATTTTAAGAAGGGGAATATTCTAAACAATCCTTTAAATATACTCCGCTTGTTCATTGCCAGTCCATATTTTACATAGTTAGGATCCTGGGATAAATGACGCTCTTCAGTAATTGCACGTAAATAATAGATAACATTTAAAAGCAGTAATAACAATGAATGCCGGAGAGCCTCCGCAGGGCCTGCCTGTGATATAAAAGGTACTGATACTAACCACCATGAAAGATTTTTACTAAAGTAAGCCGGATGCATACAAAACCTGTACGGACCGTTTGTTAAAATTCCCCTGTTGGTTAAGTTGGAGAAACGGATGCCGAATGCAGTGGATGCCCACATATAGACAAATAACAATGCCAGGATAACTACTCCCCAAATGCTGTACATGCTTCGCACATTCAACAGGTGAGTGAGGGGAAGTTTAAACTGGCCGGCAATATTTTGTCGGCCGTGCTCAGTCGATTGGAAAACGACGCCCTCATCAAAGAGCAAACCTGTATCCTTCTTGCAGGGGACATCGTGTATGGCATGGCGCATGATGTTCCCAGGCCCGAAAGAAGCACGGGAAAATGGGTGAGGGGATCGGATATGGATTTGGTGATTGTCGTGGATGAGGGCTTTCCCAAGGCGTTTATGGTGAGAATGGATGATGC
>JAWOJF010000174.1:0-2747 GCA_046481785.1 Ignavibacteriaceae bacterium | reverse complement strand
CCAGCGCGCGCCCTACAACGTGAAGTACTGGTGTGTCGGCAACGAAATGTGGGGCACGTTCCAGCTCGGTTGGATGCAGCTTCATCATTACGTCATCAAGCATAACCTGACGGCCGACGCGATGTGGGAGGTGGACCCGACGCTCGAACTCGTTGCGGTCGGCGACCTGGAAACCATCAATCGCGAACATGACCCCGAACAGGTGCGGCGCAACGTCACCTGGACGCACGGCATGTTGCTCGATTCCGCCGATCACATGACCATGATCTCCGAACATTTCTATTCGGGACGCAGGCCCTGGACGGAGGACCGCCGGGTGGATGTGGACACCCACGTCGGGTTGGTCCGCGAATGTTGGTACCGATAATCCCTCTGTAGTAATTGCAAATATTTTAACAGGCCGTTTAACATTTTTAAGATTATGTTTACCGACATAAACCGCTTTCAGATAAGGATGGTTTTGTATTTCATCATACACCTTTTCTGAAATCAGTACGCCCCCGGAAACGGAAATATTTTCTATTCTTGATGCAACATTTACACCATCGCCGTAAACGCCTTCATCTTCATAAACAATATCGCCGCTGTGTATGCCAATCCTTAGCGGAATCCTCGGCTCATCACGTAGTTCTTTCTGAATCTCAACTGCGCAGTTTACTGCCTCAATAGCACTGCCGAAAATGCTTAATGTCCCATCGCCATAATATTGCAGAATCCTGCCCTGGTGAGATGTAACCAGTTCTTCAAGAACTTTACGGTGCCTGTCTCTTTTTTCTTTTGCTTTTGCTTCATCCTGCTGCATTAATGCCGTGTAACCAACCATATCGGTAAACATTATAGCGGCAAGCATTCTAATGCTTACATCATTCATAATACAACTTTTCTGAATTTAATATAAGGAACAGCTCAAATTAATTATTTTAATCTCCTGTTCAAATTTACTGTTGAAAAAATATATAATAAATGGAGAATCGGTTAAAGCAGGGTAAAAGCCGGTAAAAACAGTCTAAGAAAGAACAAAAATCAGGGATTTATTCATGCTCTTTATCATTAAAAAAATCCCCTATAAAAAGAGGGGAAATCCCCCTTGCCGGATTCCCCTCTTAACAGAAGGGAGTAATTAATTTTGTCCTTCTATCTGGTAAACCGGACGTATATCAACCGGAAGATCCGCCAGCTTTGCTCTCAGCTTTTCAAGCGAAGGAGAAGCAACTGCATACTGCGCTATAATATCTTTTGCTCCCTGGTAATCCCCGGTTGCCTGAAGAGTAAGTATTTTTGCTGCAAGCTCCTCAAGCACGGGATAAATTTTTTCAAAAACTACACTTACTTTTTCTGTTTTATCATCAAAAACATAGGCCCCTTTTTCAAGAAGGAAGTTGTATATTATTGCATTGCCTGCACCGTGAGCTTCATTTATTCCAAAACGTACAGAACGGAATATTCCGGCAAGATTTGAAACCCAAATTTCTTTTTCAAATTCTTTTGGATAAACTCCTTTTTCAATCATAAACATATTCATATACATACCAAGAATATCTGCTTTACATTCCTCTATTTTTGAATAAGTTTCTTTCAGCTCTGTCTTAACTTCGGTATCCCTTCCATCTACTTTAATAAAACCGGGACCAATACCATGGGTCATTTCATGCATTAAAGTATGATTAAAAAATCCGTCGAAAGTAACATACTGCAGCATCTCTTCAGGCAATACAATTTCAGCAATGGGTATAAGCATCTTTGTATATTTGGCTTCATGTAAATTTTTTATCATCACCTTCTTTGAGCCTTTTGCCTTACGTACCCTCTCATCATTCGGCAGATTAAAAGCTAAGGTCTGCACTCCGGCTTTTGTGTCACCGGCAGTAAAAACTTCATTAACAACGGATATGGGGGATTCTGAACCGCGCTCATTATTTTTGTACTTATCATCAACCGGCAGCTTCTGTTCCATCTCTGCCAGGTGACTGGCAAATTCTTCAAGCTTTTTGCTTTCAACAGGATCTACAATGGTTAGAAAACTTTCAAAAGCCGCTTTATAATTGAACATTTCATCTTCATAAACTTCGTAAGGGCCAATTACTATTTCAATATTATGATCCTTAAGATCCATCCATGCCATATCGCTTTCATAATAATCATTTGATTCAAATGCTGCCGCTCTTAATGTAAGATAATTTTTTAATGTAGGATTATCTGCATTCCCGGCAGCTTCCCTTAACAGTCCGGCAGCTTTGCTTAATTTATCTTTATAATATACCGAATAAGGTATGGCAGTAAGCCTGTCCCCTTCTCTTCGTATAACAGTAAACTCTGAGATAAATGCTTTTTCATCTTCCGGGTGATCCTTAATCCAGTTTTGAAATTCCTCCTTGGTCATATCTTCCGGATAATAGTTTGCTCCTTCCGGTTTTTTATGCCCCTCTATAAAAGGTTTATTATGATCAAGCCTGTCAAACGGACCGAACATCATATTAAAATACTCATGCTGAAGTTTTTCTACTTCACTGCTGCCTGCTTTAAGTTTTTCACTTATTTCATAATTTTTAGAATAAACCTGGTCAAGGAATATTTCATCCATTATTTTTGATGCCTCGTAAAGCTTTTGAATCACGATCTTTTCCCTGCCGCTTAACCCGGAATCATCATATTTTATTTCAGTTGGTGCAAACTGGCTTATTTTTTCTTTAAGCATATTAATATCCTGTGCATTGGTAATGTTTATCATAAATAGAATAATTAAAAAT
>JAWOJF010000070.1:0-21734 GCA_046481785.1 Ignavibacteriaceae bacterium | reverse complement strand
AAAAATGCTGATGATGTAATTAATCAGTTAAGTGTTGAAAACTGGGCAACATGGAACAGCAGCTTCGGTATTAAAGAAGGTAATATATGGCTGCCTAAATTTAAATTAGAATACAAGCTTGAAATGGCAGATGTACTAAAAACTTTGGGTATGGGTATTGCATTTAGCGATGATGCCGATTTTTCGGGAATTAACCGGGATGGGGGCCTTGCTATAAGCAGAGTATTACACAAAACCTTCGTTTCTGTAGATGAAGAAGGAACTGAAGCCGCGGCTGTTACTATTGTAGAAATTATAAGGACTTCAGAAGGCGGCGATAATGAGTTTTATATGAAAGTAGACAAGCCTTTCATTTTTGTGATCACCGAAAAAGAAACCGGCAATATTTTGTTTATCGGCAAGGTAGTAAAGCCTTAATCTAAATCATGGTTAGAGACATACATTAAGGAATAACTATGCGTACACTAAGCTTATTTATAATGTTAATTTTATCTTTTTATTATCTGAGCTGCAATGAAAGTAATACTGTAGATAACAGATCAGGAATTAATGATATGCTGTTTCCTGAAGCAGGGAGTATGCCTGTATCCAACAAGATACTACTTGCTTATGGAACCGACAGGAATCAGTATAAAGTTGATCCTTTCAGAATTGAGGAAGCAGTAATAACCGGGAACACGATAAATTTCAAACTTACCTATAGCGGGGGATGCAGGGAACACGACTTCCTCCTTGTTGCTTTTTCCCGGTTCCTTAAATCCAATCCAGTTCAGGCTGACCTGCTGCTAACACATAATTCTCATAATGACGGCTGCGAGGCGCTTATTACTAAAACAAATTTAAGCTTTGATCTGTCACCCTTAAAAAATGAATACGGCAGGCTTAATAATAATATGAACGGGAAAATAATCCTGAACATTTTCAATGATAAAGAATCTAAACAACCCTTAAAGGTAATATACCAATTAAACTAAATCACTTATAAGGAGATCATAAATGAAAAAAATAACCGGCATAGTTGTTCTGATAAATTTATTACTATTTACCGGCTGTGATACTGTGGAAACTGAAAATAGTACCGTTTCGCCTCTTTCAGTTCAAAAGATCGAAAGTATAGATATCGACGGCAAACAGGTAATTGCCACAGTAGTGTATGAAACTCCAACTCCATGCTGGAATTATCATCATACTGAAAAAGTTAAAGATGGAAATAATTATATAATAAAAGCTTACGGAAAGGATACTGATCAGCCTTGTATTCTTGTATTGGATTCTGTTCTTGTTGAGGAAAAAATAAATTTTACAACTTCCGGCAATAAAACTTTAAGATTCTGGAAATGGAATGGAGAATTTCTAGATACTTTAATTACAATACCTTAAAATCATTAAAAGAGTTATGAAAAATAATTTATTCGCCCTCCTTTTTTCAAACGCAGTAAACAATGGTGATCTTTCAGAAAGCAATATCACCGTTGGTAATCAAAATATACTGTTTGAAGTTGAGTATAAAAACTTTGCATGGGGTTACATGCATTCGGGTTTTTATGTTAACAAGTATGGGGAAATTTTCAGCTATAAATATGATCATAACTCTGACTTATGGGAACCCAATCCGGATGGTTTATATTCTGAACAGGACCTGCTGGATAAATACAGGCCTAATAAAAGATTATTAAAAAACATTGATTACAGGGAAGTAGCAGTAAAAAAAGAATTAATTCCAAGGCTGGTGTTTTCCGATACTTCCATAGGACGATTAGGGGAGCCTGGCTTAGGGACACTCAGCTATATATGCTATTTATTAGATTTTAAAAAAAGGAAATATAAAGAAATAATTATGCACCAGGAGGGGGACTGGAATTTTAAAAAACAATCTACAGCGGCTGATTCTTTAGTTGTGTGGTTAAAACAGGTTACTAATTTTTTTGGGAAAAGGCCATGAAATATTTTAAGACTTTGTTCATAGTTCTGCTACCACTTATTGCGTATAGCTGTAATATAAGCGAGTCATCCTCAGATGATTATATATATTATAATTCTTTTGAATCCGGCAAAGATACAACCGGGTGGGAGGGATTAAGTTCTTTTTTGCTAGTTAAGGAAGCTTCACCAAAGGGAGGAACAGGGTCGCTTTTAATTGGAGGCGGATGCCTGCAGCCTGCCGGGAAAAAAGAATTTACGATTGTTGAAGAAGGTTATTATGTATTGGAATGTATGGGAAAAACAAAAACAAACGGCGGCAGTATCTGCCTTACTAATAAACCCCCAAACGATGGCTATGAAAATACTCAAAGATGTATACAAATAAACAGCATCCAGTGGGCCTCTTATATAAGCAATGAAGTATTTTGCGAAGCAGGCTCACAACTGCTGCTTGAAATTTATGCCGGCGGATTTGTTCCTTCTGATATAAATATAGATGAACTAAAAATAAAGAAACTATAGGAATCATAATGAAAAGTATAATTATTATTTCTATTCTGGCAGGCTCGGCACTGCTGTTAACCTCATGCAGTGATACCATTTCATCTCCGGACAACATAAAAAGCACTTTAATGGGTACATGGGTGCATGATAATTATAGTGAATATAATGTTCGGATAATGCGGAAATCTCAAACTTTAAAGAAGGATAATTACGGCTTTATATTCTATAGAGACGGCGGATTTGTAGAGAGAAATATTAATGGCTGGTGCGGCACTCCGCCGGTTGCTTATAACAATTATGAGGGAGAATGGGTCACTGAATCCGACAGTTTAATAAAAATAACCGTAGAATATTGGGGCGGAATAACTGAATACAGGATAAAGATAATATCTCTTACGAGATCAGAACTTAAATTTATTCATATAAATAACGAAAGATATTAATTTTCGGGGAAAAAAAGGTAATTTAGGAGGTGGCTTTATTTTAACCGTTATATCAGGAAACAGCAGCAGTATTCATTCAGTAGAAGTTTAAAGACCTGATTAGTAAATATTACAAGATAAAAATAACAGGATAAAAATATTATATTCTGCCTTGTAAACAGCAAAATAAATATTGAAATTATGGCAGGCGGATTTATACCGCTGAGGTAACTCCTGATGAATTTAAGATTAAAAAACATATAGTATGCTTGCACCAGGATTTTCGGGATTGAATTTACCGGTAATATATAATGTTAAAAAAAATCAATATACAATCTTATTATAAAACTCGTATAATAGTTACTTTTAGTATAGTAACTATATTGATTGTAATAATATTATCAAGAACTGGCTACATATTTATAAAGAATATATATCTCAATCAGTTAGGAGAACAGGTAAAAATAGTAGCAAATATGCTTGCCAACCAGATTGAAACAGACTACCTGGACTTGCTTGAAATCGGGAACCCTACTGGGACAACAGAATTTTATTTTAATGAGATTTTTCAAAAAAATATAGAACCCGGACTGCATTCTGAAATTTTTATTTTTGATAAAGACTTTGAAATAATTGTTCACTCTGATACACGCTTTTCATCCGATAAATCGGAACCCAGACTTTTACTTAATAAGAAAGAGATTACCGAACTTAAAAACAATTCCGGTATCTCTTCACTACCATTTAAGGGGGATGATAATAACTGGTATTTATGGGGCTTCTACAGGTTAAGCGACAATTACTGGATTGCTGTAAGAGAAAGTGCCTCAAGATTTAAGGAAGTGGATGAATTATCCACTCTTTTTTGGCTGCTGGGATTGGGCGGTGTAATTATAACTATTATTGCCGGATGGCTGATGGCAAACTCCATTACCAAACCATTGGATAATTTAATTTCATTCAGCAGGCAAATAGGTAAGGGTAATTTCCTGGCTTCCCCGCCCCAGAAGATGCATGGTGAAATAAAACTTCTTTCAGACGCCATGGATAAAATGAAAAATAACCTGGCAGAAAACCAGGCAGAAAAAGATAATATGCTTGCCCAGATTGCTCATGAAATACGTAATCCACTGGGGGGGATATTACTGCTTGTTAACCTGATTAAAGAGAATCCTGAAGATTATAAGAAAAATGATGAGTATCTTGAAAGGATATTAAAAGAAATAAACGGGCTTAAGAGCCTTATAACATCTTACCTTAATTTTAGCAGGCCTGTTTCGGCTTCTCCGGCCTGGGTGGATTTAAATAAAATAGTAGAAGAAATTGAAAACATTTTTAAAATTAGCATTAAGGAAAAGAATATTTTATTGGTAAAAAACATTGAGCTTGAAAAGATATATTTTGACGAAGGACATCTGAAACAAATTATTATTAACCTGATGGCAAATAGTCTTGACTGTGTTCCCGATAATGGGACTATAATATTAACAGCAAATGAGAAGCCGGAGTGGGAAATAACTTTTAATGATGATGGACCTGGAATAAGCGATACTGATTTCTATAAAATATTTGATCCTTTTTATACTACTAAAAAAAACGGAACGGGATTAGGCCTTGCAATAAGCAGGAAATTATGCCTGGAGAACAATGCCCAGCTAACTGTAACAAAAAATGGGAAAGGCGCTACATTCGTTATAACAAAAGAACCGGTTTATGAAAGCTGAAGAAATTCATATTGTAGAAGACAACGACACTATGAGGCTTGGCCTTGCAGAAAGTTTAAAAAGAGAAGGGTATAAAGTAACCGCTTTTGAAAACGGTGTAGATGCAATAAAAAGTTTCCGGTTCCGCCCTGCTTCTTTAGCCATTATAGATCTGAAGATGGAGCCGATTGACGGCATTGAAGTGTTAAAGCAGATAAAAGAGATCAACCCTTTTACTGAAGTACTTATGATTTCTGCTTTTGGTACAGTAGAGGATGCAGTAAAAGCAATGCACCTGGGGGCAGCCGATTTTCTTACAAAACCTTTCTCCCCTGATGAACTTAGAGTAAGGATAAGGAAACTTTCTGAAAAGATTCAGAAGGAGAAGGAAATCCAATTACTGCTTGAACAGAATAAAATTCTTAGTGATGAACTTTTTACAGGTTACGATGAGATAATAATCAGCTCTCCTGCAATAAAAAAAGTTTTTGCACTCATTGAACAGGTTGCCGCCAAGGATAGTACAGTGCTGGTGCATGGCGAAAGCGGTACTGGCAAAGAACTTGTTGCCAAAGCGTTGCATAAAAAAAGCAAAAGAGCCGATAACCCCTTTATCAGAATTAATTGCGGTGCATTAAATGATAATCTTCTTGAAAGCGAATTGTTTGGACACGAAAAGGGCTCATTTACCGGTGCTGTTAAACAGAAAAAAGGCCGCTTTGAATTAGCTGATAAAGGGACATTATTCCTGGATGAAATAGGCGATGTTTCCCCTGCTATGCAGGTAAAACTTCTGCGTGTTCTGCAGGAAGGTGAGTTTGAAAGAGTGGGGGGTGAAGAAACGGTTAGTGCTGATGTACGGATTATTGCTGCTACCAATAAAAATCTGCAGAAGCTTATATCAGAAGGTAAGTTTAGAGAAGACCTTTATTACAGGTTAAGTGTAATACCAATAGAACTTCCCTCTTTACGCGAACGGAAAGAAGATATAGTTCCCCTGGTAAATTATTTTTTAAAGAAGTTATCTCAAAAACACAAACAGGAAAAATGCATTAGTAATGAAGGGATGAAGTTCTTTATAAATTATACATGGCCCGGTAATATCCGTGAGCTGGAAAATTTGGTAGAACGGCTTTTTGTAATCTCGGATGGAAATGAGATTGCGGAAGGTATGATAGCAGTACATCTGAATAACTACAATATGTCTAACGGAAATTACGAAAATATACCACTGGAAGATGCAGTATATTCATTTGAAAAAAATTTAATTGTACAGGCAATGAAAAAAACGGATGGTGTAAAAAACCGTGCAGCAAAACTGCTTGGAATAAGTACCAGTGTATTATATTACAAACTGGAAAAATTTAAGTTACTATAATAATGCTGAATATTATGGAAAGAAATAAAACAATCACTACTAATAAAAAAATGCTGCTCAATTTTTCTTCCCCGGGCTGCTTTATTTTTATTCTCTTTATAATGATGTACCCATCTGTTTTTGCACAAAGTACGGATGAATTAGAAAAGCGGTTCGAAAATATTCAGCTTCAAATAACGAAAGAGCAGCACCTTACGGATTCATTAAACATTCTTTTAACACAAAAGGTGAAGCAGATTGACAGCGAAAAGAATAAGAAGAAGCCGGATAATGAAATAGTTGTACAGCTTATGTCTTCTTCTGCATCAATATCAAACAGTATTGATAAGCACCAGGAAAGGATTAATGAACTCACTGAAAGAAGAAGCCAGTTTGCCCGGCAATTAATCATGCTGTACAATTCAAAAATTGATTCACTGAAAAAACTGGAAGTATCAGGCGCTAAAAATCCAAAAGATATTGAAGCTGATATATTGTTTTATACGGAAAAGAGACTTCTGGTTGAACCGGGGATTCAGAATCTTTCTTTTAACCCATCAAAAATTTTAACCTTTGATACAAACAGACTAAAAGATAAAAAGGGTAAATCTGCTTATGCAGAATACCTGCAGAATGCCTTGAAAGAGGTTAATACAATTCTTTCGGACATAAATGAAAAAAATTCTGAAGTAAGTGAGATACTGCTGCTTCAGAAAAAAACACAGAAATTTCTTAAAGAAATTGAATTTGAGGGAAGACCGGGCTCAAGGAAATATTCAGCTAACACGGAAGCCGAGGGCAGTGTTACGCCGGGCACCGGAAGAGGTGACGTATTTACCGGCGACGAAGAAGTTGTTGCAGCATTAAATTCAAAAGTTTATGCCTACAACTCACTTTTAACGCAACTGGCATTTGATAAATCGATAAGTGCAAATCTTAAATGGGATATAAATCTGGATAAAAATAAAGACTATGATTTAAACGATTATAAAGATCTGCTGGCCGAATTAAAAAGGAATCTTCAGGAGTATAAGGAGGTACTAAAAAATAAACTTGATTCAGTTAACTGAATAAGTTAAAATTCAGAAGTAAAAGAAGTTTCTTATTCCGGGGTTACAATTCTAAACTGTTTTTCAGAACCCAAACTATAATAATCAGGTTTACCGGATGTACTCCATTATATGTTTTTTTATTCTTTTAAATATCCTTTCCCTGTCTATACCTGTCTATTCCCAATTTAAATATCAACTATATGCAGAATCAGGGTATTTTAATTCGAAAGAAACCAATACAGATAATTCTGTGAGACTCTTAACCCGGTTAAGCGGAGAAGCAAAGTATGCTTATAAAGAGGAGAACAGATATGCTTCCCTGCTGCTAAATCTCCGGCCGGAGATCTATGGCGGTAATAATTCCCAGAATATATTTAAAGGTAAAGTTGCAGCAAATTATTCACAGAAGGAAGATCTGCTGGGGTGGGGGTTAAACGTTTCCAGGCAGCGTAATATATATAGGGGCAATACCGACCATTACAATTATGATATGTTCTTCCTGACGGGTGAAACTGAATGGTATTTTGTTGATAATACACCGCTTACATTAAATATAGGTTATGCCTACCAGAAAGTAGATTTTGATGCAAGCCAGCATTATGATATTCTTTTTACTGAAGTTAGAGCTTTAAGCACTCTGCCCGGAATGCTGCGGTTAGGTTATGGGTTATATATTGAATATTTCGATATTGAAAATGAATTCAGCCCCGACACAGAAAGCAGGATCGAAATTCTTAACTCCGGCTACAGGTGGGGCCCGCAATTAAGCTTAAATTATCTGCAGGATTTTATTTTTAATTTTGATTACAATTTTTTTATCCATAATTCTGATTTTACACAGGCATTCTCATACGAACAACTGTTCCGGTTAGTTTCAGGGACAATTTTTCTTGAAGATTTTTCAATTTTTTTATTAATTGATTATTATAAAAGAAATTTAAAGGTAAAAGAGAATTATTCAGAAGGGATAACTCCTCTTTATGTTCCCATGAACCTTGAAAACCGGGTTTATGTAAAGCTTGGATATGATCTTAGTGATCTGACTGAATTATATATTAAGGCAGGATATCTTAAAGAGGATCTTTATGATAATAAATACAGTTTCTCAGGCTGGCATCTTTTAGCAGGTATACAATTTGGGAATTGATCCCGTTATAAGATTAATAATATTAAACAAAGGTAAATAAGATAGGTATTCTCTTCGTGATTCGTATTCTCTCCGGGGTTCATTTGGATCCGTATTCAACAACCCCAACGGGTAAAAGAACAAATGTGTTAACCTCTGCTGCTTTATTTATTTCCGGCCATGATAGATCAATTACGGTCCCGTTGAATATATAGTAGCCTGAATTACTTTTCTTTTCACTCTTTTTTGTTTTGTTATTTTCGTTAGGCCTAACAAGCATAAGACCACAAGACAATATACAACCGGCAATTATTAATAGTACGGTTTCTGTCTTAACCCTCTTAAATAACATTTTTATTCCCCATTAAGTTTTTAATACAGATGATTTTCTGACGATAAAAATAAAAATTAATAGGTAGTAATATGTCAGATTGGTGTAATGAATTGTAAAATAATGTCAGGTATGAATTAAGCAGGTAAAATAATAATGGATAAATTTAACTTCACTATATTTTTGCTAAAAGGTGAAGAGTTATTAAAAAAATGAAAAGCATTGCCAGATATACTAATACAAGTGTAATACGCTTTAATAACAGTATTCTTTTAACAATTCTTTCATGTTTTTTAGAATGCTCATCTCCTTCCCTCAGGTAATCTCCTTTTTCAACAGACCAGTTCTCTCTGGAATTTTTGTTCAAACTGATACTCCTTTCTAAACAATTAGTTTTACTATTTGCTGAAAGGGGACAACCAGACGGGATCTTGTTAGAGTTCCCCAGGCTGCCGGTAATCATATTCAGAATTTATCACAAAAGAAGATAAGCCTTAGGAGAAGTTTGATTGATATTCCATAGGGATTATAATTGCCAGGAAAATATATCCTGACCTTAATCAAAATTAAACTGCCTATTTAGCTGTGCCTTACCGAAATAATATCACCGTCTTTAACCAAATACTCTTTCCCTTCAAGGCGCCACACACCAGTCTCTTTGGCTTTAGCAAAGGAACCTGCAGTAATAAAATCATCATAGTGAACAACTTCTGCCCGGATGAATTTATTATAAAAGTCGGAATGAATTGTTCCGGAAGCTTCCTGTGCAGTGCTCCCCTTTTTTATTGTCCATACCCTGCATTCGTCCTCGCCTACTGTAAAAAATGACTGCAGTCCTAACAGATCATACGACTCACGGATCAGGCTGTCTAAAGCAGATTCTTTTATTCCAAATTCCTGCATAAATACTTTCGCTTCTTCATTCGGAAGCTCACTCATTTCCATTTCTATTTTCCCAAAAAAGGTAAGCACTTTTGTATTGTGCCCTGATTTTTTCTTTACGAATTCATTAAGATACATTTCAGTATCATTTATTTGTGATTCATCCAGATTAAGCGCAATAAGCATAGGCTTGATTGAAAGGAGCTGATAAGTTTTAAGTATCTGGTATTCCTCCTTTGCGAATTGATATTCGCGCAAGGGTTTTTCATTTTGGAGGTGTTCAAGGCATTTCTCAAGGACAGCCAGCTCTCTTTTAAGATGATCCTCATGGATTTTAAGTATCTGCTTTTTTACATTCTCAATCCTTTTTTCAACGATGGCCATATCACCAAGAATAAATTCTGTTTCAAAAGTATTAATATCTCTTATCATATTTATGGAATCTTCAGGATGGGGAACAAGATCATTTTCAAATAACCTTACTACCTGAACAAGAGCATCGTTGGTTTTAACCATGTTAAGAAAGCCGCTTGTAAACTGGGCAGAACCGGAATCCCCTTTTTGGAGTCCTATAATATCCACAATTTCAATCGAAGCATAATTATGTTTTTGAGGATGGAAAATTTCGATAAGCTTATCCAGTCTCTGGTCAGGCACTTTTATAACAGCTTTATGAGATTCTGATTTACCAAAAGATTCTGGCTGGAGCAAAGTTTTGGTAATTGTTTGAAACAGAGTAGATTTCCCGCTAAAAGGCAGGCCCACAATCCCGATTTGCATTTTAACCTCGCAATTCGATTGTTTTATTCAATGTATTTAGTAAACCAGTTAACTATTACTGCTCCGGATTAACCTCCCGTGGCCAGTCGTCAGTTCTGAATGGTACAGCCGGAAGCCCTTCTTTGTTATACAGATTAGCTCCTTCAGGATTATTAGCCCAGGCATATCTTACAGAAACAGGGTCTGTAACTTTATCATTCCACACTATAACTTTATTACCATTTATTTTGGCGTTAGCCCAAATAAACTTTTTATCTTCACCGGCTATTGCAAAATGTTTAAGTTCACCTTCTCCCCTTACGGTCAGCCCGGAACCAGTATTTGAAAATGATAAAACTATGCTGTTCTCCGAAATTTCCATCGACTGATACACAGGGCCGGAATAAACGACATCATTTTCATTGTAAGCAACCTTGCGTGCGGCAAGCACCAATCTTTTGGCAACATCCTTTTTGTTTAAAGGATGAATATCATTCCACTCACCAAGGTCAATTGCTACGGCCATACCGGTGTTAGGTAATTTTAATGCTTCAGTTTGTGCTTCTCTTGCATAAGCCCAGGTACCTTCAGAGGGATAATCATAGCTTTCAAGAAAATTATGAAGCTGAACAAATAAGAAAGGGAAATCTCCCTCTCCCCATTTTTCCCTCCAATTATTAATTACAGCCGGGAATAAACTTCTGTATTCCACAAATCTGTCAGCATTTGATTCACCCTGGTACCAGATAACACCCTTTATAGAATAATCAGAAAGCGGAGCAATCATTCCGTTAAACAAACCGCCCGGTTTCCACCGGATAAATGTCTCCCCTTGCAGGGGCTCCATCTTTGTACCCAGTTTGGAGAACCATTTGCCTTTTAAATCAACAGTAATATCATCAAAAACTATTTCATAAGGTTTTTCCGGCACAAAACTGCCAATGCCGCTATTACTTATAACCCTTATAACAATTACATTTTCTCCATCCTTAAGAAGACCAGACGGTATTTTATATCTCCGGGGGGGATACTGATAACCGGTTGACCCGACATAGACACCATTTACAAAGGCAGAATCTGAGTCTACTATTGTTCCAAGAAGCAGCTTAGCCGGAAGCCCCGCTTTTTCTGCAGGTATATCAAAAATTTTCCTAAACCATACCACTCCATTCATATCACCTAAATCAGTATCAGTCCAATAGCCGGGTACCTCCATCTCAGTCCAATCAGCGGTATTAACTTCAGGTTTAAAATATGGCAGTTGAGAATTATATCCTTCATCAGTCCGGTTCAGCCGGGAGTACCATTCATTAATCCGTTTAGAATCAGCGCTTTTAATACTGTCAATAAAACCGGCATTCTTATACATCTGCATTTCTTTAAAATGAACCGGGAATTCTTTTAGTGCATCTTCACTCAGCCATGCTTCAGCAGGCGAACCACCCAGGCTGGCCCTTATCATACCTACGGGTACATTATACTTATTATATAACTCATCAGCAAAAAAATATGAAATAGCTGATACGCTAAGAATATTATCCCGGCTGATGGCCTCCCATTTACCGGATTGCAAATCTTCATCGAGTGCTATAAAATTAAAGTTAACCGGAACTGAAAAATACCGGAGATTACTATTGCCGGCTTTTTTAATTTCCTCCTGGTAAAGCGGGCTTACCCTTTCCATGTTTATATCCATCTGCGATTGTCCTGACGCTACCCAAACATCACCTACTAAAATATCTTTTATTGTAATAGTGTTACTTCCCTCAATTTCCATCTCATATGGACCACCGGCTTTTAAATCCGACATATGGATATGCCATTTACCATTTTTGTCCGCTGCTGTTGAATATACAGAATCAAGAAAACTAATCTTTACTTTTTCATCCGGCAACGCCCATCCCCAGATATTCACCTTGGTATCTCTTTGTAATACCATACCATCACTTATAAGCCTGGGAAGTTTTACCTGGCTGGAAAGAGGAACCGTGAATACTTGAATGAGGAAAATGGTTATAATACTTACTGATAAAGATTTATGATTCATGGCTGCTTTTAATTTTTAATGATAAAGACTAATTACTTTACAAATAATATGACAGGCAGGGTCTGGACTTAAATCCCTGTTAAGTCATATAAAACCATCAACTAAATCATAATTTAACAAAAAATACACAAACTTGGATTATTTTCTCTGATAGCTAAAGAAATGACAGCTAACTCCACATTTGTACAAAACATTAATATTGTTTCGTTCCTATGGAACTTGAATTTTTTTTGAGATTACCTATGTCTATAAACATAACGTTCCTGACGGGACTTAAAACAACAATATGATATTATACCTTAACATACAGATGCCTGTTTATGGTATACGCTTTTGTATTCTTTCATTTTTTCAACCCCACAGGGATTAACGCTTTGATAGAATAATTTAGACAGCATTATTACCCGATAAGCCTATCTCCCCGTAACTTTCAGATAAGTTGTTGCTTTTATTAAATAATTAGCTCTTGCTTCAGTTAATTGATCACGGGATTGCTGTAACAATGCCTGTGCTTCCAGCAAATCGGATACACCGGTTATTCCGTTTTTATAGCTATCATCATTAACCTTAAAATTTTCTTCAGCCTGTAATTTGGATTCCCCGCTTAATAAGTATTGCTGATATGCATCATTTAAATCCTGCCATGCCTTTTCTATCTGCAGAAGTAGTAATTCCGAATTATCTTTAAAATTATTTTTAGTAATTTCTTCCCGGATGCGTCTTTCCTGCAGCTCATGAGAACCGCCCCACCAGCCGGATATTGGTACAGATACAGTACCATAAAGCATCCCGACAGTTCTGTCCTCTCCGCCATCGAACTTCATGTACATACCGCTAACACCAATCCCTGCCTGCGGAAGGTATTAGCCAAATTTTATTTTGGTTTTAAGTTCCTCAGCTTTCAGCGATTTTTCAAGAAGGAAATACTCTGTTCTAAGTTTCAGAGCTTCATTCATATTCATATAATAATCAGAAGGCAAATAGGTTATTTTAAGTTCCTCATTTAATACTAAAGAAGAATCGTAAGGTATTCCTATATACTGGCAAAATGCCATTGCTGCCAGTTTCCTCCCGTTTTCTAATTTTGATTTGTTAAGCATTAGTTCGCTCAATTTTAACTTAACTTTTAATACATCATTTTTCATCACAATACCGGAACTAAATGCATCATTAACCCGGGAGAGCAGATTGTTTAATAAATTTTCATACTCTTTAATAGTTCTTTGTTTTTCTTCAAGCGAAATTATCTGCCAGTATTGTTCTTCAGTTTTTAGAAGTATCTCATCACTAGTAAGCTTTTCCCTGTACTCTGATACCTCTTCTCCAAGCGAAGCGAGCTTATTTCCGTTAAGGATTCTGCCTCCTGCAAATACAGGCTGGATTACATTTACAAATCCCACAGTTCCGTTTTTCAGCAGTCCCGTTGTTGAACTGGGAAAATAAGCATACTGAGTCGCATTTTTAAGATTTGCAGGATTACCATCATAAACAGGAAGGTTACCCCCCGGTGTCTCCATTTCCATTAAATTGTCCTGAGCCTCAAACATTAACCCGCCAGCGCTGATATTAGGGAAATAATTAGTGAAGGCTGATTTTTTTACCTGGTGTGAAGCCTCAGTTTCAAGTCTGCTGTTTTTGCTTTTCGCATTATTTTGTAATGCCAGTTGTTTACTTTCTTCAAGCGATAAGATTCTTTGAGCAAAACCATTATTTAAAAACAAAAGCAGTGCTAAAAGAAAATATAAATTTTTCTTATTCATAATAACTCCCCTTCCGGGATATTTTCAAAATCATTTTTGTGGAATAAATAATAGAGTACCGGAAGTACTATTAATGATAAAACCAAACCAAAAATAAGCCCGAAACATATCACTGCACCTATAGGGCCCCACAATGATGAACCGCTTAAAATCATTGGTATTACTCCAACAGCGGCTGCAGCGGCTGTTAAAAATATCGGGCGCATCCTCCTCTTTGCGGCAGCTAATGCTGCTTCTTCAAGCGAATGTCCGTGTTCTTTTCTAAGTTCTTCAGCATAGGAGATGTATATAAGCCCGTTGCGGACCACAATACCCATTAACCCGATAAGGCCAATAAAGGCAGTTAAGCTGAATGGGTACCCGGTAATATATACTCCAAAAGCTGCTCCAAAAATTGTTAAGGGCATGGTAAGCATAATTAAAAAAGTTGTCTTTATATTTCTGAACTGAAACATCAATATGAGGAAGATAATAACAACACTGGTTGTTAGAGAAAAATAAAACGGAGTTATATATTCAATATTGCTTTCATAATCGCCTCCAAAAGTAATATGGATGCCTTCGGGCAGCTCCAGGTCTTCAATAACAGGCTGAGCCTTATTAAAAACTTTTGAGAAATAAACATTGCGGTCAATTTCTGCTATTACAGATAAAGTTCTGATTCCATTACGCCGTACAATCTGACCTTCAGTCCAGCCCGGTTTTAAATCAGCAATTTGCCGTAAAGGAACAGATGATATAAGAAAGGGTGAAGTAATGTATTGATTTCTTATATCACCCGGATTGGTTTTTACTTTTTTATCAACCTTCAGAGCTACATTAACGGGATAATCTCCCTCCCAGATTGTTGTAATAGGTAATCCTCTTGTACCAGCCATTAACGAGTAACCAAGTAATAAATTGGAATATCCCAGCCGGGCTGCTTCATCCTTCCTAATATCAATATTAATAGTTTGCAGAGGCTGAGAATAATCATTACGAACCCAGCCAATACCTTCCGTTTGATTTAGTATCTGCTCAACCCGTGAGGCAACTTGTTTTAAAGCAAAAATGCTGTCACCTGAAATACGTATTTCAACAGGCTCTTTAACAGGGGTCATCTCCAGTTGTTTCCATTTAACATTTGCGTTTACATACCGGTTAGAATATTTTTTGCTGTATTCATCCAGTATTTCCAGGGTAGCATCATTTGTTTTGGTCAGGACAATAAGCTGTCCATAATTTTTTGAAGGAAAGTTTGGAGCATACATAGTGTGAAACCGCGGTGAACTTGTACCAACAAACGAGGTAACTACATCAACCCGGGAATCATTCATCAACAGCTTTTCAATATCTAGAATAACTGCATCTGTTTGCTGAAGTGAGCTTCCTTCCGGCAGAAATACTTCAACAGCAAATTGATTCCGTTCAAGTTTTGGAAATGACTGCTGCGGCGTAATTGATAAAATAACAAGACCAGCAATGAATGATACGGCACCGGCTGAAACAACAAGTTTTTTTCTGCCAAAAGATTTTTCAAGTACTTTATCATAAAATTTCTGCAGTTTATCCAGGATGGTAGACTTTTTAGCTTTTTGAGGATCTCCCTTAATCCCCGTTTTTATAAAAATGTAACTGAACAGGGGAATTAAAACAGCGGAAACAAACAATGATATTAGAAGGACACATGTTATTGTTATTGGAATAGCATTTACAAAATCTTTTGCAACGCCCGTCATAAAAAGCGGAATTGGAGCGAAGCAGGATATTAAAATTAAAGTAGCAGAAAACACAGATACAAACAGATCAGTTACACTTTTGGATGCTGCATCATAAGGTGAAATACCATTATCCAGTTTCTCAACATAGTTATCTACAATTACTATAGCATTATCCACTACCATTCCAAGTACCAGGATAAGGGATGCCAGGGAAACTGTATGAAGATCTATCCCCATAGTCCACATAATGCCAAGTGTAATAATAACAGAGATAGGGATTGAGGATGCAGCAACAAGTGCTACCTTGCGCGGCAGTAATAAAATAGTTACAAGTATAACTGCAGCTATTGCAATACCAAATTCAAATAGAAAACTTGTAATAGATTCACTTACTACGTCCGGGATACTTGATATGGTCTCTACTTCAACATCGGATGGAACTGATTTGGAGAAATTTTCAATTTCGCCGGCAACTTCTTTTCCAAAAGTTACTATGTTATAGCCGCTCTGCATCTCAAGAGAAATAATGAGGCATTTTTTTCCATTACTCCGGACATAAGAATCAGGCTCACCATACTCCCGCACAACCTTAGCAACATCCCTTACCCTGATAATGTTTCCCAGGGGGTCAGAATATACAATCTGATTTGCAATATCATTTTCTGTTTTAAAACTTAACGGGATATGAAGAGGATAAACAAATTTCCCATCATCTATTTCGCCTGCAAATCCTATTTGCGATTGCGGCTTTAGTGCGGCAAGAACTACAAGGGGTTTAATTCCATAGTGTGTCAGCTTTGAGTCGTCAATGTAAATGTTAATCTGTTCGCTCTGTAATCCATATTGTTTAATCCGCGAAACAGACGGTATTTTCCTTACACTGTTTTCGAAGGATTTAATATAATCTTCAAGTTCCTTGTATGTTTTTGTATCAGATTGAACTGCAATCAGCAGAGCCGAGGTATTACCGAAATCATTATCTGCAGTTAATGACATAACACCTGAAGGCAGTTTCCCTTTCAATTCATTTAATCCATGCCGTATCTTAACCCAGAAAGCATCAGGATCTTTTTCTTCTTCGGCAACCTCAACATAAATAATCATCGCATTTTCTTTTGAAATGGAATATGTTTTGGCACGGTTAACAGAACTATAACGGAAAAGATAATTTTCAACCTTTGAAGTAAGTTGTTCTTCAACCTGTTCTGAAGAAGCACCCGGATAAACACCGATAATTATTCCCTGCCGTACTGCAAATTCAGGGTATTCATCCCTCGGCATTTGTATAAGTGCAACAATACCATAAATAATTAAAATGCCAGTAACAATAAGAAGAACCTGTTTGTATTTAAGGATTGTTTCAAGTAAAGTGAGCTTTTTCATTTTATTCCCCTTTGTATCCCCTTAGTGTTTTATTATGTGTATAACTGAACTGTCTGCTAATTTATGTTGGCCGGAAACAATTACAACATCACCTTTGTTTAACCCGCCCAGAATTTCAGTACCGCTGTTAAGTAAATTCCCGGTTACAACATATTTTTTAACAGCTCTGTTCTGCTCAACCGCATACACATAATTTTTCCCTTTCTCATCAACCATTACAGATCTTGTAGGAACTGCCAACCCGGTTTCTTTTCCGGTTGTACCCAGAATAACATTACAGATCATACCCGGTTTTATATCTTTGTTTTTATTAATAATTCCTATTTTAATTTTATAAGTATGTGCAATAGGATCTGCAAGCACCCCGATCTCCTCAACTATCCCGGAATATTCTGCATCATTTAACGCAGCAATTTTAATTTTGGCTTTATCTCCTTTTTTAACGGAAGCAATTTCCCTTTCTGAAACTGCTACGCGAGCATAAACTTTATCTATTTTCACAATATTTATTGATGCTATATTGGGTACTGCACTCATCCCCGGATCAATTGAACGTCTTCCTACAACTCCATCAACCGGTGAATATAATTTGCAGTCATCCAGATTATCTTTAGCTATAGCTGATGCAGCTTTTGCCTGCTGAAAAGCAGTTTCAATTTCTACAAATTTTATTTCAGGGAGATTACCGTTGTTATACATCTTTAGCAGCCTCTGGTAGGCATCCTCGGCCTGATTATATGATGCCAGGGTCATATTATATGTATTTTTATAAGTTTCATCGTTAAGAACTGCAAGCAGTTGTCCCTTCCTAACAATATCCCCCTCAGAAACAAGAACTTGTTTAACATTTCCAAGAACTGAAAAACTTAAGGGAATGGATTCAGATTCCTCTATTGTACCGCTGTAAACAAGTGACTGGCTCTCATCCGGTCCGCCTGCAAGTTCAACTTCAACATTAGTATAATTATTTGTTTCTTCAGTTTTATTTGAACAAGCCTGAAAAGAAAAGAATATTACTGCAATCAATAAGCACTGAATTATAAGTTTAGATTTCATTTTACTACTCTGTTTAGTTATATTGGACATTATTCGTTTTTTAGTCGAAAGTACTATAAAAATTTTTATAACCCCCCGGTTATAAGTCGTGTTACAATATCAATTTTCTCATTATCATCATTATCAAAAAACAAGTATACGGCAGATCCGCTTACCAGTCCTACAATTACATTTGCAGCTTTAGCTAATTCTGATTTTTTCAAAAAACTAAATTCACCGGAGTTAAATCCTTCTTTTAATATCTCCAGTATTATTGCTTCCTCTTTTTCATTTAATTGTTTAATAACATTATCAAGGAATTCCTTATTTCCTTTTATCTCTCCTTTAACAAGAGGATAAATGCTTATTGTCTTTTTTATTTCAATAAGCATTGTGGTTATATAAGTTTTAAGTTTTTCCTTTGCTGAACTGATATGCTGAGTTGCATCTTTTGCTTTTTCTATAATATTATAGAGTTCAGTTTTAGCCAATATTTCAAAAATTTCTTCTTTACTTTTATAATAGTAATAAAGAGTACTCTTCCCTTTCCCGGCTTCATGTGCAATGTCTTCCATTGTGGATTTTTTTAATCCCCATTTCCGGAAAACTCTTCTGGCCGCTTCCAGGATTAAATTTTTAACTTCATCATCTTTATTTCGTTTGTCCATTTAGACTCTTTTCGTATTTTAGTCGAAAATATAATAAAAGTATTACATGCATGCAAGCAACTATATTTTTAACGGGAAAGAATTGTTAAAATATTCTGCAAAAA
Organism: Ignavibacteriaceae bacterium; assembly: GCA_046481785.1. Classification (GTDB taxonomy): domain Bacteria; phylum Bacteroidota; class Ignavibacteria; order Ignavibacteriales; family Ignavibacteriaceae; genus JAWOJF01. The sequence continues at coordinate 2,978 of JAWOJF010000070.1, read as the reverse complement.
GTTAAAAAACAGCGGTTTAAACCATTCAAAACGGAATATCTTCCTTATTTCATTAAAATCATTTTTTTTGTATGAATAAAATTTCCTGACTGGATTCTATAGAAATAGACTCCGCTCGGGAAACTACTTGCATCGAAACTAACTTCATGATACCCCGCTTCTATCTCTTCATTAATCAATGTCTGAATTTCTTTACCAAGAAGATTGTAGATTGTTATTTTTGTTAACGCAGCTTGAGGCAAAGCAAATTTTATGATTGTAGCGGGATTAAACGGATTGGGATAATTCTGACTTAAGGCATACTCTTCAGGTATACTATTTCTACCACCAACACCAACCAAAATTACAGTGGCCTCATTTGTATAGTTTGTTTCAAAAGTATCTTTATATGCTTTTACCCGGTATGTATATGTTTGTCCCTGTACTACATTTGAATCAGTATATGAACCGGAGTTTCTTTCTAATGTATCAAGCACTATAAAAGATGATTGCTCATCCTTCCGTTCAATTATATATCCGTTCTCAGCTTTTGATCTATCAACCCATGTAAGATTAATTTTGTTTGATTCACTAATATTCAGGTTAAGCCCCTCTGGTGCAAGGAATATTAAAAAACTGGATTGACTCCATGAACTGGAACCTGTAACATTTGTTGATAATATACGCCAGTGGTACCTTCTTGCTTCTGTAAACTTGCCCAAAGTTATGGTTGTATCAGCCGTTGAGTCTCTTTTAACAAGAACAGAGAAATTTTCGCTGTAGGATAACTGAATATGATACTTGTCAGCATATTCTACTTTCTTCCATTTGAATGTAAGACTATCAGTAACCCCTGCAATCGAATCAGCAGAAACTATTTCAGGCTGTGCCGGCATAGGTGCATATGTGGAGAAATCCCATATTTCACTCCACGGACCTGATGAGCCGTCAGCACTTTTTACCCGGACTCTCCAATAGTGTCTTTTGGCGTCTATTAAATTGTCGATTGTTAAAGTTGTATCGGCAGTTGAATCAGTTATGGCAATATTTATAAATGCGGGATCTGTGGTAATTTGTATAATATATTTTTCAGCATCCTCTACATCACTCCAGCTAAAAGTTACACTTCTCTCCATATCACTCTGGCCAATGGCAGGATAAATTAGTGAAGTCCATTTAGCGGTTGAAGGATCATTAGAAAGCAGCGGTGTTGCCCAGGTAATCCAGGGAGCAAGATTAGTATTGTAAGGAGTAACGGCAATGTTTGTATTAACAGTATCAATCCCGAGAAGGAACTTATCCAAAAAAGCTTCAAATTCCGATATTTGAGTTTCTGTCGGCACGCAATGTCCATGATCGCCCACAATGCTGTAACCAAACCTGTCAGGCACGCCGAGAGCATTCCAAACTTCTTTTGCTGCGTTACTGCCTACATGACCAGATTCATCTGCCATCCATTCATAACTGGGATTACCGGCTACAAACAACGCACGCGGTGCCACCATAGCCATTAACTCGTGATGATCTTCCGGAAGTTTTGAAACCTGGCTCGAAAAATCCATCATTCTGTCTTTAAACCAATCATAATTGGTATTCCCTAAAGTTTCCACACGTACAGTTTTATTTATTTCCTGCGAATAGCGCCATGTTGTATATCCGCCGCCGCCTGATTCGTAAGCAATAGTAAGTGCAATACGTTCATCAAAGGCTCCGGCAAAAAGTGCCATTTTACCGGCATAGGAACAACCTGACACTGCCAGATGTTCTAAATCAATTGGGAGAACACCCTGAACCAGTTCCAGTCCGTCAATTAACCGGCTTACGCCCCATACCCATGCGCTGTACTGCCCTGTATTGGTAAGGTTAAGATGAGGGTAAAGCTGATAATATGGGTCCGAATTTTGTGCAGCATTATATGTAGTTACATCATCATGATTGTAAGTTATACGGGCAATATTGCGCTCACTAAGAATGTCACCGGGTACGCTGCCGCTTGGTCCTCCCATTCCAATAATCGCAGGAAATGGTCCTGTTCCTTCCGGAAGAATAACTTCTGAATTCAGTGTTAGCGATCTGCCATTCACAGTTACTTTTACTGTTAGTACTCCATTGGCAAAGCTGGCTTCTATGGTATCCGGGCGGACAGGTTTTTCCCCAATTTCATAATTCTGAATTTCAGCACCAATTTCCGCACGCCTGTACTGCCAGTCGTGAATGCTGGTAATACGGCCTCTGCCGTCAGACCATTCAAATGGATCGGGTAAGTTAGGGATTGTTGGAAGCTGGCCGACTGATGGCATAAAATGCACAGGGTAATCTGCAGCCCTGTTCTCAACATCATAAACAAAAGGTAATTCCTGAGCTGATAAATCAAAAAATATTTGTGTGCTTAACAGAAGGGTTAGCAGTAAAAATTTTATTCTCATATTGAAACTCCTGCCTTATATATATTAACTAATAATTCTGTGAATGAATCTTCTAAAGACTTAGTAATTCTTTTTTTAAAAAAACGCCAGTTATTTTTACAAAGAAGATAACAATGAAAAACAATTTTTCAAGAGACAAAATAGCGTATTTAATTTTCAGATTAAAGATTAAATTTAACAGCCAGAAAGTCCATCACTGTAAAAATGGGATATATCATTACATTTTAAAAGATATTGCTAATTAGTTGGACTCTTTTAGGGCTTATTTGGTTTGAGTGAGGTATATACTACTAACAGCATTTGTCAGCTCAGGAGGTTAATTCTCAAGGTTGATTAATGGTTCCACAACTCTCTATCAAGACTCCTGTACCTGTCTTCGTGAGGACACTTCGCCGTGGCAAGTTGTATTACTTATTAATGGTTCCATAATTCACGGTCAAGAATTCTGTATTATATAGCCTTGCTAAGATACTGCGGGAAAACGTTATCAGAACCACTTGCCAGCAAAGCGTAGTTTTCTGAACCAGGATTCACAAGATAGATGAGAAAGAACTAAATAACTGCTTTATCCTG
>JAWOJF010000048.1:0-17623 GCA_046481785.1 Ignavibacteriaceae bacterium | reverse complement strand
CCTTTCAAAGAAACGGAGTAAAATATTAAGGCGGGAAAATATTTTTCCCGCCTTTTTTATTTTTAAATAATCATCACCATGTTTTTTCCTGCTCCTTCCCTTGGGGAAGGTTGGGATGGGCCTTTGCTTTGCCCCCCTTGAGGAGGGTTGGGATAGCTACCGCATCATATTTATTAAAAAACCGTTAAGTTTATATGGATACAGTGTGACATAGGAAAAGATAAGAAGACCCAAGGCATCAAAAGAAATGCGTTAAGAAAATTAGCGTAACGAAGCGTTAAGTGGGAAATTCTGTTTGAGCCCGCTCTGGGGCGAGTTAATTTTCCATAGCGTAATGGAGCAAAATTTTAGCATTTCTTTTGCAGCCTTGATTTTTTGGTTCCTTTTTTATCAAGAAAAAAGGAACTCAGCGAAGCGATCCATAATGATTTACTAGCTTATTTTTTTTGGGGACAGCATTTTTTGTATCTCACGTTCAAGTTGGAAGGGATTGATTTTCATTATTCGAATAAATCCTCTAAATAAGTCATTATTCTTTATATTTTTAGAAAAGTCAATTTATTTTGGACAGCACTGGGTACAATATAGTACCCTCTCAATACATTTTTAATATATTCTAAAATTTACCATATTTACACATTAAATCTATTAACAATTATAACCTTAAAAATAATGTATAATCACCTACAAAAAGACTCTGAAATATTTAACGTAATGCAGCTTGAAACAAAGCGTCAGCAGGATAACCTTGAACTTATAGCTTCCGAAAACTTCGTAAGCCGGGCAGTACTTGAAGCGGCTGGTTCGGTTTTAACTAACAAATATGCCGAAGGTTACCCGGGTAAAAGATATTATGCCGGCTGTGAATTTGTTGATATTGCAGAAAATATTGCCAAAGACAGATTAAAAAAATTGTTTAATGCCGAATATGTAAACGTACAGCCGCATAGCGGTTCGCAGGCTAATATGGCGGTTTTTATGACCCTGTTAAAGCCGGGTGATAAATTTATGGGGCTCAGTCTGGCTCATGGCGGGCATTTAACCCACGGCTCCCCTGTTAATTTTTCGGGTCAGCTTTACCAGGCAGTTGGTTATACGTTAAATAAAGAAACCGGTATGCTGGATTATAATCTTATTGCAGAAATGGCAAAAAAAGAAAAACCAAAACTTATTATTACCGGTGCCAGCGCTTATTCAAGAGAGTGGGATTATAAAAAGTTTAGAGAAATTGCCGATTCTATTGGAGCACTTCTTATGTGTGATATGGCCCATCCGGCTGGTTTAATTGCAAAAGGATTATTAAACAATCCGCTGGAATATTGTGATGTTGTTACTTCTACTACCCATAAAACATTACGCGGCCCAAGAGGCGGCATAATTCTTATTGGAAAGGATAAAGAAAATCCGTTCGGGATTAAAACACCTAAAGGCGACAGGACCAAATTAATGTCTGAGCTGTTTGATAGCATGGTTATGCCGGGCATACAGGGCGGACCATTAATGCATATCATTATGGCCAAAGCAGTTGCTTTTGGTGAGGCCCTTCAGGACTCATTCAAGACTTATGTTCAGCAGGTTAAGAGTAATGCCAATACGCTTGCCGCCGAGCTTGTAAAATATGGTTTTGATATTGTATCCGGCGGAACCGACAACCATCTTATACTTATTGATTTAACCAATAAAAACGTAACAGGAAAACAGGCTGATGCTTCTATGGAAAAAGCAGGAATTACGGTTAATAAAAATATGGTTCCCTTTGACCAGAGAAGTCCCTTTGTTACCAGCGGTATAAGAATTGGTACGCCGGCAGTTACAACACGCGGAATGAAAGAAGCAGAGATGAAAGTTATTGCCCAACTAATTAATGATGCTGTTTCAAATACCGAAAATGAAAATAAACTTAAAGAAATAAAAGAAAACGTTAAATCCCTTTGTTCGGGATTCCCTTTATATTCAGAATTAATTGAAGCTTAATTTTTGTGCCTGACCAGGAAATAATAAAACCGGATATATCCTCTGCTGATGAAGGAGAGGAAGAGTTCGAATCTGAAATGACATTCCTTGAACATCTTGAGGAACTAAGGTGGAGAATTATTTATTCTTTAATCGGATTAATAATTGGTGCTGCTCTCTGCTGGTTCTTTATTGATTATATTATTGATGTTGTTTTACTTAAACCGGCACGTGATTCCGGCGCTAAACTTCAGAACCTTAAACCTTTCGGCCAGCTTTTTGTTTATATGCAGGTTGCAATTGTAGGCGGAATAATATTAAGTCTGCCTAATCTATTTTACCAGTTATGGAAGTTTATTGCACCGGCTTTAAAGAAAACTGAACGGCGGTATATTTTTCTTATAGTTATCTATACAACTTTTTGTTTTCTATCCGGAATTGCGTTTGCATACTTTATAATGCTCCCTTTAACGCTAAGTTTTGCCGCACAATTCGGCTCCAGTCAGATTGCCAATGAATTTGCAATAGATGAGTATCTGTCTATAATTATTAGTGTTATGCTTGCAGCGGGAGTAATATTTGAACTACCCATGATCTCATTTTTTCTTTCAAAATTAGGCATTTTAAGCCCGGCTTTTATGAGGAAATACAGGAAACATGCCATTGTGGGAATAATGGTTATAGCGGCGGTACTTACACCCGGAACTGATCCGGTATCACAGTTGATATTAGCTATACCATTGGTTTTACTTTACGAAATAAGTATATTTATCTCAAAATTATCTGCTAAAAAATCTTGATAAAAAGCGAACTCTCAGAAATAAGCCAGCCTATAAAAACAGAATTATCCCGGTTTAACGACATGTTTAAACATTCGATGAAATCCAATATTAAATTGGTTGATTTAATTGCCCGGTATATTTTAAGACAAAAAGGAAAAAAAATAAGGCCGCTTTTAGTTCTTCTTTCGGCTAAACTTTCCGGAGGAATTAATGAACGTACTTACCGTGGTGCAACTCTTGTAGAACTTCTTCATACTGCCACACTTGTACATGATGATGTTGTTGATAATGCGGATAAAAGACGGGGATTCTGGTCAATAAATGCAGTATTTAAAAATAAAGCCGCAGTTTTAATGGGTGATTATCTCCTTTCGCGCGGGTTAATGATAGCAATAGATGGTAAAGATTTTGATTTCCTTGGGGTAATTACAAGCACTGTAAAAAGAATGTCTGAAGGAGAACTGCTGCAGATACAAAAAACCCGTAAGCTTGATATTGATGAATCAACTTATTTCAGGGTAATTTCAGATAAAACAGCTTCTTTACTTGAAACATGCTGCCAGATTGGTGCAATGTCTGCTTCAGATAATCCGGAATATCATAACGCTATGAAAAATTTTGGTGAATCGCTGGGTATTGCTTTCCAGATAAGGGACGATATTCTTGACTATGAAGGCAGTTCCAGTGTTATAGGAAAGCCCGTTGGCGGAGATATTAAGGAGAAAAAAATCACACTGCCCCTTATATATTCACTTAATAAAGTAGCAAAAGATGAAGCTGCTTATATTAGAAAAATTATTAAGAACGGCGGCGATAAGCAGAAAGTAAAAGAAGTTATAGACTTTGTTAAAAGGAATGATGGAATAAATTATGCGCTTGAAACCGCACATACATTCTCCCGGAAAGCAACTGAATCATTAAAAGTATTTCCTGATTCCCAAAGTAAACTTGCCCTTGAAGCACTTGTTAATTTTGTTATTAACAGGAAAAATTAAGTTTAGATTCCTGCCCCTATTCAAACCCTAATTAATTTCTTTGTTCAACACTTAGATAGAATAATTAATTTAAAGTTAACAACTAAAATATCCATTCCCGGGAGGGGCGCAGGGAGCTTACCGCGGCGTAGTATTTAGCGTAGCCTTGTGGGTTAGTTCCTTTACATAGTAGCAGATGCAATAAAAGAAAGTAACTCCAGCCATAACGGCTTTTGTTTGGGTTCGCTATCCATTCATCGTTTCAACCCACCCCTGCACCTCGCCCGGGCGGGGATTTCAATTACAGATTGTGACAAATATTTTTATTATATCTCAATCTTTTAAATGAATTTTTCTATTTAATGGTTTATCTTTGGCAAAACTTTAAGAGATACTATGAATAATAGGAATACACCTGATATCAATTTAAACCTCAATGTAAGGGGATTAACTCAATCTGCTACTCTTGAGATTAACGAAAGCAGCAACAGATTAAAAAAAGAGGGAAAGAAGATTTATAAATTAGGGCTTGGCCAATCCCCTTTTCCTGTTCCGCAATCTGTAGTAAATGAGTTAAAGGAGAACGCATATCAAAAAGATTATTTACCCGTAAAAGGGCTTCATGCTTTAAGAGAAACTATTGCAGGGTATTACAGAAAGACACAGGGACTTGAACATACTTTTGAAGATGTTTTAACCGGGCCCGGCTCAAAGGAACTAATGTTCCTTCTCCAGTTGGTATATTACGGTGATATACTCATTCCAACACCCAGCTGGGTTTCATATGCGCCGCAGGCACATATCATAGGAAGGCATGTTAGGTGGATTAATACTCATCCGGAATTTAGCTGGAAAATTATACCGGAAAAGCTGGAAGAACTTTGCCATACTGATCCGAATAAACCAAGAATTGTTATTCTTAATTATCCATCAAATCCAACAGGCGTTACTTATACTAAGGATGAGTTAAAAGAAATTGCAATGGTAGCCAGAAAGTATAAACTAATTCTGCTGTCAGATGAAATATACGGAGAACTTAATTTTAAGGGCGAGCATATTTCAATTGCAAGATATTATCCTGAAGGAACTATAATAAGCAGCGGACTAAGCAAATGGTGCGGTGCAGGCGGCTGGAGGCTTGGTACTTTTACTTTTCCCAGCGGTTTAAGGTGGCTTCTCAACTCCATGGCTGTTGTTGCAAGCGAAACCTTTACTTCAACAAGTACACCTATTCAGTATGCTGCGGTAAAAGCATTCGAAAAAGAAGCTGATATTGAAGAATATTTGAAGTACTGCAGAAAAATCCTTTCCATACTGGGTAATAAAATTACTAACATGCTTAAGGAAGCAGGTGTATCAGTTGCTCAACCTGAAGGAGGGTTTTATATTTTCCCCGACTTTTCATCTTTTCGTGAAAAACTGTTTGAAAAGAAAATAATAACAAGTCATGGATTATGTTCTGTTTTACTTGAGGAAACAGGAGTTGCTGCACTCCCCGGGAGTTCATTCGGCAGGCCTGAAAATGAATTGACTATGAGACTAGCATATGTGGATTTTGATGGTACCCGTATAATGAACGCTGTTCATAATATGAACGGTAATGAAAATATTGATGATAATTTCATAAATGTCTATTGCGAAAATGTTATTACAGCGGTAAGTTTAATATGTAATTGGATTAAAACCTGACAAATAATTACCAGATGAACTTTATTAACAATAACATACCTTTATACCCGTGCCTATGAATTACATCCTGGTTTCTATCGGCGCTGCTTTAGGCGGGGCTTTACGGTACTGGCTTTCCAATTATGTGTATAAATTTCTGCCTGTTACTTTTCCGTATGGTACACTTGCTGTAAATTTTATCGGCAGTTTTATACTGGGTTTTATAATATTTTTCCTGGATGATAAGGAACTGATTACACCTGGATTCAGATTATTTTTAACTGTCGGTTTCTGCGGCGGATTTACTACATTCTCTACATTTTCTCTTGAAACATTTAATTTGTTCAGGAATTCTGAAATATTGCTTGGTTTTGGAAATATCCTTTTAAGTATCCTTCTTTGTATCGGCGGAGTTTTTGCTGCATATCTTTTATCTAAAATAGCAGTATAAGAAAATAAACAGATCACTGCTATTGCTTTTATTTCAAAGTATAGGATGCTAATGTTTCTTTGAATACCAGGACCCCGTTAACTTTTGTTATCCATCCTGCATACCCAATATTTTCTGCATAAAGGATAGTTGTTTCAGCCCCGCTGAAGTCAGTGGTTTGAAAAGCAATACAATTAATTTTTTGCCCGCCGGCTAATGTAACAGGATAATTCTTTGATATACATTTCCATGTCCAAGTTTCGGTATAAGAAAACCCATCTGCGGCAGAGTAACTGTATCGGGGCTCCGTGAATGTATCACCAATATTAACCGGGTACTTAGACCATTGTTTTTTAACAAGCAGTGTCTCAGCGTTCACAACTTCACCGTGATGCCATAAACTTTTTTCATCAGTTGAAATAAGGTTAGTTCTCAGCAATGTGTTTTCACCATAAACCTGCCAGTCAAAAAATAGTTGACCGGAAGAAACCAGTGTAACTCCGGAAACAATTATCCTTGTAGTGCCAACAGATACGCCGTCCATTACAAAAACCGAGTCGGTAAATATCCATTCATTCCCAACAGCCAGCGGCTGAATTGGATTGGGTACTGAATAAGGAGCAAGCGGTTCATCAATACAACCGTTAAATATTATAATAAAAAATAATACTGCAAGAGGTATTATAAATTTGTTTTGCATTAATTATTCCTTTAAAGTGATTTCAGTTTCTAATAAAATATCGTAATCTTAATTTAAACCTGCACTGTTTTCCATTTCCCTCTTTTAAAAAGGAAAAAACCGATTACCGAATAAAGTGACTCACTTGATACTATAGATATAAAAACACCTGTTGATTCAAAGTTTAATACTATAGCAAGCAGGTAAGCTAATGGTATCTGGAAAATCCAGAATATAAAAAAGTTTAATATGGTGGGAGTTTTAGTATCACCCGCACCATTAAATGCCTGCATAATTACCATACCAAAAGCAAAAAATAAATATCCGAGGGCAAGTATGTTAAGACAGTTACTTGCAAATTCAACTACTTCCGGTTCATTAGTAAAAAAGCTAACAATACTTTTTGCGAACAACAAAAATATTATCATAAGAGTTCCCATAAAACCCATATTATACAAGCCGGTGCGCCAAACAGATTTCTCGGCCCGTTCCGGCTGTGCTGCTCCTAAGTTCTGCCCCACCATTGTAGCAGCAGCATTTGAAATACCCCATGCAGGAAGTATTGTAAAAATAACCACTCTTATAGCTATCGTATAGCCTGCAAGAGCTGTGCTGCCAAAGCGGGAGATAATACGGATCATAAAAATCCAGCTAGCCGAGCCTATAATAAACTGTCCGGTTACACCTGCTGAAAGACGGATAAGTTTTGTAATTATATCGCCTTTAATCATCCAGTTCTCTTTATGAATTTTTATTATTCCGTTACTTTTAAATAAATGATAAAGCTGATAAAGGATACCGGTTGAGCGTCCGATTAATGTAGCAACAGCCGCACCGGTTATACCCATTGCAGGTATTGGACCGAAACCAAATATAAACATCGGGTCAAGAATTATGTTCAGGCCGTTTGCAATCCATAAAGAGCGCATAGCAAGAGCAGCATCGCCGGCACCCCTGAATATTCCATTTATAAGGAATAATAAAATAATTACAATATTGCCGCCTAATGCTACTTTAGTATAAACAGCTCCTTCGCTTATAACAGCCTCACCTGCACCCATTAAACGGAGCAGATCCTCGGCATAAATAATTCCCGGAAGGGAAAGAGGAATTGCAACCATAAAAGCCAGGTATAATGACTGAACCCCTGCAACAGCAGCTCCCCCGATATCATTTTCACCCACCCTTCTTGCAACCATAGCAGTAGTACCCATTGCAAGTCCCCACCCCAGTGAGTAAACAATAGTAAGCATTGATTCGGTTAAACCTACTACTGCAATTGCATTTACCCCTAATTTACTTACAAAGAAAATATCAACCACGGCAAATAATGATTCCATGAGCATTTCAAGCATCATAGGAATGGCAAGAAGTATAATAGCCCTGTCCATACTTCCTTCAAGAATATTTGCCTCTCCCCCTTTTAAGGCAAGCCTCAATGTATTCCATACTGTTAAGAGAGTTTTTAACATATATTTCCCTGAATATAATTCAATAATTTATCTTCATTAATAATTTGTAATAGTTAGATGAAGCAGCATGAACGCAGGCTGCAGGGCAGCATAATTGCACGGCATGGCTGCATGATGAATAAATTAATTTATATCCATCCGGATTATTTTTGGTTTATAAAAAATGCTGATTATGAAATATAATAATTTATTTTTGAATAATAATAAATATTTATTTCTCTACTTGCTTTGCAAGAGTTTTGTTGAAAAGTAGAAAGTGTAAATAAATATGTATTAACTCCAGGCTTCAGCCCGGGGACATGAGATAAGATTATATGGCTTTAGCCATAAATTAGCTTTCATTTCAGGGCTAAAGCCCCCGTTATGGTTCTTCAGGCTCCCCCATGTTAAAATATGGTGTTAATTAATAAAACTAATATTTATTCTTCAGTCGTTAATTTTTCCCACAGCCTCCAAATCAAAAATATCACCGGCGGTTCACAATCGTCTTTAAAAAAGCAAAAAGCCTGTAAATAATATTTTACAGGCTTTATTATAGTGGAGCTAAGGAGGATCGAACTCCTGACCTCTTGAATGCCATTCAAGCGCTCTCCCAGCTGAGCTATAGCCCCGGGGCAATTAACAATTTATAATGCATAATTAACAATGAAAAATAAGAAGAAATTATTTTTATTACAATGCTCTTATGATTACACAAATCTATATCTAACCTGCTAATTCATTCCCTACTTTTCTTGCACGTTGGGGTTTATCCGGATTAACACCTAACGCTAATCCAATTTCAACTAGTATATTCCAGCCGGCGCACAGAAACAGATATGGATTTAAATCACCTGCATCCGGAACCCTTATTGTTGTAAACGGAGTTTCTTTAGCAGCAATAGCAACAACCTTAAGTCCAACTCCTTTTTCTAAAACTTCCTGGAATTTATCAATTTCTTCATCAATAGGATCAACCACAAAAACTATATCTTTCTTTTCCATAACTTCTTCAATCCCGTGAACTGCATATGTACCTTCCAGGAAATCAGATTTTTTTCTTGTTATCTCATTTGTTTTAAGAGTCAGTTCTTCAGTAACACCATCATTATAACCTGCAAAGTATATAGTTGGCGCCTCTGCGGCAAAACTAACAACAGCGGGATCAACAGACATGGTTAAAACATTCTCAATCTTACCTGATAAATCCGCTAAATCATTCTTTCTATCCAGCCCGGTTATGTTCCAGAGTAATGATTCATATACCAACGCCTGTTCTACAACACTTTTAGTTGCTGCAGTGGCTTCTTCCCAGCCGCATTGTAAAACAAAAGTTTCTACACACTCTTTTTCAAGGAGTGTACCGCTGTTGGCTGTTACAGCAAAACGGTTATTATTATTTATTGCAGCCAATTTCTTTGCAAGCAGTATAACCTCCTTTGTCCGTCCTGAATTTGAGGCACAAAATACTGCAAATTTTGAGAGATCATATTGGGCAGCAAGACGCGAGCCGTCTGTAATTATGCACAGATCCAAACCCCGCGTAAGGGCTTTACGTATTGTATTTTTGGCAGGAAATATCCTGCTTGATCCTTCACCTGTTAGTAATAATTTCCCAACGGACTTAATTTTTTCTGCAACATTCTTCGTTTGATCAGGATTAAATTTCTTTATCACAGATATTGTATCCATCATCTCTTTAACGAGAGCGTATTTTGAATAGCGGGGCTCACTCAGATTCATTCATTCTCCCTTTTATAATTCTTTATTAAGTATATTTTTTAATTCGTTTTAAGTAAACAATAACAGTCTCAAGCTCTTTTCTTAATCTCAGAAATCATTTCTTTAAATTCGTTTGTTTCGTGGCGGACTTCCTTAACAAAACTATTATCTTCTACAGTACCAATTGATGCTGTCATTTCATCCATATTTCTGAAAGTAGCCTGACGGAATTTATTATCATAATCTTTTTTCCTTGAAAGGTAAACCTGTTCGCAGATATAATCCTGTATAACAACAGATTTATCAAGTGCTGAAATCCACTGGGTTTTTGATAGCTCAGTTACAGAAAGTAATTCGCAAAGTACAGCATAAGCATGCTTTTGCTTTTCAAGCGGATATTTATTCCACAAATCATTATACCTGTTATGTATTTTTTCCCATGAATCAAGCTTACCCGAACCGATATCAGCTCTTAGCTGATCAATATCTTTTTCGGGAATAAGCTGTCCGCCTATGTTTACCCAATTACTCTCCCGGATACCCAGCAGTTCTTTCTGCATTGATGTAAAACCGGCTTTTGGATCTGAATGTAAATATGCAAGTATATTCTTAACAGCATAATAATGAAGCATATCCTTGTATGCATGGTAACTGTTATAAACTTTAAGAATTATTACCTTCCGGTTTGATCTTTCCATATTTTCACCTTGTACAACAAGGTCTTTTATTTTTTCAGCAGGGCCTGATAACAATTCGCGTCCGGTTGTTAGTAAATCTGGCACATCCTTAGATGCAGAAGAACCATTGTTTGTAATCCATGCCTTAGCGGTCCAAATTTCCAGCAGCCTGCAGGCGTTAATAATTTCCTCAATAGTATCAGGAGCTAATGCATCATACTCTATATTCTGAATCTTATGCATCCGTTTATCACGGCTTTTATATTTTCCGGAATTTCTTGCAAGAGCATACATATTATAAAGCCACCAAAAAGCAGGCATTACTTCCAGCCTGTCTTTTGATTCATTATTATTAAGAAGTGAAAAAGGGAGGGGAATATCAAGTTCGGAAGGATAATCAGCTTTTGATAATAGAGTGAAAGAAGCAAATCTGCTCGAGTGTTTCAGGCTTGTACATAAGCCGGGCCAAAATCCGCGCCCCGCCTGAATTTCATTATCGTTTGATCTGCTGTTATGATTTGAACCAATTGTAGCGCCTGCGGCTATATTACTTTGCCCCATTACCAGTGAAGCAACCAGGAATGAATTGTTATGATGCTGTTCATGCGCAGGAAATATAAGATTGTTAAGCACCTCGCAGCATGATATTGTTGAGTTATCACCAAGAAAAGAATTTATAAGCCGTGCACCATATTTAAGATTTGAATTATTACCAAGAATAAAACGAACTGCTTTGCATCCGTAAAAAATATGACATCCGTAGCCGATAATTCCGTTAACTAATTCAACTCCCTCGCCAATCTGCGTTGGTTCCTCTTTTGAAGAGTTTATAGTAAGATTTTTAAGTTTATTAGCCCCCTTGATGTAACAATGAGGCCCTATCTTAACATCTTTAAGAATACGTGAATTTTTTATAACACACTGGTTTCCAATCATTCCGTAAAAACCGCGGTGAGTGTCAAAACTGTTTTGTGTTATATCTTTTAACTTCAACTGCAGTGTACTATCATCCCGGAATTTTGCCCAGAGATATGCATCTGCTGTAATCATTCCGTCAAAAGGAACGACCCGCCTGCAGCCTGCCTCATTCATAAGATCAAGCCATATGCGTACTTCTTCCTTTTCCCCTTCCTTAACAATTCCATTTCCAAATTTTGCATAATTACTAGTATTCATCTCATCTACTTTTGAGATGATGCAGCGGTCACCTATAATGAAATGAGATAAGTAGCCAACATTATGAATGGCAACATCATCGCCGATATCGCAGGATATAATTATACTGTTGGTAATACCGGCAGGTAATTTTAGATCATTATGTTCCAGCACAACATTTTGAAGCCGTCCAATCCTGACAAGTCCAAAAAAACTATTATTAACCAATAACAAAGGATCAAACTCATCAGTTACAAATAATTCATCCCAGTTATTTGAAGAATTATTATTCTTTACGAGTGTAGCTAACTCATCGGATCTTAAACGGCGCCATTTATTTTTTGGCCACAATGTTTGAATATTGCGGTAATAATATTCATCCTTTCCGTTCTGAAGGAATTCAGCGGGTACAAAATTTTTCCCAATAGTACCTGCATGAAGAATTGAAACTGTATCCATATTACATTCCTTAAGAATTAATTAATCCAGTACTGAGCATTATAAATCCGGGTAAAAATGCCGTTAGTAAAAATATAAAGAAAGCAGATAAAATATACTTTCATTTAAACAGAGCCAGATCAACTGCTTCTGCAATCATTCTATGCCCAGTTTCATTGGGATGCAGATGATCCCCGGTGTCTGCTTCGGGCAGCAGGTTTAACGGGTTTGCAGGATCGCCTAAGGCTTCAGCAAGATCAATAACGGCGTCAAAGCGACCGCTATTCCGTATCCATTCATTTACTGTCTTCCATGCGGCTTCATGATCATCTGAATCATAAAAAGAATTATTAAATGGAAGAATAGTAGCTCCATATACTTTTATATTCATGGAATGCGCTTTATCTATCATTTGTTCATAAGCAGCAATCAGATTTCCGGCAACTGCAGCAGAACCCTCTGCTCCGCCTGCCTGTCCGATATCATTTATTCCTTCAAAGATAATAAGCCATTTAACGCCATGCTGTTTTAATACATCCCGTTCAAAACGATCTATAGCGGATGGGCCGAGACATTGGCGAAGTACACAGTTACCGCCTATTCCCTGGTTAAGGACTGCCACTTGACGTGTATCAGGATTATCCTGAAGCCGGCGTGCCAATTCATCGGGCCAGCGGTTTTGTTTGTTAGTGCCTGAACCGCGTCCATCAGTAATAGAGTTACCAAGCACAACAACTGCAGCGGCAGATTCCGGCGCAACTACATCAATGCCGTTGATGATGTACCAATGATCTGTAGTTACAGCACCGGAGAAATTTGCATCAGAAACATGATTCCCCACAAGAATGTATGAGGTGGTGCGCGATCCCGGATGCCCGGTTACATCGGGTGATGTTTCACCAAAATAAATTGTGATGGCAACATCTGTCCGCGGCGTTACCGTAAACCGGAAGGGATCTGATGTAACTGCAGAACCCGGTGCCATTGTTACATGTTCCATACCATCAAATTTTAATGCCTGGCTGGTGCCTGCATCAATTGCATCCATCCCAGCCGAGAGTGCAATATGCACAGCCTTAATTGTTACCGGATTTGAACTGAATTCATTGGAGAAGCGTATCCTCAGGCTATCGCCGCCAAGAGAAACACGGAGTACCTGTCGTATTGTATTATTGCTTAAGCCCGGTTGAGGCGGATTATTTTGAGGCTCCACTAATTGCGGGGCAGTAACCCAGGTACCTACCCAGTTAGAGAAAGAACCAGATATAGTATCTTTATCAGAATCGGATGCAACGGTAGATTCAGAGTAACAGGAAGATAGCAATATAAAAACAAATAACAGCCCTGCCACTAAAGCAAATGAGCGCATTAAAAATAAAACAGAATTATTCTTATAATACATTATGGATTTTTCTCCCTTTACCTGTGTAATCAGGTTATGTAACTTAATAAATTTTGGTGGAATATTTAAATAGCAGCAGGATTTAACTATCTGGCGGAGATGTAAAGGTTTATTATAAAACAAGCAGGACAGACAATGTGTCCGTCCTGCTTTTAGAAAAAGTTAAATAATATAAAAGAATACTATTTATTTAAGAACGAGAACAATTCTTCTGCTAGCCGGCCTGTCTTCTTCGTTATTAACAAGAATCGGGCAGCATTCGCCATGGCCAATAGCTGTCATTCTCTCCTGTGCAATGCCGCTTTCCCTGAACCAGTTAACAACTGCATTAGCACGTTTTTCAGAAAGAGTCTGGTTAAATGCTTCAGAACCTTCAGTTGAAGTATAACCATGAATTTCAAACTTTCTTTCTACTTTTTCTTTCAGATAAGCAAAAGCTCTCTGCAGATCATCGAGATAATCAGTTTGAATTACAGCACTGCCCTGCTTGAATTTAATATCCAGAGTAAGGCCTGGATCCATTGCTTTATCATCCATCGGATCAAGCGGATCGGTTTGGTTAGCTATTTCAGTACCATCATCAACCGAGCCGGCATCAGTATCCTTA
The DNA here is from genome assembly GCA_046481785.1 of Ignavibacteriaceae bacterium. Lineage (GTDB taxonomy): Bacteria > Bacteroidota > Ignavibacteria > Ignavibacteriales > Ignavibacteriaceae > JAWOJF01. The sequence continues at coordinate 3,685 of JAWOJF010000048.1, read as the reverse complement.
TTATTAGGATCAGTGAAGTATCTCTTCATTTCTTCACCGTCTTTCAAGCCGTCGCCGTCAGAATCAGCATTTAAAGGATCTGTTTTAACATTACCGGATTTAACTTCCTTACCAACAACTCTCAGGTCGAGGTTTGTGCCGTTAACTTCTTCACCATCGGTTAAACCGTCTCCATCAGTATCAGCTTTAAGAGGATCAGTTTTATGATCCATAACTTCGCTGCCGTCACTCAATCCATCACCATCAGTATCCGGGTTAGTTGGATCTGTTTTATATCTTGTAACTTCTTCGCCGTCTTTCAGGCCATCACCATCAGTATCAGCTACTAAAGGATTAGTCTTATAAGTAAAAACTTCTTCGCCATCTTTTAATCCGTCTGCGTCAGTGTCAGGATTTAAAGGATTTGTTTTATACTGTGTAACTTCCTCGCCATCTTTCAGGCCATCACCGTCGGAATCAGGATTTTTAGGATCAGTACCCAAACTATCTTCCGTACATTTATTTAACCCATCCATATCTTCATCTGTATCGCAGGTTCCGAAAACATATGTTAGTCCAAGACCAACATTTATGTACCTGTCAAAATCATGAAGTGTTTTATCCTGCAGGTTGGTTGCGTCCCCATTTACATCATCATGACCAAACATATTAAATCCACCAGTGATATCAAGAAGGACATTTTGTGAAAGAGCAATTTCCAGCCCAATACCCGCTACACCCAAGGTAACAATACCATTTTCATCATCCGGAGGATTTACAGGATTAGCAGGCGGATCGGTAAGATCCCAGTAAGAAATTCCACCGCCTATATATAAGTAAGGATTTACTGATGTAGAATTAAAAGGGCTTAATACCAGTCTAAGATCTACCGGCATAAATGTGGTTTTATACTGGTCAAGAGTGTAATCCTCACCCTGCATATAACCGTAACCAACTCCTATCTCAAGGTCAAATATCCTTGATAATTCAAATGTGCCGTTTAATCTGAACAGCAAAGAAGGATTATACTCCTCCTCAGTATACTCATTGCCTACCACCAAATAATTTCCTTTTACACCCAGCTTAAAGCCATAGTCCTGGAACTGTGCAAAAATAGAATTAGGTAAACAAAAAGTGAGTAACAATAATAGTAACATAAACCGCTTCATAACTGAATACTCCTTGTTTTTTGATATTTCTTCGAACTAATTAAATGAACTTACTTTACTTATTTAAAACACTGGTGAAACCGGTAGAAATAAGGCTTCCATCTTTATTCTATTATCAGTATTAATTAACGATTGTCAATTATTCTAAATGGAAATCTTGCTTTTAAAATATGATCTTGAACTCTTATTTGCGATGTGACGTAAACTTGCTCATGGGTATGCATTGGTATAACAACTTAGTGACGAGAATAACCTTGCATAATATATACAAAACAGAGGGTACAATGCGGTGAAAACCAACACATTACAGCTTTTCATTGGGATTTGTGTCTTACGTCTCCTGCGAGGCTATTCTAGCATGTTAGAGTGCGGAATTGTTCACAATGGATTACTCCTTCGGTTTGAAAATACAAAATCCCAATATGGTATTATTGGGATTTGTATTTTGGAAATTGTTATTTGGCCTTATTTACTACACCAAAATTTATCGTGTCTTAAAGAGATGACATCTTTCTAGAAAGTGTCATCTCTTCCTTACGTCGTTATTTCAGCAGTAACATTTTGTTTGTTTTTGAGTATTCACCTGAGGTAATTTTATAAAAGTATACTCCCGAAGCAATATCTGAGGCATTCCATGTAGCCTTATATATTCCGCTTTGTTTTTCTTCATTAACCAAAACAGCTATTTCCTTCCCAAGCATATCATAAATTTTTAGTGTTACCATACCACTCTTGGGTAAGGAATAAGTAATTGATGTTACCGGATTAAACGGATTGGGATAGTTTTGTGATAAATTGTAATTCAGATCATTTAGTTTTCCACCATCAACTCCTGTTACAAAGCCACTATAATAGAAATTGGTCATTAAGTAGAATTCAGGAAACGTTATATTATTTCCGTATGAATCAACTATTTTTCCTTTTGCCCCCATATAGCCGCTTAATATAGCATGAGTATTAGTTAGTGTATCAAGATTCCCATTATTGTCATAGTGGTACCGGACTATTTCACCCATATTAAGAATATTACCATATTCATCATAATCACATATAAGTTCGTTATATATCTCCCACGTAGAGTCGGCAGGATTAAAACCTCTGGATTGGATTTGATAATCCATTTTGCCGAACTGGTCAAATTCTATATAATAGTACCCTTCATTAGAAACAAGAGTATCATCTTTAATGTTTTGTATTGTAAAATTTATATTACCGGTAGTATCATATTCATATACAACTTGTTGAACATCAGAAAAAGGCTGGTTGTTTATGATTGTTTTTATCAGCCTGTTTTGTGAATCATATTCTTTTGTATCAACAGTAGTATCCTGAGTTTCCGGAATAATTATTCTGGTTAATACAATGTTTCCGAATGAATCATAATTGTATTCCTCAATACTGTATGCAGCTCCGTTCGTGATATAACTTTTTGACAGTATATTACCTTCATCATCATAAATATATTCTGCCCTATAGCCTCCCTGATCTGATTCCGAATTAGGCCCGTACCATACTCCAGTTTTAACAGAATCGACATCTCCCCTATCATTATAAAAATAGTCTCTAAAGCCTGACTGACTTTTAAATCTTCCCGTAACACTATCTATTACAGGGAACTTTATGAAATTTATATCTCTTTCCAATCTTCCATTGTCATCGTATTCAAAACGGAATATTCCTCCATATGAAGCAGCACTGTCTAAAATGAAACCTTCTTTAATAAAAAATGCATCGCTCATAATATCACCATAACCAGTAACCTTATGGCCAAAAGGTTTATTCTGGGCAAAAGAATTGGTGAATAAGATAAATAAGAAAAGAAGAGTAATAATATGTTTAATCATCCCGGGCCCCTAATTGTTAAAAAATAAGGCTAAGAACTAGAAGAATTGGAGCAGGAGACTAGCATAGTGCTTCTCCCACCTCTCTAAGTATTTAGAAAATCCAGAATCAAATAAAATAAATAGCTTTTTAAAAGTAAGGGCAAAATTTATCCTATGTTATTTCTCCTTATTTAAACATAAAATCCAATATTGTATTATTGGGATTAGTATTTTGGAAATTGCTATTTCCATTCGTGGGCCCGAATGGGCTTTCCCAAAGGGATCCCCTCGGGAGAACCACCGACCCTCCCGACTTATCAAGTCGGGATGCTCTAACCAACTTTAGCTGCGAGCCCTGGTAGATTCACCATTTCTTTTTGTTTTAAAATACAAAATCCCAATATGGTATTATTGGGATTTGTATTTTGGAAATTATTATTTCCACCTGTGGGCCCGGATGGGCTTGAACCACCGACCCTCTGATTATGAGTCAGATGCTCTAACCAACTGAGCTACGAGCCCTTCTTAAATGTACCTATGAAACTTTTTGCTATTTTCTTTTGCTTGAATCACCGACCCTCCCGACTTATCAAGTCGGGATGCTCTAACCAACTGAGCTACGAGCCCTTCTTAAATGTACCTATGAAACTTTTTGCCCGTGTTCCTCGACGAGCCGACAACGGGGCTCGACCCGCGCGCCAGGCGCGAGGTGTG
>JAWOJF010000022.1:0-3623 GCA_046481785.1 Ignavibacteriaceae bacterium | reverse complement strand
TAAGCAAACCGGTCTTCTGCATGGGCTGAATCTTTATAAAAGGTAAAATTACCATGGCAGTATGTATTTGAGCAACTGCCTGTTTCTATATCGTAAGAAGCATTTGATGCCCCGAAAGCAGTAGCAATGTTTTTTAGTGTAACTTCTGCACGGTTATCTCCATCCATATGTCCTTCAGCATAAAGAGACTGCGGAAAAACATGACAGTTAGAGCAGCTAACCCTGTTACCCATCGTATTTTCATAAATATGTTTTGCATGCGCACCTACACCTCTTACAGAAGTTGAAGTACTGCCGTCAAGTGCTTCAGGAGGTGCAATACGGGAAGGATCACCAAACGAACCATGGCAGGTATTACATTGTTCGGGGCCTCTTGAGCCGGTATGGCAGCTTAAGCAGCTAGTACCGTTCCTTACAAAGCCAAAGTCAGTTCCATGGCATTGTTTACATTCATTCATACTCCAGCCGTTTTCTTTTATAAGCTGCCCGTGGAAATTTCCATGGCCCGGTGTAACAATCCCTTCTTTATGAAAGGAGAGAGGCTGCGGCTGAGAAATATCTGATTCTAGTTCACTGCAGCTTGTTAAAAAGATGCCTAACAGGAGTGCGGGTACAATATATAATAAACTGTATTTCATAATTATTTACCTTGTAGTGTGGCAGTAACCACAGAATCCGTTTCCAAAAGTTGAAGTAGTATGACAGTTAAAACACATAGAACCCTGGCTGTCATGCCAGTCGCCTTTAACATCTCTCATAAAGTTCCTTGCATGTGTTTTATTATTGGTTCCCTTAATGCCGTCATAATCAGTATGGCATGAGAGGCATGTAGGATCTGCACCCTGAACGTCATGGCAGGAAACGCAGCTTTCAATATCTCTTTTAGCAAGCCTGGCATGTTCGCCTCCGCCTGAGCCAATACCGCCAATAATAAACTGTGATCTGTTAAGATGAGAAGCAGGCATAATACCACCTAAAGCATAGTCACCATTTTCACCCTGATGGCATGATGCACAAAAATCAGTTGTTTCATGGCAGCTTTCACATTCAGCTCTTTTAGATTTTGCATCAATACCATGTAAGAACCTGTAATTAAATTCATGAACCCTGTTAATATTCTGCTTTTTTGCACCATCTGAAAAAGTATTAGGTGAGTATGGCTGGAAGAAATTATTTGCTGTATTTGGTGCATCAATTCCTGAAGCAACGTGACAATCCTGGCAGGTATTATTGTTGTTATCATGACACATAATACAGTCTGCGTTTACATCATTAGCATCAAATTTATGGGTTCGTATAAAGGCTATATCTTTGTGCGACTGTGGTAAAAGATTTACTGTTGAAATATGGCAGCTTTCACATGCATTAGAAGCAGCAGCCATATCATTATGGCAGGAATAGCAGTCAGCCATTACCGGGTTAGTCTGTGCAGCCTGGAAACCATAATCTGCACCTTTAAAACCTTTATGGCATGATTCGCATTCCATTTTTTGTTCTGTAACATGGAAGCTGTGGCTGAATAATAATTCGTTTTCATTCTGCACAAGCGGCTCATAAACATCTTCATAATGGCATGTGCCGCACTGTTCGGAATCTTCTACGTCATGGCATGTTCCGCAATCCCCATGGTCAGGCATCAGCCTGCCTTTAAGGGTAGTGCTTGCAGCAGCTTTGGAATGGCAGTCTGCACATTCAGCAAGCTCAGCATGAAATGAATGGGAGAATTTAATAATTTTATCATTCCTTTTTACTTCCTCATCAGTGGCAGTTCCTTCGGATAAACCGGCAGCAAAAAGCAATCCGGCAAGCACTGAAAGAAGAAAAAAGTATGTATATTTTAATTTCATAACAATATCAGTCAATTTAAATTAGTATTGAACCAGTAGTTAACTTTAAAGAAGAACCTGAAATCATTTTTATAAATTTTATTATCCATGTACTGCCCCTGTACGTCAAAAGAAATTTCTCTCAAGGGACGGTAATTAACTCCTGCAAGCAGGGAAATAAGGTTGTTTTTTTCTGACTCTTCAGAGAGTTTATAATCGGTAAAAGTAAGCCCAAGAGAAGGAGTTAATAAACCTTCAAGGAATGTATAGGCAGAATAGAGAGATACAGCATCAAGTTCACCTGCATAGCCTAAACTTTTTCTATAGAAGATACTTCCATAATCAGAGTTTACTCCAAGTGAGATCCTGCCTGAATTTTCATCCTTATAACTTACATTCCCATACCTTCCTGAAACTGTGAACATATTATTTATTTTATAACTTCCGCCTGCTTCAATTTCACTGGTATTGCCGTAATCGAAAACAGAAAAAATAGAATTATATTTTATTCTTGGTTCACGGTAGTTATAATAAACTTCAATGCTCAGGTCTTCAATCTGATTGTACTGTGCATTAATTTCATATTTGGAAGGCTGTTCATAATTTACATCGTAGTCAAAGCGGGCATCCACATTACCAAGATTTTTAAGTTCGTATGAAGCTTCAGCAGTAAAAAACTCATATTGGTATGAGTTCCTCTGAATGAGAGTGGAGATAGGATCATTTGTTTCATCACTGATTGATAAAAAACTCTGCGGCTTAAAATTCTTTTTAATATAGCTTACAGAAAGCTGAAGGTTATCGATATTATTAGAAGTTAGTTTACCGCCAAGTACATAATTGCTGTCAAAATCTTCTGCTATTTCCAGTTTCTGGTAATTAGGAACGTTTCCGCCGTAGTAACCTGTAAGTTTAAGGCCGCTGTATTTAACATCAACATTTACACCGTCGAACAATCCGCCGGCAACATTTGTAAAGAGCGGCTGCCTTCCAAGTTTTACTGTAAACAGATCGAGAAGGTTTCTGCCCTCAAGGTAAAGATTATAAAACCTTAACCTTGGATCGCCTTCAATATCTTTGGAAAAATCATTCTCAAGATTAAGGTAAGACCTTAAAGAAAATCTTCCTTCATTTATATTCAGGCTCAGCATCTGGTATGCACGTGCATAGGTATTTGATATGTCAGTTGTGTCATACCTTTCAAACATATAAACTGATGATGAAAACCTTCCGTTTATATTTTGTGAGTAAATGGAAGATGTAAATGCTGCAATGAAGAATATCAGTATACTTATTTTTTTCATTTTATTCTTTATACAATTTTATCGGCAAACTATTTCTTTTCAGGAACCGGGTGTTTTATTTTTTCCCATTCTGCTGCAAAGTCAATTGGTTTAAATGTAGGGCTTTCAGAATTATGGCAGCCAATGCAGAAGTCTTCAAGTTTGTCATGAACAATAAGTCCATGCGCAATTGATTCTTCACGGCTTTTCATAATCTTTAAGCTTTTATATTCTGAACCGGCGCCGTGGCAGGTTTCGCACTGAACACCATCTTCAATTTTAAATTTAGCCTGTTTTAATTCGGCAGATCCATTACTTCCGCTTGTATGGCATTTAAGGCATGCTTCAGTTTCAGCAGCTGGGGTTTCATGTCCAAGTTTTTTAGCTATTTCATCAGATTCAGCGGTTTTAAGAGTTTCAAATGCTTTTGCATGTTTAGATTCTTGCCAAATACTAAGCTGTTTACCTTGTTTTTCAGTTTTATGGCAGGCTCCGCAAACATCAGCACCAACAA
>JAWOJF010000388.1:0-3942 GCA_046481785.1 Ignavibacteriaceae bacterium | reverse complement strand
AGCCGGCATTAATTATTTAGTGCACGTATGGAAAGTCATTAATTTCTGCGGGATTGAATTTTTTACCTCTCATAGTAGAATAATTCATTCCGTTATTACCAAACAGAACAGATTTAGCATTATACCCAAGGATTTTTAAATATGCTGCCGCATGGAATGCAGTTTGTCCCGTTGAACAGTATAAAACTATTGTTTTATCAACAGGAAGTGTTTTTAAATATGTATTTAATTTCAGGTCCGCCCCCGGTGTATATTGTACAGAGTTTGGAATATGACCTGCGGAGTATTCTTCAAAAGAGGCATAGTTAACTAAAAAATAATCTGAGAGATTCATAAAAAGAGTTTCAGTTGATATTTTGGCCTCGTCAAACCCGGCATCCAGTATCAATGTAACCCTTTCTCTCAGTATTTCATCAGGTGTGGTTTTACCTGTATTAATTTCCGGCATACCGCCGCCGGAATTTTTTTCAACTGAATTTTGGGTAAACTGTGAAGCAAGTTGATCACTTATAAAGGGTGTCCATGAGTCGCAGCGCGCGTTCCAACTGGTCATACCCCACATCATTCCGTAAACGTTAGTATAACCGTAATATCTAAGCAGTGCAACGGCATAGCTGGCTTCCTGGCCAGTATTACATGTTATAATCACTTTTTCTTTAGCCGCCAGATCATTGGTTCGGTAATACCAGGGAATATCTTTCATCCGGATCTTAAACGCACCTTCAATATGCCCTTTGGTTTCAAAGTCGCAACTGTTCCTTAAATCCAGAACAATCTGGTTTGTTTTATTTAGCTGGCCTTCCCTTACTTCTGAAGCAGTAATAAAAGTTGGAGCCTGGGTGTTTATGTAATCACCATTTGCCTCCATATATTGCGCTAATACTTCAGATTCATTTGGGAGTGGTGGGTCTGTTAAATTTTCATCTTTTTTACAGCCGGCAAAGATCAGCAAAAAAGAAAGAAGTAAAAACAGAATAGTCTTATTAGTTCTCATAGTATCCCCGTCTTTATTATGTTCAATTGTTAGTTTAATTAACTGCTAACAAATATATATTTGAAGCATTACCTGTCTAATGATAATCATCATGAAGTGATTTGCAATTCAGAGGCTGTTAATTATTTACATTTAACATGCGATTAATTAAGGATGGAAATCTGAGCGGGGATAATAAAAAAACCCCAATAAATGGGGTTTTAATCTTTACTCTTAAGAAGTATTTCAAATTTAGATTATACTTAAGCACTCATCAAGATCCACAAGAATATCATCTGCATTCTCAAGGCCAAGTGCAATCCTTACTCCGCCGGGGTTTATATTATACTCAAATAACTTTTCAGCAGGTACCATTGAGTGTGTCATTGATGCAGGATGTTCTATTAATGTTCTCGTATGGCCCAGGCTTACAGCAAGAGTCATTGTATAAGCCTTTTCAGCGGCATAGTTAATAAGTCTTCTGCCGTTTTCTTTACTTTCATTTGCGTTAGCTCCTTTAAGAACAAAGTAAAGCAAACTGCCCGGAGCAAAATTCCCGTTAAAATCCCTCATCTGTTTTTTTGCCAACTCATAATACTTATATGATGGCAGACCGGGGTAGTTAACAAATTCCACTTTAGGGTGGGTATTCAGGAATTCAGCTACACGCAAGGCTGATTTCATCTGCTGCTTTATTCTTATTGGCAAAGTAGGCAATCCGTATGTTAAGACATTCCATGCTGCTTTATTATTTACAACAGCGCCAAAATCTTTCCTGTAAAGGAGAAGAATGTTTTGGTACTTCTTTTTACCAACTACCACGCCGCCCATATCTGTACCGAATCCGCCTAACCCTTTTGTTAAAGAGTTAACTGAAAAATCAGCTCCCAGTTCAATTGGCCGCTGGCAATAGGGTGTAGCAAATGTATTATCAACAACTATTTTAATCTGGTCTGCTTCATCCCTTTCATGATTAAATTCATCAACAATTTTTCTTACGGCACCAATATCAATTATATCAAGATTTGGATTTGCCGGAGATTCAAGAAATACAACTTTAGTATTTTTATTTACCACATGATGGAGATTTTCAGGATTTGTAAGATCGATAAAGTCAGTATGTATATGATATTTCGGGAGCCAGTTAGTAAAAAGCGAATACGTACAACCGTACATAGTTTTATGCGCCACAATTTTATCGAAAGATTTTGTAAGGACCCCTATTATAGCCGAAATGGCGCCCATGCCTGTAGCAAAAGTTACAGCAGTTTCACCTCTTTCAACATAAGCCAGATTCTCTTCCAGGATATCTTTATTCGGTTCACCAAGTCTGTCATATATATAAATTGGCGCCGGTTCTTCTCCTGCAACGGGAGAATTAGCAAATTCCATAAAACCTTCAGCACCGCGTTCAACTGAATCCAGCCTGTAAATTACCGATGACGAAACAGGCGGCAGAACATGGTGTGAATAGTCCCATTTTTGTGTTACGGATTTACCGTAAATCAGATGAGTATCCATAGAATATTTGGTATCATCAATCTCACTGGAGTTTTTAGGTAAGCTTGTTTTAACGGTCATTTTGATTTCCCCTTCAAAATGTTAATAATATTATTAGCTGTAACTTAAGCAATTAAAAAGTCAAAAGTCAATCAGATTTAGTGGTAAAAAAAACAGCTATTAAAAACCAAAAAATGTTATACTTTTCATCTCTTTTCCTGATTATTCGGTAAAAAATATCAGGTACTTCTTTTTATAAAAAAAGAATAAACTTAAAGTCTTACCTATTTAAGTGCATCCTCAACATCTGCAATTAAATCTTCAATATCTTCAATTCCCACAGAAAAACGTACCAGTCCATCAGTTAATCCGAACTTTTCCCTTTCAGTTTTTGGAACCGAAGCGTGCGTCATTGAAGCCGGGTGACTAATTAGGCTCTCTACCCCGCCAAGACTTTCACCAAGGGTAAATACTTTTACATTATTTAAAATTTTTCTTCCGGCTTCCGCACTTCCGAAATCAGCAGATATCATTCCGCCGAAACCGCGCATCTGCTTTTTAGCAAGCTCATGCTGCGGATGTTCCGGCAAACCGGGATAATAAACTTTTTTTGCTGTTCCCGATTTTACAAGCCATTGGGCAAACTGTATTGCATTGTTCTCATGCCTTTCCATTCTTACTGCAAGTGTTTTGGTTGAACGGAGAATCAGCCAGCAGTCAAATGGGGATGGAACTGCTCCAACAGCATTTTGTATATAGCGGATTCTTTCATGAATTTTTTCACTATTTGTAACTACTATGCCGCCTATTACATCGCTGTGGCCGTTTATATATTTTGTCTGGCTGTGTACAACTATATCGCACCCAAGAGTAAGAGGATTCTGGAAATAGGGGCTCATAAATGTATTATCAACTACACTGATGAGGTTATTTTTTTTACATATCTCTGCAGCACCTTTTAAATCAGTAAGATTAAGCATAGGGTTGGTGGGAGTTTCAAGAAAAACCATTTTAGTATTCTTCTTAACAGCTTTTTCAATATTGGAGAGTTCACTTGTATTCACCCAGGAAAACTCCAGGCCAAAGTCTTTCATTATTAATTCAAACAGCCTGTAAGTACCGCCGTAAACATTATCAGAAACAATTACATGATCGCCTGCTTTTAATAATGTTGTAAGTGAGTGTGTTGCTGCAAGTCCGGAGGCAAATGCAATCCCGTATTTACCTTTTTCAAGAGCTGCAACATTAGCTTCCATTGCAGCACGGGTTAAATTATGTGTTCTGCCGTATTCAAATCCTTTATGTTTTCCAAGCTCGTCCTGGGCATAAGTAGAGGTCTGGTAAATAGGTGTAATTACAGCACCGGTAGTTAAATCCGGTGTTTGCCCGGCATGTATAGCATCAGTTGAAAATCCCATCTTACTCCTTAATATTTATCATACAATAATTTAAGTACTAAAAGTTATTGA
>JAWOJF010000331.1:0-2743 GCA_046481785.1 Ignavibacteriaceae bacterium | reverse complement strand
TCGGATTTTTAGCAGGCGGCGCTGTTGGAGCCATAATAGCATTATTAGCTGCACCCAAGAGCGGTAAGGAACTCAGACAAGATATAAAACAAAAGTCTGAAGAATATATGCAGGAAGCCGATAAATATTATACAGAAACAAAACACAAAGCAGAAGAATTATATAATGAAGGCAAAAGAAAGTTTTCATTGGTAATGAATGACGTAAAATCAAAACCGCAGGAAATAAAAAAAGATGCGGAGAGGGTTTTTAATGATGCAAAAGAAAAAGCAAAGGATGCATTTCAATCCGGTAAAGATAAAATAGAAACGGAAAAAGAAAGATTAAAATCATCCGTTGAAGCCGGAATTGACACTTATAAAAAAGAATCGAAAAATTAATTATTCAGCAATATGGAAACAATAGAAATTTTAACCGTTATTCTGCTCATAACTGCTTCCTTGCTTTGTTTTGCATTGATTTTCTTTGTTTATCGGCTTGTAAAATCAATGCATTCAATTGAAGAAAATGTACAGAGTATGACATATAAACTTGGACCCCTGATACAATCAACTCTTGTGCTGTCAGAACAACTAACTCACATAACAAAAGAGGCAGAATCACAGCTCTTAATTACGAAATCAATTGTGAATGATGTCAGGGATCGTGCAGACAAAATATTCTCAGCGGAAACTAAAATCCGTAACGGGATAGAAGATGCCGTAATGCCGGTATTAAATAAAATAAATGTTGTTGGAAATCGTATAGGCGCAGTAGGCAAGGGGATTCAATCGTTTTGGAAAAGATACAGACAGAAACAAATAAAAGATCACATTAATATATAAGGAGAGTTATGAAAAACAATTATTTCATTTTAGCAGTAGTCCTGTTTATTGCAGGAATCTTTTTTGCCGGATGTGAGAACAACAGAGATAATCCCCGGGATGATGTTAACAAGGCAAATCAGGATATGATTGATGATCAATATAAATTTGACACGGAATGGCAGGAATACAGGAGTAATGCAGAAGTAAGAATTAATGAAAATGAGAAGAAAATTGCCGAATTCAAAGAAGCCATGAAAACAACAACCAATAATTTTAAAGCAAAATACGAAAATGAAGTTCTGACATTAGAACAAAACAATATTCAATTGAGAAAAAGACTTAATGAATACAGGTATGATGGAAAGGATAATTGGGATGTTTTCAAAAGAGATTTTAACCGTGAAGTTGATGTAGTTGAAAATTCATTGAATGATATCTTTTCCAGGAAAAATTGATCAGGTTGGATAGCAGAACAGTTACCAGGTATGATGGTGAATAATAACCGATTCATATTATTAGACGTTTCAGATACCACCGATGAAAATGAACGGAATTTTGGCAGCAGCCAATTCTGGATTCACGGACTATCGGTGAGTTATTCATTAGAAGAATTTGTAACTAATAATGATCGACAAAAAAATACTATAAAGCTTGAAAAAAGAAATAAACTTCTGTTTACTTTATCAACAGATGATGATCAGGATTTTTAATTTCACGTAATGTGTAAATTATTAAGTAAACAGTTTTTATATGGAATACAAAAAACTCTTAGAATATATAACCCCTTTGAAAGCTGATTGATGGATATCAACTTTTTTATAAAGGGATTAATTATTGGGTTTGCTATGGCAGTTCCAATAGGACCTATTGGAATTATATGTGTCCGTAAAACACTTACCGAGGGTAGGATGCATGGTATGGTAATCGGACTTGGCGCTGCAACGGCAGATTTGCTTTACGGCAGTGTTGCTGCATTCGGTCTCACTATCATTTCTGATACTCTTCAAAGTCATAGAGTATGGATAAGATTGGTCGGCGGGGCTTTACTGATATTTCTTGGCATCAGAACTTTTCGTGTCCGCCCCGCTGATCCGGGTATACCTCTTAGGCAAACTGGAAAACTAAGATCATATTTTACTACAATCTTTTTAACATTTACAAATCCTATTACCATTTTTGCTTTTATTGCCGTGTTCTCTGCACTTGGTTTAGGTGAAGGACTTGGTTTTTTTTCTGCATCAATTCTGGTATCGGGTGTTTTTCTTGGTTCGGGTTTATGGTTTTTGATTCTTAGTTCAGGTGTTACTCTCTTTAGAAAGAAATTAGACTTAACCGGGATGAAATGGGTAAATAAAATTGCAGGTGTTTTAATATTTATTTCCGGACTGATAGCTCTTGGGAGTTTGATTTAAATATTTTTTTCGCAGCATAACACGCTGAAATTATATGTATGATATAACAGGAGTTGATAGTATTTTCAAAATTATGTTTTTTTTATAATGTTCATTGTTAATACTTAACAACTACTTAAATACAACTTATTGTTGATTTTAGATTTTTATTATGTTACATTATTCAAAATTGAATATAACTTAATTACAAATGTTATGGATAAGAAAAAGAAAATAATTCCTAAGCAAGCTGCAGTTAAAGAAGGGAAAGCTGCTTCCCGGGTATCCTTCTCATCTTCTGATAACTCTTTTTATGTGGTAGGCATAGGTGCATCTGCCGGCGGGCTGGATGCTATTGAAAGATTTTTCAAAAATATGCCCGAACAATCCGGTATGGCTTTTATAGTTGTATCGCATCTCGACCCGAACCACATTAGTATTATGCCTGAACTGATTCAAAAAACTACTAAGATGAAAATTCATCAGGCAGAAGACGGAATGAAAGTTTTACCCAACAATGTGTATGTTGCTCCATCTAACAGGGAT
>JAWOJF010000122.1:0-13162 GCA_046481785.1 Ignavibacteriaceae bacterium | reverse complement strand
TGATATTGAACAATAAAAGGCATCTGTTTTTAGTATTTGTTTTTTTTGTCTCCTCAATATCTTTAATTGCCTGCTCTTCTTCCCGCAATGAAGACTATGGATATTTTAATCATAACGAAAATGACGGTAAAAGAAAACTTGTTTTTCACGATGATAATGTAAAGTGGAAAGTAATATTTGAAGACGGCAGAATTGATAAATTATATAAAAACGACAGGCAGTTATCTGAAAATGAAATTGCTGAATATGAAGATTATATATATGACAGAGTTGAACAAATTGATAACGAACTGTTCAAGCTGCATGTAAACATGGAAGATTTTCACTTTGATATGGAAAAGTTTAAAAAAGACATGGCTAAAATGCATGAAGACATGGAAAGTCGTCGTTTTGATTTCTCTTTTGACGGAGAACAGTTAAGAAAAGATATGAAAAAAATGACTTCCAAATTAAAGCTTGCATTTGAATCCGGTGAGTTTGAAGAGGATATGAGAAAACTGCATAAAGAAATGGAAGATATTAAGGTAGATATTGATGTAGATAAAATTCATGAAGATGTTCAGAGGGCAATGGAAAATATAGACATGTCTGAATTGCATGAACAGATGGCTGAACTAAAAAGTGAATTAAAAAAATCGAAATCAGAGATAAAGCGTGCAAAAAAGGGAGTTAGAAAATTTAACCGTTTTATGAATGACCTGACTGAAGAGCTTGAAAAAGATGGTATTATTGATGATGCTGATGATGATTTTGATATGGAATTTAATTCGAGGGAAATGATAATTGATGGTGAAAAAGTGCCCGCTGAGCTTCACCAAAAATACAAAGATATGTACGAAGAAAAGATGGACAGGAAGATGGATGATGATATGAGTATTAAGACAAATGAGTGGTAGTTAAAAAATTCCTATATGTTTCACGGTATCCTGCGTGTCTAAGTGGGAATACCACTTAGGCACTTAGGTACTATAAGGTTTTTTAGTCTCCGGGGGATTCACAGAAAAGTTTCTTCGGGAAAGATGACATCTTTTTAAAAAGATGTCATCTTTAGTTATAGTCATATCGCCGCATTTGCGTATAATTATTTAATGTAAATTTCTACAACAGATAGTAAAAGAGGCAGCAGGGGTATTATTTATTTTTGTCAGTAACCTTTTCTTAAAACTGCAAGTCTAATCTCTAAAATGGTATAACTAAGTTTAGAGGCCTGATATGAAAAAGACAATTTTTTACATTCTTACTGCCGCAGCCGTGTTTGTTTTTTTAAGCGATCGTCTGTTTGCACAGGAAAAGCGTACATATAATTTTACAGATTTTACTGGTGTGGATGCCGGCTGGGGAATGCTTATTAGTATATCGCAGGGAAGCACATACAGTATAGAAGTAGAGGCAGATGACAGAGACTTCCGTGTTCTTGAGGTTGAAAAAAAAGGAAATGTCCTCCGTTTTTCTATTGATAAGTGGAGCTATAGAAAATATGATGATATCAGGATAAAAATTAAAATGCCTGTTCTAACGGAACTTGATTTAAGTGGTGGTTCAAGGTGCAGGATAAATATGAATATTGCATCAAAAGATTTCAGTGCTGAATTATCAGGCGGAGCTGAACTGGAAGGAGACCTTACTTGCGGAGATATAAATCTCGGTCTCTCAGGAGGCAGTGTAGTTAAGTTTACCGGCAAGGGCGAAAATCTTCTTGCAAAAGGTTCCGGCGGAAGTGTTTTTAAATTAAAGAGTTTTTCTGTCCGCGATGTAGATGCTGATCTCTCGGGCGGCTCCAGTGTTTCTGTTACAATGAACGGTACAATAAACTCTGACCAGAGCGGGGGATCGAACATAGTTTATTATGGTAAAGCCCGTATGGGTAATAATGATTTCAGCGGCGGCTCCGGCATTTCAAGCGGAGAATAAAATTTAGGGATAAAACCGAATACTACGCCCTTTCCTCCGAAGAGATTGTGTAAAAATTAAAGACTGAGGAATAAACAATAATTTTATTGATTAACCCCATGTTTAAACATGGGGGAGCCTAAAGAACCATAACACGGGCTTTAGCGCTGAACTGAAGCTAATTCAGGGCTAAAGCCCTATATAACCTTATCTCATGTCCCCCAGACCCTGAAGGGTCTGTTGCAGAACTAATAATTAAATGTCTTCTCCTTGAAAGAGACTGTTTATTTATTGCCACGACATTTATGTCGTGGTTAAGGATTCCAAATATTTTTGGCTTTAGCCCCCGAAGGGTCGGGACACGCACAATTAAGGCAAATTGTGGCTAAAGCCTCCATGCTAATTGTTTTCTCCCACGACTTAAAAGTCGTGGCAATTGATATCTTCTCCTTGTGAAGTTAAGGCTGAGTTGTGCAACAGACGCTGAAGCCTGGGGTTAAACAATATTTATTCATTACTTTCTACTTTTTACACAATCTCTAAAAGCCATGATAATTATTCATTCAACAGGGTGTTTACTGCATTAACAAGATATATATAACTTGTAGAGAGAGCAATAACATATTCATTCTCACCCCAGAGGAAAGGCCAGTCTTCCTTGTTCTCGGGAAAATCAGGTTTAATAATAAGTATACCGGGAACAACACCACCGGCAATAAATGAATAATCCGCCCTGTTATTTCCATAAGCAACTTTTTTAGAAACTGTACCAACTCCGGAAACCAACGAAATATTATGGTAAGGATGAGTACCAAAAATAAAATTCAGGTTTTTGAAAACATTTTCTTTGTCAACTAAATCGGGAAAAGTTTTATGCAGAAGATAGTTAGTTACACCGGAACCTACAACTGCACCGCTCCCTGCCCATCCGCCTCTTGTTATAGGTACACCAAAGGGATTATCACCGGCAAATTTGTTTCTGTTTACAATAAGTGTTTTAACCTTCTCTTCTATTTTTTCCTTATAAGAATCATCCATAAACGGTACGGCACGAACCAGCATTGAAATATTAAATCCAAAACGGTCTTCAGCATCAGCCAGTTCATTAATTCTTTTAGCATATTTATCTTCTTTAGTTGTAATAAGCAGTTCAACTGCTGCTTTTAACTCTTCAGCTTCCAGTTGTCCGCCGGTTGTATTGCCGTATTCAAAAATAACCGGCTCCTGTGACTGTTCTTCATCCCATACCTTAACTGCAGTATCAAAACATTCCTGTGCAAGCGAATCATTAAATCCTTTTAAAACACGGCTTGCTGCTGCAAGTGCCGCAATTGAACCATAATTAAGAGGAGTTGTTTTAGTAGTGAATGCCCACCTGTCATCAAATGTTCCACTGGTAAAGCCGTCACTTTCCAGGCTGTCAAGCTTCGGATTGTAAATAAGGTTATCCGTTTTTGTTGATGCATCTCCAAGATGTGTATATTGATGAAGATGAGCCTCTACAATACCGGGTATGGCATGGCCAACTGCCCTGAACTGAGCAATTAGAGCAAGCGTGCCGTGCTCTATCTGCTGCAGAATATCAGGCTTACCGTCAGGATGATGCATATCCACAAAACGGGTCTGTTGATTAATTGTAGTCTGATCCCTGTCCGGTTTAAAATCTTCCCAAACATGAACAAGCATTTGAACAGCAGCATAATGAGTTTGAGTACGGATATCAAAATCACCGGCATCAAACCAGCCGCCAATATTTAATCCCGGTATATGTTCACCGGGTTTATATTTAGTATCGGTGGTTGGTCCCATTGCGTATAAATCAAAATGTTCAAAATCAACAGGCGCCTGCAATGCGTCATCAAGATGTGAAGCACCATGCCAAACACGGTATCCTTCATTAACAAACATATGATCCATCTGCACATTCAGGTAAACATCATTTGTCGGATGCCATGCAGTTTCATAAACATCCTCTGCAATTCTGAATGGGGATGTTTTTATTCCGTTATACTCAATAATGTAAATCCCGCTCTCCTTAACTGAGGTAAAATCAAAAGTAAAATATTTATACCTGAGATAATCTCCCCAGCTCTTAATATTATCTTTTATCTTTTCGTCATACTCACCATTTTCTTTTATCAATAATAACCGCGCTGTTCCTGCCGGGTTATCATTTTTATCAAACTCGATTACGGCTACTTTGTTCTGTGCAGGATGATAGCCTACCTGGGAGTGAGCAATCATAGGTGTGCGTATCCAGTTGGGAATTACATTTCCTGTAATATGCCACTGAATAACCTGACCTGTTTTACCTGATGGGATAAGACTTTGTACAACGTACCATCCATTCTGTGCTTTATTTCTTCCGTCATATAAAGAGAGTATGTTATCTGCCTTAATTATTATTCTTTTTTCCGGATCTTCGGGTGCCAGAGTTAATATTTTCCCGGATGCCATTGCTTTTTGCTCAACAGTTCCCCATTTACTTTTTTCCATTGAGCCTGCCGGATAAAGAGGGAACATTCCGGTTTTATTATCCATCATATATGATTTTTCAAAATAAGCAGCGGGCAAAAATTCCATATTAAATCCTGCACGCCCTGCCAATTCTTCAGGAAGGGGTTTTTCAAGATTAACTGATAATACAATCCCCCCCTCTTTTGCTTCAGCTTTTATCATATATTCAAAATTATATGCAGGGTATGAAAGATGTGCTTCAATGCTGTTAGTTTCTCTGCTGATTTTTTTCTCAATTAACCCGGGTATTGGATCCCACTGTTCGGGTGTTGGACTTAATCTTACATCACCGTTTGTTGCTGTCCTTACCCCATGATGGATTATTTCTACACCGCTAAGTTTCTCATCCCCAAACATTCCATAAAAATTGTTGAAGAAAAAAACATTAAATCCGCGGGTTTCAAAATATAATGAATCATTTAATTTTAGCTCATTGCCGGTCTGCGCTAAACTAAAAGATGCTGAAATAAAGGTTATAAAAAGAAAAAGGACAAGCCTGGATGGAAGGCCGGACAGGTTAAAATTATTCTTACTCAATACGTTCTCTCCTTTTTGCTGGATAGCTGATTTTTCTAAATCTCATCTCTGTTTTATTAAAACTAAGACGTTAATAACAATAAGATTCTTCAAAATCCAAATAGGATTAAAGATATATACGAATTATTATGAAATAATTGAAACGTTTCAATATAATTTTAAAAATGTAAAATTCAAAAAGGCAGCAAAATTATTATATTGGAGAGACATGATAAAAATATAGAAAAGATAAATTATTGAGGGAATGCTGCATAGGGAAGACAAAAATATGTTTTAAGTCTTCCCTTTTTGGAAAATTTAGATGAACTGTAATGCTTATTTTACAAGCATCATCCGTTTTGTCTGCCTTAAATCTCCTGATGTTAAAGTATAGAAGTAAATTCCGCTGTTCATATTATTGCCGTCAATTCTTATCGTATGTACACCCGGACTTTTAACTTCGGAAATTACTGTTTTTACTTCCTGACCTATAAGATTAAATATTTTAAGAGTTACATACTCTTCTTTATCTATTGTAAATTTTATTGTTGTTTCAGGATTAAACGGATTTGGATAGTTCTGTTCCAGTTCAAATTTATAAGGAGATGAATTGCCGCCAGATTTATTATCTGTTTTAAACTCAGCATTTATACCGGTCTGAGCTAAAAGAAAAAGAACCAAAAGGAGTATAATCTTTTTCATAGTTTCCTCACATTATTATTCTGGTTATAGAATACAACTGTAATGCCAGATTTTATGCTCTTTTTTATCTTATTATTGTAAAATTCGTTCAAATAAATATACTATTTTGTTTACTTAAATGCTCACTGTTTCAATATTAGACGCTTTAAATGGCAAAAAGGTTTCAGGAATCACAAACAAAAATCTCAAAATTGCCTTATCTCATCTTTTTCTACTCCAATAACTTATTGTTTGCTATTTGGCAATCAATAAACCGTAATTATACGGATGTGCGCAAACATGAAAGGTACTATTTTGCGCATGGAAAAATTAGTGGGGACCACACAAAGGGTGGTTGGTTTGGAGAGGAGTGGGGGCCTCTCTTTTTTATTTTAAAGTTTGTTTCCTTTTTAATAACCCGATTTAATATATGTTATTTTATGTCTATTTATCAAAAATAAACCGTAATTATACTGATTCGCTTTAATAAAAAATAATATAGGTTTAAGAAGGAGTTTATAATTTCGTGGCTTTATACCGGATAAATTAAAGGGCTGTTCGTTTTATTAAAATTTATAAAGGGGCGCTTTATGGATTTTTATTGTGTTGATAAGGAACCGCAGGAATCAGGTGAACATGAAGTTCACAAGTTAAGCTGTAAGTACCACCCCAGGCCTGTAAATACAAGATATCTGGGATATTTAGGCAGCTATACGGAGGCCTTTGCAATTGCAAAAAAATTCTATCCTGAAGTTACAGCATGCTCATATTGCTGCAATGCGCAGATTGAGCAGCTTGCAGTACAGGAGGCATGATTCAACAAGATTTATCGGAGTGGGTAGAGGTTGGAGAGATGGTGGGGGGTCTCTCTTTTATTTTTCTGATCAGCCGGTCTGTCTGCCCGATGCAGGATACCCCTTCCCCCCGGCATTCCGGCAGACAGGGCTGGCATTATTGTAACCAGAGAGTTTATCTTATAGTTCTACCCCAGCTTAAAAATAAAAGGTACGGTTAATTTAATCTTTGATGCTTGTCCCTGAATTTTACCAGGACTAAACTTAGCTTTTTTTATAACATCAAGTGCAGCTTCATCGCAGCCGGCTCCTATGCCTTTAACAACTTTTGCATCATCAACAGTACCTGTTTCATTAATATAAACCAGAACGTATATTTTACCCTGGACACCGCTTTTTCTTGCAAGATCAGGAT
Organism: Ignavibacteriaceae bacterium; assembly: GCA_046481785.1. Taxonomy (GTDB): domain Bacteria; phylum Bacteroidota; class Ignavibacteria; order Ignavibacteriales; family Ignavibacteriaceae; genus JAWOJF01. The sequence continues at coordinate 6,349 of JAWOJF010000122.1, read as the reverse complement.
ATACAATTTTTTTATACAGCGATTCATATCCGCCTACAGGTTCGGGCATAACATCGGCTATCGGCTTATACGGGTCTTCTTCACCAATTGCGGCCCAGCTAAAAAGTACTGTGAATAAAAATGCTGTAAAAAGACCTCTTTTCATTTCTCATCTCTCTTCTAAATTATTTAAAAATTTCACGGATGTGTTATTCCAAAGGAACATCGGATACACACAGCTATCCCCTTGTTAAAAGGTTAAGATGTTCCCATCGTCATTATCGGAATAATATTAAAGAAGTTTAATACAGGGTGTGGGTTCTTATTAATGCGGCCCTGCAGAAGTTGAATCACTCTGCATTAATGGGGCAAAAATAAACTTCATAGCACGTGTATAGCCTTCAGGTTTTGTTCCTGAATGATGGGCGTCTTCAACAAAATGGAAACGGTATCTGAAATTTTCATAATTGCGTTTTTCAAGTATATCGTTCATCCTTTTTACTGCCGGTAAAAATTGAGGTAATTGAGGAAGGTCAAACTCTGCAACACTCATAAAAAAAGAAACAGGCAGTTCTTTATTTTTCTTATAGAACTCTTCTTCGTATTTAACAAGCCATCCGTTATTCCAAATTAATGCGGGGCTTACAGCCATATATGCATTAAACAATCCAGGATTGGTGAACATTGCATACATTGTAAAAAGTCCCCCCATAGAGCTGCCGCCAAGTGCGCGGAAGGAGGTATCAACCCGGTAGTTTGCCTCAACAAAATGAATAAATTCATTCTGAACTATATTTAAAAAATTAGCTGCTCCTCCCCCTTCTTCCACGCCATTCTCTTGCATTGCCTTTGTAGGGCTGTAATCATACCGTCTCAGACTATCATTATTTGGATTTTCTCCACCGTATGCAAATCCCACAAGTATACTTTCGGATATAGTTTTATCCCAAACTCCGGAACCATGAATTGATGTAAATAGTGCAAAATCATAAAATCCATCGCAGAAGTATACAACCGGATATTTCTTTTGCATATCGGTACTATAAGAGGACGGAAGACTAACAAATAACTTATATTCCCGTCCGTCAATTCCAGATTTTATCTCCCTCACTTCTGTTCCCTTAATAATGAATTGTTGCGGCTGTGAATATGAATTAATTACCGCTAACAGAATTATTATAATTGAAAAGATTAAAGAATTGCCGGATAATATTTTCATGATTGTTCTTCCATATGGAATTAAAAAATAAATTTTTATAACAGCCTCCAAATAAGATACCACAAAAGTTCTAAATGTTTAAGTTGATTTTTTTTTGATCAGGGTTTTTAACGGAAGGTACTTACTTCCTTGCAGGCAAATATGCCGCTCCAGAGCGGGGTGTTGCAGAACGATAAATTTTATTTCGACCGTAGGGAGAAATCTTAACTTTGTAAAACGGAAAGATTCCTCAGTCGAAAACCTGCCTTTGCCGGCAGGCAGGCTCCTTCGGAATGACAGTTCCGGGTTGTGTAACACCCTGTATAGTAGCAGTTAAAATAATTCTCCGCCAGAAAAACAGGTGTACCTAACAGAACGGGTATTCTTAAGAGTTTAATGATTCAGATAATGAGCTGTCAAATGCGGCCGGTTCGCTATATAAACGCATTGTATCGCCAAGGTTTGCATATTTCCGCACAAAATCTGCGGTAAGCTGAATAAAACGGGATCCGGTAAGCATGTTTATCCTGCTGAAATGCATCTTGTTTGCAGAAAGCCAGTGAGCCCACAGACCGCTTACTTCAATTGATGCTCCGCGTACATTCCTGGCATCAATAAAAAGTTCAATCACTTTATCCTTTTCCAGATATTTAGAAAGCTCCTGTAAAGGTACATCGCCAAATTCACCCGCATCATGCCCTGAAATTCTAACATTAATAATATTCTCAGACGGTCTCTCTATTGTTAAAGTACAATGTATACCTTCAAAGGTAACACTATTGTTGTCTTCCATAATTTAATTTGTTTTGGTAATGTTATAAAGGCCCTGATGTTCATTAAAGCATGAATTAGCCTGAATTATTTTTTTCTTTTTTTCTGAGGTTTTCCACGTGCTTTACAACCTTATCGAAAAATATATCCCATGACTCCGGGTTGCTTTCCATACTTCGTATACTTGTTTCGTAATCCTTTTCTGAAACATTATATTTTTGAAAAATAAGGTTATTTATAACAGCGGGATTAGATGAAGCACCTGAAGTGGTATCCTGTGCTATTACAATATCTGCATATATTTTTACCAGGGTATCATTAGAAATTTTATTGGTATTGCATGCAGAAAAGAAAATAAGAGATGATATAAGGATAAATTTCATATATTTATGCATACATGCCTATTGCCTGCTTATTTCCTGAATTGCCTACTGCGAACTGCGGAATTGTTAATTATGCATTGTACATTGTTAATTGCATATTACTTTAACGGATAATCTCCGCTGATGATCTTTCAGAATCCTGAAACCGAAATGCGTTATTTCATTTTTCTGCTTGCTTCAAAGAGGATCTTTTTTTCTTTTTCAGTTAAATTTTGGTAACCTGACTGGCTTATCTTATCCAGGATTTCATCAATCTGCTTTTGGGTTATTTTATCCTCATCATCATTTACTTCATAGAACCGGGCTTCTTCAACATCCTTACGGACTTCTTTCCTTTTAAATTTTTCTCCCATGGCGCCAAAAGGATTAAATGGTTTTGAACTGCCGGCAGATCTCCTTGTAAACATATTTTTTATTTCGGTATTGGAATTTTTATCAAGAAGAATAAATAGAAATCCTGCCAGCGCACCGCCAAGATGAGCAAGGAAAGCAATATTTGAATTGCCGCCAAAAAACATAAACTGCATAACAATAAGAATACCGATAAGATATTTTGCTTTAATCGGTATAAAGAAATAAAGAAATATATAACGGTTCGGGAACATCATAGCAAAAGCAATAAACACTCCAAAGATTGATCCTGAAGCACCTACTGTATATGCATACCCGCCTCCAAAAAGAGGAGAAATAAGAAGCTGCACAATACCGGCAACAATACCGCACAGTAAATAGAAGTATAAAAATTTCTTAGAACCCCACAGATTTTCAATCTCCATTCCGAACATCCATAAAGCGAACATATTAAAGAATATATGCCCGAAACTGCCGTGCATAAACTGGTATGTAATCAACTGCCATACCTGGAAATTAAAAGGCATTCCGGCAGGATCCATTCCGCCAATTGGATTTAATGCAAACCATTTATGTACAATATATGAACCCGGGTAACCGCCGTAGGTTAAATTCTCCATTATTATCTGGAGAAGAAAAACAACGCCATTAATAATCAGTAAATTTTTTATTACAGGGGGGAAGAAACTAAATCCGCCAAAACCGCCTGGACGATAATAATTACTCACTATAAATCCTTCAAAAAATGCATCACAGACTTAAGTCTGTGATGATTATATTAATAAAAATAATTATTACGAATATATAAAAAGCACAGACTAAAGTCTGTGCTACAATATTATTTTGCATCGGTTAAAGCAGCAACACCGGGAAGTACCTTCCCTTCCAAAAATTCAAGTGATGCGCCGCCGCCGGTTGAAACATGGGAAACTTTATCCTCAAGGCCTGCTTTTGCAATTGCTGCCGCAGAATCTCCGCCGCCGATAATAGTTTTAGCTCCTTTATTTGTTGCTTCAACAAGTGCATCTGCTATTGCAAAAGTTCCTTTTGCAAAATTATCAAATTCAAAAACTCCCATTGGTCCATTCCACACTATTGTTCTGGCATTCAGAAGTTTTTCTTTGAATAATTTAATTGTTTCCGGGCCTATATCCAACCCCATTTTATCAGATGGAATATTATTTACACTAACGGCTTTTGCCGGTGATTCATTCTTAAACTCATCTGCAACAATAACATCAACAGGCAGCAGAAAATCAATTTTAGAATCTTTTACTTTTTTTAATACTTCTTTAGCAAGATCAATTTTTTCTGCTTCAAGAAGTGACTGTCCGATTTCTTTTCCCTCTGCTTTAAAAAATGTATAACCCATTCCTCCGCCTATAATAAGAGTATCAACTTTGCTGAGGAGATTCATAATAACATCAATTTTACCGGAAATTTTTGCACCGCCAAGAACAGCAACATAAGGTCTTTCAGGATTTGTAATAGCGCCGCCAAGATATTCCAGTTCCTTCTGCATTAAATAACCTGCTGCACTCTGCTTAATATATTTTGTAACACCTTCGGTAGAAGCATGAGCACGGTGAGCACTGCCGAATGCATCATTAACATAAATATCACCAAGTTCTGAAAGCTGTTTTGCAAATGAAGCATCGTTTTTTTCTTCCTCTTCATGGAATCTTAAATTTTCCAGAAGAACAACATCACCATCTTTCATACCATCAACAAGTTTTTTTACTTCATCGCCAATGCAATCAGGAGCCAGTTTTACTTCTTTACCAAGCAGTTCACCCAGTCTTACGGCTGCAGGTTTAAGGCTGTATTTGGGATTTGGTTTCCCTTTCGGACGTCCGAGATGGCTCATTAATATAGCTTTTCCGCCGTCAGAAATTATTTTTTTTATTGTACGCAGCGATGATGTAATTCTTATATCATCTGTTATTTTTTGATTTTCATCAAGAGGAACGTTAAAGTCTACACGGACAAGAACTCTTTTACCTTTTAAATCAATGTTATCTATTGTTAATTTTTTCATACTTCGTCCCTTTATATAAAAACACAGTCCGGCGGACTGTGTTATATTTTTAAGTTAACTTATTGTAAAAACAAGAAACGAAGCTAAATGCTTCGTTTCTATAAGAGCTATTTAATTACTTAGCAATTTTACGAAGCAGATCAACTACCCTGCATGAATAACCCCATTCGTTATCATACCAGGATACGAGTTTAAAGAATCTTTTTTCATCTTTAAAGTTATTCTGCATAGTAGCAAGAGAATCATAAATTGAAGATCTCTCATCATGAATAAAGTCTGTAGAAACAACTTCTTCATTAGAGTATCCTAAAATTCCCTTTAAGTAAGTTTCAGAAGCTTTCTTTAACAGAGCATCAATTTCTGCAATTGAAGTATCTTTTTTAGTACGGAAAGTTAAATCAACAACAGAAACATCTGCGGTAGGAACACGGAATGACATACCTGTTAATTTACCTTTTGTTTCCGGTAATACTTCACCAACAGCTTTTGCAGCGCCGGTAGAAGAAGGAATAATATTAATAGCAGCAGCTCTTCCGCCTCTCCAGTCCTTTTTAGAAGGTCCGTCAACAGTTTTTTGTGTTGCTGTATAAGCATGGATTGTAGTCATAAGACCGGTTTCAATTCCAATGCCTTCTTTTAATATTACATGAACTAAAGGAGCGAGACAGTTAGTTGTACAGGAAGCATTAGAAATAATATGATGTTTTGCAGGATCATATTCATTATCATTAACACCAAGCACAACAGTTTTAACATCGCCTTTGCCCGGTGCAGAGATAATAACTTTTTTAGCTCCCGCAGTAATATGTCCCTGAGCTTTTTCAGAAGCAGTAAATAACCCGGTTGATTCAATAACGTAATCAACTCCAAGCTCTTTCCAGGGAAGCTGTGAAGGTTCTTTTGTAGCAAGAATACATCTTACTTTATTGGTCCCGTTTACAACAATTACATCATCATCCTGAAGGTCAGCTTTGCTTTTTTCTGTAGCAAGTTCTCCTTTAAATTTACCATGAACTGAATCGTATTTTAACTGATAAGCAAAATATTTTGCATCTGTGCTTACATCAACTACTGCTACTACATCAATTTCTTTCCCCAGTAATCCTCTGTCGGCAATTGCATTAAATACAAGTCTTCCTATTCTGCCAAATCCATTTATACCAACTTTAATAGCCATACAAGAACTCCTTTTTGAAAAATTATTTTAAGTCCGTCTACAAATTTACTTAAAGCGTGATATAATATCAATTTTAGTTACAATTGATTATTTGAATGGTAAATAATTGTGAGGAAGTTTTACTCTGTACTGCAAAAAAAGTAGGAAATGTTTATATAATTACATAAAGAATGTTTGTTAATTGTTAAGTAATTGAATGAATAGGAAAACCACGCAGCCACTTAGGACACTAAGAAACACTTAGAATACAACATCAAAATATTAAAAGTCCCTCTTTACTAAAGAGGGTACCGGCTTTAGCCGGGGGGAGATTCAGTGCGCCTTATACGGCAGATAACTTTACATTGTAAAATATACAACCACAAACTGCACGCCAGCAATGCGACCAATGCACTATTGGCGCTGCCGGTGGCGGGATCCTCCGGCACGCCGTCCAGGGGCGCGAACATGCG
>JAWOJF010000116.1:0-7765 GCA_046481785.1 Ignavibacteriaceae bacterium | reverse complement strand
AATTGTTGTAGTTAAAATGTTCGCTCCTGGATACAGTTATTGCCCCGTCAGTTTCAATTGTCCCAATACTATCCAGTAAAAATGTACCGTTGTGACTTTGGGATACATTATCGAAATTACCCAGATTGTAATAATATATTCTTGTTCGACTTTTTAAAACATCAATAACCTTTTCTTCAACAAGTTTTATGTCATAAGTTTTGTCTGCAAAATTTAGATCCGGTGCATCAACTTTATATCTGGTATAGAACTTTTCGGATATTTGAGGAGAATTCTGACCTGATAGATCCGTCTTGATTATTTCAGTTTTTATCCTTTCACTTCTTAGGGCTTTTGGGTCATCTCCACCGGAATACTTATACTCTTCCTCAAACTTAGCTATGGAGTTACCATCGTATTTATTATATATTCTTCTTTTATATATCATCAAGTTGGTAAAACAATCTCGTAATGCTTCTGTCATGTTTTGCAAAACATAAATTCCTCCATTCTCCTCATCCTTATCAAGATAAACATAAGGATGAAATGGTTCAGAAAGTCCATTATTACTAAATGTTTTATCATAATATAAAAGCTCCGTCATCTTACCAGTGCAATACTGTATAGTTGAACAGGCAGGCATAAAATGGTTTATCCATATATTGTCACCATACATGAATAATCTATATTGACTGTTGTACTGAAATTCATCTGCCTGATTGAAGTTGTTTATTATTTTTTGAATTCCTAATATTCTGGATCTCCTCTCATCTCTCTCTATACCAAATAAAGTCCATGATGTTGGTGGATTACATGGTACTGGACAATCCAGTCCATCAGGTGTTATACAGGTATACTCTTTTGGTATTATTGTAAACTTTTCTTTAGATATGTTGTTATCCACAACAATATTCAGCATGTTACTTCCATCATACCCGTAGAATAATTCAAGGTCTTTACCGTTTCTTAAAAAATCCTCCTGTTCAGCCGGATGGAATACATTTTTATAGCCTGTTTCCAAATGAGTAAAAAGTAATCTTCCGTTGTGGTTATTAATCCCCAAGTGTGGGCTATCAGAGTAGTGAAAGCTTATATAACAGCCATCCGGGTTTATTATTTTTTTTAAATACATAATCTTAGGGAAGCTGTTGTTTTTATTAATATTCCAGGTGGGGTTTGATAATGGAGCGTAGTCTGCATAAACTTCTTCAAAATAATAAGTCAGGCCATCGCCAGGTTTATACCACATCTTTCTCAAGAATTTGTTTGCATCTGTAGCATTTAGATATAAGGCATGTACAATTGCAAATCCATAATTCTCATTTCCCAGTTCTGTATATAACCCTACATATCCATTTAACGGATCTTCAGGGCTCCCATTAAATTGGCTTGTCTGCGTATTTTGCAATGTTTTTTTTGATCCATCAGCAAGTAGAATTGTAATATTATCAAATTCTCCCGGCTGAAGAATTTGGTTTGAATAATGGTATCCGGGAATTAATAGCGGTACTTCACTTCTGCTCCAGTCCAGTGGGTTAGTTCCACAATTGTTTTCGCTTAGAAAGAAATTAGTTTCAAAATTTAAGGTCTGTATGGCAAAACCTTTATATCCCATAATCCATTCGGGGTGATTTATTGAATATCCGCCGTCAATAGATGAATTATTCAGGTATTCAAATAATCTGTGCTCAACATTAGCATTATAAGTTATGGAAAAGTCCCCCTCAAGGTCATCTGGTAAAGCAAGATGCGTGGAATAATTTATCAGGAGATTCCCGTCATAGTCACTTATCATCTCATGTTCTTCAACATTAATGTCCTCATTATTAAAAAAGCCGCGTTTGTTGTATTTTTCTGCACTGCTTACGGGAATAGTTGCATCTACTTGTGAGAATAATAAGTTACAGCTTAGAAAAATAACTGCAATAGATAAGAATTTATGCATTGTAATCCCCATGTGATTTTTAATTTTTAGCGCAGGATGAAATGTTTGCATAATACATTAACTGTTTGGGTTGTTATTTAAAGGATCACGACCCTGAAGATATTTCATATTATTTTATTAAAGTGGCTTCCACAAAAAGTGGGTATATCTTATGCGTGCTAAGTTTCCGAAATAAAAGCAGTATACTTGCATTATAACCGAATCAAGAAGAAAGCCCATATAAATATCCTTACGAAAAGGATAATCCGATAAACCTCACCCTATATGAAGAAAGAAATACAGCGGTTATCTTAGTGTTTAATTGTGACTTAATAAATATCAGAAACTCATATTTTCATATATCAGTTTCTTATATTTTTAAAAGTGGTAGTAAATGATTTAAAGGTTTAACTCAGATTTGTTTGAGACTGCAAATATGGTAAGCTCTGTTGTGGATTTTAAATTTAGTTTTCGAAGTAAATTGGTTTTATGTACCTGCACGGTTCCCTTGGATATATAAAGCATATCAGCAATCTCACCATTCTTAAAGCCGCAGGAAATTAATTTTAATATTTCTTTTTCCTTTTTGCTTAGCTCCTCAAGATATTGATCTTTTTTTATGATATGTGATATTTTATATTCAGATATAATAAAATTAATTAAATTATCGTAGTATACACCCCCTTTGTTAATTGTTTCTATTGCTTCAAAAAATTTCTCTTTGGGTGCTTTTTTATACAGCAGGCCTCTTATACCTGTATCAATAAGTTTGGTTAGATATACAGCATCATTATCACCGGTGTACATAATTGTTCTTAAGCCCGATTGAAGTTTAAGAAGTGATTTTATAAAACTGCAGAATTCATCTTTATCCTGGCAGGAATCATCAGCAAATATTATATCTGGCGGGTTATCTTCTATTCTTTTTAAGGTCAGTTCGTAAACATCAGAACACTCCGATACAGCTAAATACCTTGATTTCAGCACGTGTTTGATGCCTTCTATTATAAATGGAACCGAGCTGAAAATATAGATATTAAGCCTTTTCATTGCTTTCCCCTATTTCCGATTTTAATTTATAAACCGGTATTTTCATAATCAATGAAATTAAAAATAACTTGTAGCGCTTACTGCAATTTTATTCGGATATCAATTTAGCGGTAAAAATAGATATTCTTATAAATGTCTATAGATGTACATGAGGGCTTAAAACTGCCTTGTTATTTAATATAATAAAATAATTGTAGTTAAAAAATATCAATTGTTTATATTGATTCTTGGTAAGGATAAGAATAAATTCAATTGGATCTATGTCCAAGTTCATGGTAATAGATTTTCCAGAGGAGCTTATCCAAGTGATAACAAGGGCTATTTCAACGAAGGAATTGATCGACTTTAACAAAACTGTCAGCCTTATGCTGCTTTCAAAATTATCGCTTATCCAGTCCCTTGATTTATATATATCCCAGACAAAAAATGATAAACTAAAAAATATAGTTAAACGGGTTGTAAAGGATATTAACTCAGGACAGTCCTTATCCAAAAGTTTTGCTAAATATCCTGATATTTTTTCGGAAGTTTATGTTGCAAACATGAGGGTGGCTGAAGAGAGCGGGCAGGTAGCCGAGGTGCTTTCGGAATATACGTTATACCTGGAAAAAATGAATGAATTGAAAAGAAAAATTATACAGGCTTCCAGGTACCCTGTTTTTGTTCTTGTAATTACGCTTGCGGTTGTAATATTTATGGTATTTTTTTTGATTCCGACTTTTGAGGAACTTTTCTTTTCTGCTAAAATAACTTTACCTGCATTAACCCGAACAATTGTTGTAATAACTTATTTTATCAAGGATAATGCTGCTATTCTTTCTTCCTTAATTTTAGTTTCTTTACTGACTTTGTACTCTTTCAGGAAAAATGAAAATGTTAAAATTTTTACTGATAACTTTTTAGTAAAGATGCCGCTGGTTTCTGATTTATATAAAAAGAACCTGCTTGCACGTTTTTCACTCAGCATGTCTATGTTGTTAAAAAGTAAAATTACCCTTTTGGAAGCATTAAAAATCTCCAGAAATATTTCAAAGAACAGGATATTTATAAAAGAGATGGAAGACGTAACAAAGAAAGTAATTAAGGGGAGTCCTTTTTCATCCAACATTTCAAGAAGATCTGTTTTTTTTGATTTAACATTTACAAGGCTCTTAACCGTTGGAGAAGAAAGTGCAGAATTGGAGAAAGTATTTTCAGTGATATGCAATTATTATAGTAAAGAATTTGATTATAAGCTTGATAACATTGTTTCACTTGTTGAGCCGGCACTGATATTATTTATTGGGCTTATTGTGGCGGTGATATTAATAGCTATGTATATCCCAATGTTCGAACTAATTAATAATTTCGGTATTTAATAATGAAATTTAAAACCTTCATAAGAAACACTAATGGCTTTTCACTAACAGAGCTCCTTGTAGTCCTGGTAATTATAGGAGTCCTTGTATTACTTGCATTACCTCGCCTTATGCCTGTTGTTACAAAGGCAAAAACAACTGAAGCAAAATTAAGTTTAAAGCAGGTATATATGCTCGAAAAGTCCTTCAAATTTGAAAACGATAAATATTCTACTGACTTAGCTGAAATAAGTTTTGAGCAGGAAAAATTAATAACCGAAGGTGGTACTGCACGTTATAGAATTGAAATTGAACAGGCGGAATTGAATTCATTCAAAGCTACCGCAGTTTCAGTTGTTGATTTTGATAACGATGGTACTTTTAATGTATGGGAAGTAACTGAAACAGGTATTATAAAAGAAATAATTCCGGATTAAAAATGAAAAATTTATTCTATACTATTATCATTCTGCTTTCTCTGGTTTTTTGCAGCTGCAGTTATATTTCAGGAGTGTTTTCAAAAAAACCTGATGTACTTATCAAAAAGGATTTTAACGGGGAAGGAATTGCTGTACTAACTTTCTCAAGATACGGGCATTCTCTTCCGTCTGATATAGGAAGAACCGCAGCCGACAAACTAACCGATGCACTCTTTCTGGTAAATAAATTTAACGTAATTGATCGTTCGAAAATCAATGATGCACAGGCTGAAGTTGATATTACTAATACTGAATTCTTATCAGGCGATAAAATCCAGCAGATTGGATTAAAATTAAAAGCCAGCTACCTTATTCTTGGAAGAATAGATCTCCTGTCCGAAAAAGAATACCTGAGTATTGAAGCAAAACAGGAACTCGGGATCAGTTTTAGGATCATATCGGTAGCAGATACAGAAGTTTTAGGAGTTGCAAATTATCACAGGGATATTGATGATAATATTCCGGAAGAAATGGATTACATGATTTCTCAAATAGTAATAGAAATAAATAAACAGCGTGAATGAATTAATAGTTGTTCTTGTATCAATAAGTTTAGGAAGTTTTGGAAACAATATCATTTCTTATTACACAGGTGTTTCAAAACTTGATCTATTGAGATCTCATTGTGCCTGCGGAGAGAAACTGCTCCGTGCATATGAATTAATTCCTATACTTAGCTACATTACGCTTAAAGGTAAATGTTCATGCGGCAAGATAATTTCGCTAAGGTATCTTTTAGTTGAATTATCAGCCGGACTCCTGGGTATTTTCTGTTATTATAGTTTTCCTTTTCCCTTATTCCTTATTTATTTTTTGATTTTTTTTATTTTGTTAATTATTGGAATTATTGATCTTGTATCCTTCACAATTCCTAATATGCTCATTTCAGCGCTCCTACTGTTAACATTGATGAAGAACTTTTTTGTTGCATCCTTTAGCATATCACTCCTTAATCTTACAGTAACCGCCTTTGTTATTTTGATGCTTATGTCTTTGAACCTGTTGTTTTCCCGGATATATAACAGAGAAGCTATCGGAGCCGGTGATATTAAACTACTTTTTACACTGGCTCTTACATTCGACTTTTTAATAGTAATAATAGGAGTTTGGGTATCTTCATTATTAGCCATGGCCGGTTATTTTTTATTAAAAGCATTCACACTAAAATTTAAGAACGAAGAAAAGATACCTTTTGGTTTTTTTATCAGTATCTGCTTTATAGCTATTGCTTTTTGGGAAGATAAAATATCAGCTTTTTATTATCAGCTAATGGGGATGTAATATGTTAAACAATTTGGAAATATCATCCGAAGCTGTTTCCTTAATATCAGCTAAACATGCTTTTGAAAGGGATATATTACCAATAGAGGTAAAAGACAATGTTTTTCATGTAGGTGTGCCTAATAAAAATGACCTTAAACTGTTAAATGATATTAGCTTCTATACAGGTTATAAAATAAAAGCAATTGAAATTCCTCCCGATATTATCCTGCAAAAACTAAAAGAAATATATAAGCAGTCTGATACAAAAAAAAACGGAGAGGAAATATCAACTGAGAATGTAGTTAATGAGTATTCTAATATAGAATTTGTTAACCAGGTAATTACCGGCGCAATAAAATCTTTTTCTTCAGATATTCATTTTGAAAGTTTTGAAAATTCTTTCCGGGTTAGATACAGGATAGACGGACATTTAAGGGAAGTACTAAATCTTCCAAAAGACAGGGGTTTACCGGTAGCAAGCAGACTAAAAATTATGGCAAACCTTGATATTTCGGAAAAAAGAAGGCCACAGGATGGAAAAATCCGTTTCCCTTTTCAGAATAATATTATAGATATACGTGTATCCTCATTGCCTACAAGTTTCGGTGAAAAAATAGTTCTGAGAATTCTGAATAAGTCACAGGTACAGTTAGATCTTTCCAGACTCGGTTTATCGGAACCCCAGTTGAAAATACTGAAACGCAATATCAATCTTCCTTATGGGATGATTCTTGTAACTGGGCCAACCGGAAGCGGTAAAACCACAACACTTTATGCAGCTCTGCAGGCTATCCACTCTGTTGAAAAAAATATTATAACCGTTGAGGATCCTATTGAATATAATTTTGAAGGAATTAATCAAAGCAATGTAAAGCCTGAAATAGGATATGATTTTGCCTGTGCATTAAGATCTTTTTTAAGACAGGATCCGGATGTAATAATGGTTGGAGAAATACGCGATAGGGAAACTGCTGAGATTGCTATAAGGGCATCTTTAACCGGACACCTGGTATTCAGTACTTTACATACTAATGATTCATCATCGGCTGTTACAAGGCTGATAGACATGGGGATAGAACCATTTTTAGTGGCCTCTTCATTAAGACTTGTTATTGCTCAGCGGCTTGTAAGAGTATTATGCAGTTGTAAAGATAAAGCTGAAGTTACTGATCTGCCTGCCGGAATTACGGATATTCATGCACCTAAAGGATGCAGTAACTGTAGTTTTACAGGTTATAAAGGAAGATTGGCAATATTTGAACTACTTGAAATAAATGAAGGTTTGTCTGAACTGATCTCTGCAAAAAGAACAGCCGAAGAAATTAGAAAAAAAGCTAAAGAAAATGGATTCCTGACACTTAGAGAATCAGGAATAGAAAAAATTAACCTGGGGATTACCAGCTATGATGAAGTACTTCGAGAAACAATGTTATAAAATTTTATCTGTTCTGCTGGTTTGCAGTTTTACCATTCTCTGCCAGCAAGAAAACAGTTCTGTTATTTATCCGTCGAACAGTTCGCAGGTTATTCCGGCATTGAATTTTAAAGATACTGATATACGCGATATACTCAGATCAATTGCTTATGAATATCAAACAAATATCGTTGTTGAAAATCAGATAAACCAGAAGGTTTCTGTTACATTATTTAATGTAAAGGTTTCAGATGCCATAAAGATGATTTCTGAAGATAATAACCTGAGCTTCAGCTTTGACCAGCAAAGATTTTTTGTG
>JAWOJF010000104.1:0-3420 GCA_046481785.1 Ignavibacteriaceae bacterium | reverse complement strand
CTCTGAACCAGCTTATGGCATTTTGGATAATGGATTGGATGGCATTCAATTCTGACTTACCACCTATTACTTCAGTAGGATCAAATGAAAACCATAATTTTTTTGACTCAGTATCTGATCGTAAAACAAATGATGATTCGTTTTCAGATCCGTTAACATTATCCGGATAAAATCTTCCTATACTTAATGTATTTCTTGACAACGGTTCTGTAATGATTGGTGAATTAATTGCGGTTATCAGGATATCTTTTTTCTCCGAAAGACTTCCTGTTAAAGGAGTATAATCTGCAAAGTCTACGCGTACATTCATCTCTGACTGCATAACTCTTCCCGAATATCGTACACCAAATAGTGATTCGAATCTATCCCAACCTGTAAATATTGATTTATTATTATGAGTTGAAAACTCACCAAATGAAATGACTGAACCGCCATTCTCACAATATTTAATTACCGAACTGTATGCTTTTTCACTAATGGCAATGGTGTAAGGAAATAATATAATTGGATAATCTTTTTGAGAAATGCCGGATTCAATATCGGAGTCATAAATTACATCGTATTGGATTTTATTGTTCAACAGGAACAATTCCCAATAAGTAATTTTTTCTAAAACTTTTCCGTAATGCAGTATATCCGTAGCATCCGAAAAATGTAATGCTATTTTATTTTGCTGCGAAAAACTAATCGAACAAAAAGTTATAAACAATAACAGTAGTAATAGTATTATTTTTTTCATTTTTATTGGAACGTATCTGTTACTTGAACATCAATTTAAAAGTTAAACATTTACACGATCATAATCGATGAAGTAAGTACGAGACTCACCCGGCTTAAGCTCATCAATTACCAAAAATAAATACCGGCTGCCTTGCGTATAAATAATTTCTGCCGGTTTTGTTCCAATAATTTCAGTATCGAGAGAAATATTTTTAACATCATCATTAAGGTCAACATCTATAACAAGGCTATTGATAACTTCAATACCTGGATTTGACACCTTAAGAGCAACACGGTTATTGCCTCTTCTTTCAACCCTTAACTCAACAAAATCACGTTTTTCATACCATTTTTGTATTTCGGATGCGGTTGTAATCCAGAATCTTTTTTTCTTCAGATCACCTATTACATCTTTAATAACATATACATAATCATCCCTGCATTGAAATTCAGTATTAAATTTGAAAATATACATTCCCCCTTCAAAAAGAATTCGGTCAAGATCTTCCTGATATGTGTAATACTGAAAATCCGGTAAGGTTAGACCATAATCTCTGATTACTTCATAATCATCCCGGGCAGTTTTTGTCATTGCCAGAATTCGCTTATCACCCCTGATTAAAGTTCTCGGGACTGATCTGTCTGTAAGCGAATCTGTAAGCAGATAATTATAATCAGCATTAATTGCAGCAACAACAGTATTGTTATTGAATAAACCGTAATAAGGAAATAATCCAGTTACAGGTGTGTTTGTAATTTCCTGAAGTATGCTCCTGGCAGCTGTTAACTTATCAAGCTGGACTTCATAATCATTAAGTGTGTTGATTGTATCAGTGATTGAGGTAAGATAACCGATATCAACTAATGCAGAAACTTCACCATATTGAACCAGGGAGGAAATTAAACTTCTGTTTTCTGCAGCCTTTTCGGGATCGACAAAAAATGTAGCACGGATATTTTCTGAACGTAGAATGGGAAGTAAGTTCTCAATATTGTTAATTTCATTTCTTAATATTGGCATCAGAACCGCAGCAGCATCATAACCATCCGGCCAATCTTTTACATAGGCAATAGGGCTATATGTTAACCAGTTAACACAATTATTAAAAAATCGGTCGAATAAAATATAATCTTCCTGTAGTCCTACAACAGAATTAATTTCGAATCCCATCCAAATAAATCTGCCATTACCGTATGATCCGTGCGCTATGCCGGTTGATCTTTTCACTCCCTCTCTAACCAAACCTTCTTCCAAACGAAAGTTATACCAAAAGCTAACCTGTGTTGTTCTCGGCTCAAGTACCTCTGCAGCCATAGGGATATCCCAGGTTGCAATTTTTAAAGGGTACCCTGTTGGAATAGTGGCAGTTAAAGGAATACCGCCTCTAAGAGTATGAACCTTTCTGGAATTATCATTTTGAATTTCGTAAGTGAATTGCATTCCAAAAACCTGGTTAAAGAATTGCCAGCCCCGCCATTTACCATCTTCGGAATAACTGGCTACTCCGCCTGTAGCAAAAACACTCCCACCATTCTCAAGATATTTTTTGATCTGCACGATTTCATTATCACTCAACGACTTTGAACCGGGAAGTATGAGCATTTTATATTTAAAATGTTTTCCCTGCTCAATATCCTGATCCGATAAAATATCATACCGGAGATTAAGATTGCCAAGAAACCTTTTCCAGGTAGAAATGTTATCAACGAGCCAGGTGCTGCCTGCCGGTAACATATTTTCGGTAAGCTTGGAATAAAGGATCGCGACCTGGTCTGTCTCACCAATTAAAGTTTTTTTAACGGTATCGCTGGTAGGTAATAAAGATGTGATGTCAAACCGTCCATATACACCCCTGAGAACAAAATAGTAGACCAGAACGGCGGCGCAAAGGATTGCCAAACCTGAAAAAAAAATCAAGAAAGTATTAACTCTCCCTTTTAAATAACCTTTATTCAACGCCATTTAAAAGTTCCCGTAACCTTATCGTCCTCAGTCGGTACATAACCTTCTGAAGTGTATTTGAAAAATTTTGTTTCCCCTGATTTCCGTAAGGAAGATTGCCGTGGCTCATGCATTTTTTTTGTTTCCTCAACCGAAAATCTTGGAGGTTCCTTGGGAAAATCATGCTGCTTTGAAGATGCAACAGGCTGAGCAGGTTTCTGTACGGTAAAAGGGCTCTGATAAGGAGTCGATTTAGCCGTCTGTATTGTAACCCTGGATGGAATTACATCTGCAGGAACCACTAATTCCGCATGTATAGGTGCAGAAACTGTTTTATGCTGATGGTATTTTCATAAAGAAGACTACTTATCTTCTTTTTATTTAGCATGAGTTCATACCTGATTCCGAGTGGATCAGAAAATATCTTTTCATAACCCACGCCTGCATGGAAACCATATTGCTGAAAATACCTGGTTTTACCAATGGCACCCACATTGCCAATATTTACACCGGCACTTAAGGAATAAAACTTTTGGGAAAATGCAACTGTAGAATGAAAGAATAAAATTGCGGCTGAGATAATAAAAATTCGTAAAAGCATAAAAGTAATGAGATATATAATTGGATGAAATAATTGTCAGTTAATAGGTAAGCTGTATTTCCCAGTTTCCCGGTTCGTTAATTTCATAGATTAACTCAATCTGGAAGGTTGTAAAGCCTGTTTTTGACGGCACATTGAAAACCACTTTACCGTCAAA
>JAWOJF010000067.1:0-6432 GCA_046481785.1 Ignavibacteriaceae bacterium | reverse complement strand
GGTATAAAATGTCTGTTACCAATTCTCTGTTAGTTAATACGTACATGTATGGGAAAAGACCTCTTGATGGAGATGATGTTTCCGGTGCTCTGATAAATGGTATAGACAGTATTGCAAACTGGCCGGATTCATCTATGTTAAGAGTTGATTTCGGCGAACAGGATAGGCGTATTTTACTTGCTAATAATAGCTATGGTATTGAACCATGGCTTCTCGATTGGATGGAAAATAGTCCACAATCAAGATTTTTGCGCCAGCAAAGAAGAGATGATGAAATACCTGAACCTGTTCCTATGCTTAATAATGGTGCACTAGAATTCTTAGAATCGGAAGAATTTCCATATATGAATGCTGCAAACTTATATGATGGTGTGGTTCCAAGGTTTGTTCTTGCTCCGACAAATGCAGATTCATTAAAACCATATTTAAACTGTAAATGGGACACAAATTGTGATGGAAATTGGGCATGGCAACCGGATGACGGCTGGAATCAATTATGGCCTATGGAAGAAGATCTTTCGTATTCCAACGATACCTTAATAACTGCCGCTATGGGGAATTTTCCATTAGGTGATTTGTACAGATGGTGGCCGGAACAATATGCTCAGTGGGAAGCACAAAAAGAAGATGAATATAGCAGGATATATACATGGCTTGAAACCGGTATTGATCCCGATGCAGTCAGCGTTCGTCCGGCTGCAGGTGTTCCTCAGGAATATACACTAGGGCAGAATTATCCTAATCCGTTTAACCCATCTACTGAAATAAAATATTCTGTTCCTGTACAGGGACATGTGTCACTGAAAGTGTTTAACTCTCTTGGCCAGGAAGCAGCTACTATTTTTGAAGGCATTCAGCCTGCCGGAAATTATGTTGCTACATTTAATGCTGCCGGTTTATCAAGCGGTGTTTATTTCTACCGCCTTGAGGCTGGTGATTTCCAGATGACTAAAAAACTTATGTTAATGAAATAATAGAGTATTATTAATCTTGTCCCGGCTAATTCTGCTGAATAAGCAAATAGCCGGGACAGGATGAATTCTCTCAGAACTATTTTCTAAAGATAAAAGGAGGTGACCCGGTAAGAAAGAATTCATCATGTTCTTTTAAGAAGGTTGGTTTGGCTGAACTTAATTTCTATTCGAATATTCATATTTATCAGCTATTTTCAACGGAGAAAATTTTACTTCATGTTAATTAATTAAAGGAGAAAGAGGATTATGAAAAAATTTCTATATACGTTCTCTTACCTTGTTGCAGTGTTTATGTTACTTTCTGTAACTACATTGCAGGCACAGGTACTATCCTGGGACTTTGAGAGCAGTACTATTGGAGATACTTTCAATGGTATTGGCTGGGGAGCCGCAGATGTTGTAGCCGAAGTTGTGGATGACCCGGTAACAAGCGGCAACAATGTTATGAAAAATACAATTGGTAATTATAATGCAGCCCCTTATCTTATGTTTGTCCTGCCGGATGGAGCAACATTGGCCGATTATACTTCATTTACATTCAAAGCTTACTTTGAATCCGGTGATGTTGGCGAAAAAGATATCAGGGTAGAAGCTCATGACGCAACACCAACAGGCCAGTTTAATAATGATGCTGCACTGATTGGCTTTTGGCATCGAACCGCTGGTGTTTCAACTGCATGGGAAGATATTACAGTTGATATAACTAACACATCGGCATTTTCCGATACCATATATCTTGTCTTTGGAATTCATAATAGTGCCAGTGTATGGTATGCTGATGATGTAACCCTTTCAGCAGGTTCCTCTCCTGCATCCTTAGTTACTAGCTGGGGTGCTATAAACAGGTACGGCTGGCCTATTATTCCTTCAACCGAACCTGGCAGTGCAGGCATGGGCGGTACCGGCAGTACACCTGCAGGTGCATGGGCTACTTTAAGAGGTGAATTTCCTACTTTAACTGCTACTGTTTCAAGTGCTGTAGTAGTAACAGGACAGCTTGAGTTTGTAGGTGGAGATCCAACAAGCTGGAGTGCAATTCGTTATGGTTTGTTCAGGCATGATTCAGCCGGAACATTATATAATGCCGGTACAGATTCAGCAAGATACCTTAGAACTCTTTATCCTGATACAGATTCATCAAGCCTAGTTGGTTATGAAGCTGGTTTTGGCTATATGTTCAGTCCGCACAGTGGAACAAATGATCAGGTAGGCGGAAATGGCGGTAATGGTACACATTGGTCAGTAGGCGGCGGTAGCTGGATAAGTACTTTCAGCGGCGGAACCTCAACAATGGGAGTTGTTAATCAGGCACCTGCTAGAGCAGACATGACAGCAGGAATCTATAACTGGGCAATTTCTGTTCAACCTCTGGGTGACGGAACAAACGAAGTAAGATGGTATTTTGTTAAAGAGGATGACAGTTATTGGTTCGGCGGCACAGTAACAGATACTGCCGGAGCAACCGAAAGCTTTAACGGAATTATCTTTGGAATAAATAGTGGCAACGATATAACTGAAACCGGATTAACCGGGCTTAATGTAATGAATGTTAATGCTGAATTAGGTGAACCCATAGAAGTTCCTACAGCACCATGGCAGTCATATTACGTTGAAGACTGGGGATCAATCAACAGGCATGGCTGGCCTATAATAAAAGATACATTATCACTAGTTGGTGATGCAGGCATGGGCGGTACCGGCAGTACACCTGCAGGTGCATGGGCTACTTTAAGAGGTGAATTCAGAGGAAATGTAACACCACCTTTAGGACAAGCAATTAAAGTTACAGGCCAATTAGAATTTGTAGGCGGAGATCCGACAAGCTGGAGTGCAATACGTTATGGAATATTCAGGCATGATTCAGCCGGAACATTACAGTATGCAAATACAGATTCTGCAAGATGGGCAAGAGAAATAAATGCCGGTACAGATTCAGCAAGTTTAGTTGGTAACGAAACCGGTTTTGGCTACATGTTCAGTCCACACAGTGGAACAAATGACCAGGTAGGCGGAAACGGCGGAAACGGTACACATTGGTCAGTAAATGGCGGCAGTTGGTTAAGTTCTTTCAGCGGCGGAACCTCAACAATGGGAGTTGTTAACCAGGCACCTGCGAGAGCAGACATGACAGCAGGCATATATAACTGGGCAATTTCAGTAGAGCCGTTAGGAGATGGAACAAACGAAGTAAGATGGTATTTTGTTAAAGATGATGACAGTTATTGGTTTGGCGGCACAGTAATAGATACTGCCGGAGCAACCGAAAGCTTTAACGGAATTATCTTTGGAATAAATAGTGGCAACGATATAACTGAAACCGGATTAACCGGGCTAAATTTAATGGCTGTTCAGGTTGATATTGGAGAGCCAATAGAAGTTCCTGTTGCACCGTTTCAGTCTTTCTATGTGTCAGATTGGGGCTTTATAGGCGGCAGAATAAATGGATGGACACTTGAAGCCGGTGAGTTTATTGGTGATGTTAGTGTTAGCGGCAGCGCTCTTACTAACTACTCAGCTATTCGCGGTGAATTTGACGGTCCTGTTGCACTTAGAGCAGATACCTCACTTGTTATTACAGGTGATATAGAATTTGTAGGCGGCGGTTTTGAAGCATTCGGTTCACTACGTTTTGGCGTTTTCCATAGCGATAGTGCCGGTACTCTTGATTCAACTGCTGCTGGTTATGAGTGGTCAGGTTCTCCATATAGCAGCGGCTATTTATTCTTACCTCATCATGCAAATAATGTAGTTCCGCAGTTTAACGGCGTAGCCGGTACAGCAGGAGCAGTTGTTGGTGGTGACTGGATAAGCACAAACAGTGCAGGTGCTATTGTTCTTAGTGATCATACCCAGAGACCTGCAGGCGCAGCAGGCTCAGCAGGAACTTATCATTTTGATATTTCCATTACTCCTCTGGATGGTGCAAATGAAGTCAGATACTATTTCCATAAAGACGGCTATGAATTCGGTGGAATAGTAACAGACTCAGCTCAGGTATCTACTATGTTTAATAGTATAAACTTTGGTATCAATAACTCTACAACAACCGGGTTAACCTTAACTAACGTTAATGTTGATCTTGGTCCTGCTATCGATGTTCCTGAACATGTTGTAGGCGTTAAACAACCAGGTCTTATACCTAATCAGTTTGCACTTGAACAGAATTATCCAAATCCGTTTAACCCAACTACAAAAATAGCTTTCTCGGTTCCACAGACCAGTGATGTTAGCCTTGTAGTTTATGACGCTTTGGGTAGCATGGTTACTGAACTTGTAAAAGGTTCATACAACCCTGGTTACTATGAAGTTAATTTTAATGCTTCTAATCTTGCTTCCGGTGTTTATTTCTACAGAATTAAAGCAGGAGACTTTGTAAGCGTTAAAAAGTTAATGCTTCTTAAGTAATAGTATGTGCATTTAAGAAGCATATAATTTGCTTCTTTAGATAATTAACAGCCTGTTCATACTATGGACAGGCTGTTTTATTATTAACACTGCAGTTAAAAAGAACTGTTTTGGTATACTTATTGCCATTCTCCGGCATCTAAATAGATGAAGTTTGTCTTTTTTTTATCAAAAAGGAATAATAATCGGCTTGATATTATGAAATGTTTTTGATAGTATTAAAACGGTTCAATTTTTAAAATAGTAGCAACTGAATCTATTGAGAAAGGCCGCATTAATGTTTTCTGGTTACTTTTATTTGGAGCCCGGGCATTTTCGTTTTTACCTGTCTCATATTTACCAAAAATCATTTTTCAATTAGTTCTTCTGATTGGATAAACTGATAACGTATAAATAAGCTGCTAATAACTGGATAAAATTCATACATACAAAAAGTGAGGAACTATGAAAATAATGATAATGAGAGAAAAAAATATAAAGTTTGTAATCATAACTTTACTACTTATTTTTTCTTCTTCAGCACATTCACAATCTGATACAATTGAAACTAATGTACCGGCATTAAAAGATGTTTTTGCAAACGACTTTTATATAGGATGCCTTTTATCATATCCGCATATTAAATTTCCGAATGATCCGCCTGTACCAGGTGCAGCGAATACTGCGTTAGCTCCAAATGGCGGATATCTTATAAAGTATCATATGAACAGTATGTCTCCCGGCAACAATATGAAACCGCAATATACAATTGATATGAATGCAAGTACTACGGCATATAATAATGCAGCAAGTGATGCTGAAAGAGATTCTGCTAATGTTAATCCTGTTGTAAGATTTAATGGAAATCTGATAGCACAGTTAGACTGGGCAGAACGCCAGGGTTTTACTTTCCGCGGACATACATTGGTCTGGCATAGTCAAACGCCGGGCACAGGTTTTTTCCGTACAGGTTATAACGCCCAGGCAGAATACTTAACCCCGGAATTAATGAACCAGAGGATGGAAAACTATATTAAAGAAGTAATAAGGATTCTGCATGAAGATTGGCCCGGTTTATTAAGTGCTATGGATGTTGTTAATGAAGCAATAAACGACGGTTCAGGCACTGATCGTACTAACGGCAATGAATGGTATACTGTTTATGGTGATATGAGCTATATTATGAAAGCATTTGAATATACCCGGAAATACACAGAAGAATATGGTGAAACCCAGATTAAACTTTATTACAATGATTACAATACACATGATCCGGCTAAGGCAGACGGCATTGTAAGACTTTGTACTCCTATCTACCAGGCTGGATTTCTTGACGGTATTGGGATGCAGGAACATAATGCATGGAATGATTATCCTACTGCCGGAGAGTGGATAGCTTCTTATAATAAATTTGATCCTATATGTGATGAAATAGCTGTAACTGAATTTGATGTTCAGCTTAATACAACAAGTCCTTCTGCCCAACAGCTTGAACTGCAGGCTAACCAGTATGCGCAGTTATTTAAATGTTTTCTTGAAAGAAGTTACTTTTCCGGGCGTGGAAAAGTAATTACTGTAGCAAAAGACGGATTAAATGACGAGTGGACATTTAGAAGTCAAACTGCTTCTTCATTATGGGATAGATTTAATAAAACCAAACCCGCATTCTTTGCAGTTGTGGATGTAGGAGTAAACTATAACCAGCTCGATTCGCTGATTGCATATGCCGACACTTTAAACGAAACTGAATATACTGCAGAATCATGGAATACATTTGCCGCAGCGGTGGAATTGGCACAAAGTTCTATGAACCAGAATTATTCTTCATCAGTTTCCGCTGCTGCATCTTTAACTGAGGCAAATAGTTCTTTAAGTACTGCTGTTGCGGGACTTGTTAAAATTACTACGGATGTAGAAGATTATAATTCCGCTCCTAAAATTTTCGCATTACAGCAAAACTATCCGAATCCGTTTAACCCTGTTACCCGTATTAAATACTCAGTACCTTCCAACAGTTATGTATCTTTAAAAGTTTTTAATTCACTTGGACAGGAAATAGCAACGTTATTTGAAG
>JAWOJF010000368.1:0-2918 GCA_046481785.1 Ignavibacteriaceae bacterium | reverse complement strand
TAATAACCACTTTTACCTGACTACAAACGAAAAACGGATTTAAAAAAACTTTAAACGGATTAAATTTAAATTATTTAACGGGGAGGTTTTGGGAAATAAATATTAAAGGAAGTTATGATAAAAAACAGAAAAGATGGAGAGATACTGTTAAAGTATAAAGATCAGTTCACCAACAAAAGAAATGATAATGTCCTTATTTCACCTAAAAAACCCCTTTATGAAGTAACAAAAACAGATTCGCGGGACAGCGAACAGTTAGTTTCAGTATATGATAAAAAAGAAACCGGTTTGCAGGAGAGAAGCATTCTGTTTGATGATGAATCTTCAAAAGGATCTTTTAATGAAATTTATATTGAAGGCGCTCATATATTTTATGGTGATTTTTTCATTCACAGAACACGGGTAATTGAAGCTGAAGTTTTATCCCCCATTGTACAAATGTATTTCCTGTTGTCCGGCAATAATGTAGTTACATATCCGGGCAATAAAGTAATGAGCCAGATAAAGTATAACGAGAATAATATATTTTTAAGGTCATACTCAAAAGGAAAATATCATCTTGAGGGAAACAAACTTCAAAATTTCGGTATTCAGCTTTCTGAAAAGTTTTTTAGCAGACTGATAAATGGAAATTGTGCACAGCTTGATAAAATAGCCGAAGGCGTGGAAAAAGGGAAAGAATATGTTCAGTTATCTGAAAGGCATTTGTTAATAACTCCCCAAATGAAGGCCGTCATTCATGATATAAAAAATAATCCAAGAACCGGGTTTATGAAGAGGCTATATGTAGAATCTAAGATAATAGAACTTTTTATGCTGCAGGTAGAACTGGCTGGAAATAGTAATTATAATAAAAAAACTAATTTTAAAAAAGAAGACATTGACAGGCTTTTTGAAGCCAAAATATTTATTGAAAATAATATTCTTAGTGAGTTTACCCTTCTTGAATTATGCCGGAAGATAGGGCTGAATGATTTTAAATTAAAAAAAGGCTTTAAAGAATTATTCGGAAAAACCGTATTCAGTTATCTTAATGAATTAAAAATGGATTATGCAAAACAGTTGTTACTTGATAGAGAGAAAACAATTGCGGAGATTTCAGTTATTCTCGGATACAGCCAGCCGCATCATTTTTCTGCGGCATTTAAAAAGAGATTTGGATACTCGCCCGTGATATTGAAGAGAGCATAATTCCCTAATTGCTGCTCTACACTTTGGGTAGGCTATACCGCTGCCTGCCATTTGTGCACCCCCTTACTTCTACAAATATTTTGCCGGATACCTCACATATTTAATTGCTGCTATTAATTAAACTTATCATCAGGATGAATACTTTAACATTTATGGAGACAGATATGTTTATGGCAAAATATGAAAAACAGGTGTATGCAATTTTCCGCATAATGGCAGGGTTCCTGTTTTTATGGCATGGCTCTCAGAAACTTTTTGGGGTTCCCCCAATGGAGGGCGGCGGCGGACTGTTATTTTATACTGCAGGAGCAATTGAATTTTTCGGCGGCATTATGATAATGATAGGTTTGCT
Organism: Ignavibacteriaceae bacterium; assembly: GCA_046481785.1. Lineage (GTDB taxonomy): Bacteria > Bacteroidota > Ignavibacteria > Ignavibacteriales > Ignavibacteriaceae > JAWOJF01. The sequence continues at coordinate 1,375 of JAWOJF010000368.1, read as the reverse complement.
TACCCGCTGGACAGCTTTTATAGCCAGTGGTGAAATGGCTTATGCTTTCTGGATTATTCATGTTCCTGCTGCAGGTTTACTTCCGCTTTTAAATGGCGGTGAATTAGCGGCTCTCTACTGTTTTATATTTCTTTTTATTTCAGCTTACGGACCGGGCATATGGAGCATTGATAATTCCATAGCCAGAAACAAGGGAGCGACCCAGCTTAATGTTTAGGTTTGCGGAAGTGCTGTCAGAAAAATTAGGTTGTAAAAAAACTTGAGTTTTTTACACCTGTTTGAGAGAGGTTGTAGCAGAAAGATACCTGCGTGAGATTATATGAAAATTGCAGGGCGACCAGCCTGCCTGTATCGAAGCGTCTTCGCGAAGACAGGTATGGCCGCCCAAATGCAGGATAGATGAATTTTATAAATCTAATTATATCCCGCTATTCAGGGTTGCATCTCTGATTTTTAATATTTTTGATTTTTTTCATCCTTGAATCTTTGAATATTTTCATCTTTTATCTTTTCATCCTTCACTCCCTCTTTACTTTTATCCCAATTTAATTTATGTTAGTGAGGCAAAAAAATAACAACCTTTAAATCTATCCGGAGAGATGGATAAGGATATGAAAAAAATAATAACGAATTTAATAGAGAACCTCTGAGGATTTATTCCAAAGAGGATTTTTTGTATATGGACGTAAAAGCAAAATTAGTAGACGAAGCCGGGCTTCAAAGGATTGTAACAAGAATATCTCACGAAATTCTTGAACAAAACAAAGGTAGTAAAAATCTTGTTCTTATGGGTATGAGAACACGCGGAGAGTATCTTGCTAAAAGGATTTTCGAAAAAATAAAAGAGATTGAGAATATAGAACTTCCTCTGGGAGTTCTTGATGTTACCCTTTACAGGGATGATTTCCGTACCCGGTTAAAGCAGCCTGAAGTTTCAGTATCAAATTTTACTTTTGATATAAATGAAAGAGCTATAATCCTTGTGGATGATGTACTTTATACAGGGCGGACTGTCCGCTCGGCTTTAAATGTGTTAATGGACTTCGGCAGGCCTTCATCAATCCAACTGGTTGTACTTGTTGACAGGGGACACCGCGAACTTCCTATCCGTGCAGATTATGTAGGAAAAAATATTCCTACCTCTCCTTTTGAAGAAGTAAGGGTGAAGATGAAAGAAATTGACGGTGAGGATGCAATATATTTGGTTGAAGCTCAGGACACTTAGAGTATAGCAAGAGCAAGTTCAAGTTTAAGAGCAGGCCTGCCTGCCGAGGGCAGGCCTGCCTGCCGAGGGCAGGCCTGCCTGCCGAGGGCAGGCCTGCCTGCCGAGGGCAGGCCTGCCTGCCAGGGCAGGCCAGCCTGCCAGGGGAGGCCT
>JAWOJF010000361.1:0-10997 GCA_046481785.1 Ignavibacteriaceae bacterium | reverse complement strand
ATTAAATAAATATCAGATGTATTGATACTAATATTTATTTCACCATTTTCGATATTATATTTAATTGCATTGCTTATAAGATTTGTAAACAACCGTGTTATTTCATTATAATCGGCAGATACAGGCTGAACCTGGCTGCCGTAATTTGTGTTTACCCTAAGATTCTTATTATTAATATCAACCTGGAACATCTCAATTATATTATTAATTATTTCAGCCAGATCAATTTCCTTTATCTCCCTGTGCAGAGTTTTCATCTCTATCCGTGAAATATCAAGCAGGTCATTTACCATTTTAAGCAGTGAATCAAGCCGTAATTCTGATCTTTCGATAAATGATTTTTGCTGTTCGGGGGTAACCTGTATATGAGGATCCGACAGTATCTTAAGGAATCCATATACTGCGGCTATCGGTGCCTTAAGCTCATGAGATACCATTGATACAAACTGATTTTTGATATGCTCTATCTTTTTTAGTTCAGTAATGTTTTTTAATACCACTACTACACCTGCAAGGGAACCATCGGGATGAGGAACCGGTGAAGAGGTAGCCTCAATAAAAAGCTCATCATCAGGTTTTATGGCAATCTGGGTAGAATAACTTTCCTTAACATATTTCCCTTCATCAAGAAATTTTTTAATAATATGGGATATTTCGGGATGCAGTTTATCGGTAATGTTTTCTTCAATTTTAATTTCATCAAGGCCCAGATAAATTAAAGCGCTTGGATTATAAAGAACTGTCTGCCCGGCGCTGTTTACTACCAGTATTCCATCAGAAATGGAATTTACGATAGTATTAATTCTTGTTTTTTCGAATGCTACTTCAAGAAGCCTTGCTTCCCTTTCCCTCAGCCAGTTTTGTTTTTCAATCATTAACCGGCGGTTCTCATAGCCTTTGTGTATGTTATTAAGAAGTTCTTCAGGAGTGAAGGGTTTTGGAATGTAACTGAAAGCGCCTAGTTTGGTAGATTCAATTGCTGTATCGTAACTTGCATAGGCTGTGGCAATAAAACATACAGTGTTTGGAAATTTAGTCCTGATCTCTTTTAGAACAGCCATACCATCAATATCAGGCATTTTTAAATCGATTATTGCAATATCATACTCTTCTGATGTACCGTATTGTATTCCTTCGGTACCATTCTCGGCTGCAGTAACAGTGTAGCCTTCCCTTTCGAGAAGACGCTTGGTACCAAGACGGAGTCCCTTTTCATCATCTACAATTAATATTTTCACTTGATTGTTTTCCATAGTCAAAGATATTTTACATTCTAAACGAAAACCTATCCTTAGAATTCATAAAGCCCTAATTATCACAAGCCCATTGCATAATCTTAATTACTAAACATACCTGTCTTCTGGAACAATGCTGCCTTCAGCCGGGCACTACACCTCTTTCCCGGAAAAATAAAATTCAAGTTTTTGGATTAACTGGTCTATCTGCACCGGTTTATTCATAATCTCATCACACTTTATCCAGTCACGTTCTTCTTCGGTTGTTGCACCGAACTTATAACCGGTTACATATGTAGCAGAAGTTAAAATAAAAACAGGAATATTTTGACCGTGAGGGTCTTTTTTTATTTTGTAGCTGAGTATAAAGCCTGAATCATGTTCTTCCATCATTAAATCAATTACGGCTGCATCGGGCTTTTCACTTTTGAAATAACTCCATGCTTCATCGGTTGTTTCGGCAGTAATAACCTGGTAGCCTCTTGATTCAAGCGCAATTTTCTCCTGTTCAAGAAGATCTATATCATCATCTACAATAAGTATTTTCTTTTTACCTGATGGCATTTTTTTTACCTAATTCATGTTAATGTTTTGAATATCAATTTTTTTAGGAATTTTTACTTTAAAGGATGTTCCTTTACCTTCTTCGCTCTGAAAAGATATATAGCCCTTATGCATTTTAATAATACCGTAAGAAATAGCAAGGCCAAGTCCCGTTCCCTTCCCTATTTTTTTTGTTGTAAAGAACGGGGTAAATATTTTACTGAAATTTTCCCTGACAATGCCTGTACCTGAATCTTTAACTTCAGTTACAAGGTAATCACCTTCGGATACCATCTTAAGTTCCAGAACCTTTTCTTTTGATTCTTCCATTGCTTCAAATGCATTATTAATCAGGTTTAGAAAAACCTGTTTTAACTGGTCTTCATCCGCCTCAATAACACAATTATCAGTCTGTTTATCGGATTTAATAATTATGCTGCGGTATGCCGGATTTTTTTTAAGTGTTTTTATAATTACCGAAAGCATGTCACACATATTAATAGTATCTATCTTCAGTCTTCCCTGCCGTGCGAAATTCAAAAGATTTGAAACTATATTTTTGCACCGGTTTGCTTCTTCTATTATTAAGGATAAATCTTCTACTTTCTGAACATCCTCAATACTTTTTTCCAGATCAGTTTTTAGCATTGAAGAATAAAGCAATATCGTTCCTAACGGATTATTTATTTCATGTGCTACTCCCGCAGCAAGCTGACCTATTGAAGCAAGCTTTTCAACAGACTGCAGTTGTTCCTGTGTTTCCTTCAGGTCATCATAAGCTTTTGCTAATTTATCAACCAGGTAAGGAAGGCACATTTCTTTTTCTGCAAGATCTTTTGCTATTGCCACGGCATACTCCCTGCATGTACTATAACCGCAAGCCCCGCAGTTAAGCTCATCCTCTGGTGTATACTTGTTGGTTTCAGCTAATATTTTCCTTATCCGCTCTTCTGAAGGATAAGGTCTCCTCTGGTTTTTAGCAGAAAACTCTTTTCTAAGATTAAGATTCCGGCTGTTATAAATATTACTTTTCCATAACTGCCTGTCTGTGGTATGCAGCTTTTCATGTATATAAGAAATTATCTTTTCCCTGCGGGAGTAATAGTTTAAGTCAGAATCTATTGCAGGGCCGCTGATACATCCTTCACAAAACAATATATCAATAAACTTCGCATTTATCTGGTTGTTAGCAATTTCATCTATTATATCAATTACTTTCTGTTTACCATCTACAACAATAACTTCCTGTTCAAGAATATCACCCGGAATTTTTGCGGTTTTAAGCAAGCCGCCTGCAAGTGAATAAGATTTTCCAAGGTAAGCATGGGGAGGATCAAAATCTGATTCTTCAACTTCAGGTAAGTTAACATTATATATACTAAATAATTTCTTAAGCTCATTAAAAGTTAAAACAGCTTCAATAACTTTTGCATTTTCCGGATCGGTAATTTCCTTCTTTTTTGCAACACACGGGCCGATAAAAACTATTTTGGTATCATTGCCAAGGTTTTCTTTCAGGTACTTCCCTATTGCAATCATAGGAGATACTATTTTTGCCAGGTTAGGGACAAGTTCTTTGTGATACATTTCTATATAATTTACAACGGCAGGACAAGCAGAGCTTATTATTGTCTTTCCATTTTCCTTTTGCAATTCTTCAACATACAAGGGGCTGATTAAGTCTGCACCAAAGGCAGTTTCAACCACTGAACTAAATCCAAGCTGTTTTAAAGCACCGGGAAGTTTTAAATAAACATCAGGGAAGGATGCCGGGAAAGAAGGAGCAATAATAGCTACTGATTTTTTTGCAGGAAGAATTTCCTGTATTACTTTTTCAATATCGCTTAAAACTCTTTTTCCATGCTGCGAACAAACTTTAATACAATGCCCGCATGCTATACATCTTTCCTGTATAACTGCAGCTTGTCCGTTTACTACTTTTATTGCAGCCGCAGGACACTCACGAATACATGAATAGCACTTTTTACATTTATCCTGTATAGTGCTTACAATACCAATGTTCATTTATGTCACTAATTTTTTCTTTTTCTGTCAAAATATTCCGTATGCAGAATATCATGCGCCTTATGCGAATTTGGCTCTATAAAAAACTCTTTATAAAGCTGCTGTACAGATTTATTTTCATGAGACCTCCTGGCGGCCTTAGTATTATCAATCTGGTAAAGCGCTTTCATTCTTTTCATAATCTTTTCGGGTTTTTGATTTATTGGCTGACCGCCGCCATTAATACATCCCCCGGGGCACGCCATTACTTCAATGAAGTGATATTTAGAGTTCCCGTTTTTAATATCTTCAATAACAGGGGCTATATTTCCAATACCGTTAACAACTGCCACATTTATACTAAGCCCGTCAATATTTATTGTTGCCTCTTTAATACCGTCTAATCCCCTTATCTCATCAAATTCAAGCTTTTCAAGTTCTTTACCCGTAATAGCAAAATAAGCAGTTCTTAAAGCTGCTTCCATAACGCCGCCCGTTGCGCCGAAAATAGCGGCTGCTCCTGTTGATTCCCCAAGAGGATTATCAAAATTGCTCTCAGGAAGGCTTTCAAAATCAATTCCTGCAAGTTTAAAAAATCTTACAAGCTCGCGTGTTGTTAGAACAGCATCCACATCAGGCAGTGTTTCTTCTGATAACTCATTTCTGTCTGATTCATATTTTTTTACAGTACAGGGCATAATTGATACTACAAAAACATCATCAGGGTTTATTCCCATTTTTGTTGCATAGTATGTTTTAAGAACGGCACCCTGCATCTCATGAGGAGATTTGCACGATGAAATATTTGGAATAATTTCAGGTGCATTTGTCTCAGCATATTTTATCCATCCCGGGCAGCAGCTTGTAAACATAGGAAGAGGTTTTTTGTTTTTGATCCTGTTTACCAGTTCAGCAGCCTCTTCCATTATTGTAAGGTCGGCGCTGAAATTTGTATCAAATACTTTTTTGAAGCCGAGCCTTCTTAAACCGGTTACAAGCTGCCCTGAAACATCACTACCTGTAGGCATGTTATACTCTTCACCCAGTGTAATCCTTACGGCAGGCGCTACCTGAACAACAACATATTTTTTATTATTTATGGCATTGGCTACTTCTTTTAATGAACTTTTTTCTCTTAAAGCAGCGGTTGGACAGACCAAAATACACTGACCACAAAGAATACAATCGCTTACATTTAATCCTTTGTTGTAAGGAGTTGTAACAATGCTTGTAAAACCCCTGTTGGAAAAATCGATAGCCCCGATTTTCTGAACTTCGTGGCATACTCTTACACACCTTCCGCAAAGAATACATTTTGCGGGGTCTCTTTCCATAGAGGAACTCGATACATCAATAGCATGTTTTTTGGTTTCACCTATATACCGGTGTTCCCTTGTTCCATATTGTTCGGCAAGATCCTGCAGTTCGCAGTTTTTGTTCCTTACGCATACAAGGCAATCCTGCGGATGATTTTCAATAAGCAGTTCAACAATTGTTTTTCTGGCGCGTCGCACTCTTGTAGAATTTGTTTCTACAACCATCCCGTCAAAAACAGGATAAGCACAGGAAGGTATTAAACCCCTTTGGCCTTCAACTTCCACTGAGCATATTCTGCATGCACCGGATGGATTTAAATTTTTAAGATGACATAAAGTAGGAATTTGTATACCGACAGATTTAGCCGCCTCAAGTATAGTCATTCCATCTTCTGCATTAACTTTTATATTATTTATTGTTAGTTGTACCATTTTTCTTTTTCTTCGGAATTTTAAATCAATTAATAGTAATTGCGTTGAAGCGGCAGGAGTCATAACACATACCGCATTTAATACATTTATCATCAATAATGTAATGAGCCTGCCCTTTTTCGCCTATAATGGCTTCTGCCGAGCACTTCCTTATACATACACCGCACCCTGTACAAACACCGTTATCAATAGAAAATGTTAACAGTTCTTTACATACACCGGCGCTGCATTTTCTTTCGTATAAATGTTCTTCATATTCATGCCTGAAGTATCTTAATCCGGATATAACAGGATTAGGAGCAGATTGTCCAAGCCCGCATAAAGAAGTATCGCGAATTACATCTGCAAGCCTTTTAAGATGAATAATACCCTTAAATCTAAGTAGTTGATCATCTTTGCTTTTATTGTTTTTATAACTTGAAGGAACCCGCTCGATAATCTCAAGCATACGTTTAGTTCCTTCCCTGCAGGGAACGCATTTACCGCAGGATTCGCTCTGAATAAACGTTAAAAAATATCTTGCAACATCTACCATACAGGTATCTTCATCCATTACAACAAAACCGCCGGAGCCCATCATAGCGCCTACACTCTTCAGAGATTCATAATCTACCAGTGTGCTGATAACGCTTTCCGGAAGGCATCCGCCTGAAGGGCCGCCTATCTGAACAGCTTTAAATTTTTTCCCATCGGGTATACCGCCGCCAATCTTGAACACTACATCTTCAAGGGTGCTTCCCATCGGAATTTCAACCAGGCCGGTATTTTTAATTTTACCGCTAAGTGAAAAAACCTTTGTGCCTTTACTGGACTCAGTACCTATAGAAGAAAACCATGCTGCACCTTTTTTAAGCACCGCAGCAACATTAGCAAATGTTTCAACATTATTAATTACAGTCGGCTTGCCAAATAGCCCGGATATACTTGGGAACGGTGGACGCGGACGAGGCATTCCCCTTTTGCCTTCTATTGAAGCCAGCAAAGCTGTCTCCTCACCGCATACAAAAGCACCGGCCCCTTTTTTAATTTTAAGCTCAAAGCTGAAATCACTGTTTAGAATATTATCACCAAGCAATCCATATTCTGAACAATGTTTAATGGAATTTTGAAGTCTTTCAATTGCCAGGGGATATTCTGCACGGCAATAAATATATCCTTTGGATGCACCTATGGCATAAGCAGCAATTAACATACCTTCTACAATTCTGTAAGGGTCACTTTCCAGAACAGATCTGTCCATAAAAGCACCCGGATCGCCTTCGTCAGCATTACAAACCAGGTACTTCTGATCGGCTTTTTGTTTTAATGCAAGATCCCATTTTTTGCCGGTGGGAAATCCTGCGCCGCCTCTGCCTCTTAGTCCGCTTTCTAAAGTTTCTTTTACCACTTCCTCGGGTTTCATGTGGCGGAGTACTTTATCAAGCGCCTGGAATCCGCCATTGGCTATATATGCATCAATTGATACTGGGTTTATCACTCCGCAGTTCTCAAGTACAATTTTATACTGATATTTAAAGAACGGGTCATCATTAAGAAGCTGAATATCAGGTATTCCTGCTGCGTGAGCACCGAGAAGTTTTTCTTTAAATATATCCTTCTCTACTATTGTTTTAGAAATAAGCTTGGGTACAAACTTAGGAGTAATTTCACAATAGGATACCCTCGGCTGCCCGGGCAGTTTTATATCTACTATAACTTCCCTGGCACAATAGCCAATACAGCCGGTTTGTTCAACCCGGGCTTTAATACTAAGTTTTTTTAGTTCAGCCAGAATAGCTTCTTCAACCTTTTTTGCACCTGCTGCAAGACCGCAGGTACCCATGCCAATAAAAATTACCGGAACATCATGTTCTTCATATCTTAACTTCTTATTTAAAGATAAGAGCTTTTCTTTACATTCTTCATGGTGGTGGCAAAGCGGGCCTTCAGTACAGCATCTTACAAAAAGATCACATGGTTTGTCTTTACTGTGCCAGCATTCATCACAGCATTTTTCTATGAACGTGTTCATGCAGGATTTATTTCCTTCTCTGCTTCGGCAGGCTTTGATTTTGGACTACTATACTTTTTAAGGATAGCCGGTATCTCTTTAACCGTAAGTCTTCCGAAATAATCATCATTTATAGTAATAACCGGAGCTATACTACATGCGCCTATGCAGTTAACTAATTCTATTGAATATTTTTTATCGCGTGTTGTTTCACCGGCTTTAATTTTAAGAGCGGTTTCAATTGCAAAAAGAATATTAGCCGAGTTTTTTACATGGCAGGCAGTTCCCCTGCAAACTCTTATTATATTCTCACCCTGTGCTGTTAATCTGAACTGGTTATAAAATGTAGCAACACCATATACCCTGCTCAGTGGAATTCCAACAAAATCGGCTACTTGCTGCAGTTCCTGCTCGGGCAAATATCCAAATTTAGTTTGTACATCCTGCAATAAAGGGATTAAACTGCTCTTGTCTTTTGGTGAGTAATTAGCAAATATATCAGGATTCATTCTATTCCCCTTTTAATTCAAATACATCTATAATTACTCATATTAAATGCCATATTTAAGGTGAAAATTTTAATCGTTTAATGATGAAATTGTAACAATGCAAATAAAAAACCGTATTTTTTTCTTATTTATAAGATTTTTCTTCTCAAAAGAGAAAAGCGTGTTGATTATGAAATAATTGGGAAAGGTCAAATAAATGTTACATTTATCAACATTTGCAGATTTTTCTGTTTAATATTTCAATCCCTTAAAAGCATAATAATGGATAGATAATGAGGCAAAACAAAGAGTTATTGTTTGGTTTTAATTGTTAAAACCGGGATGAGCGTTTGCCCATGCAGAAAGTGCTTCATCAAAAGGAAGCAAAACACGCGGAACAATTTTATGCATATAGGAAATAAGTACACCGTAGTTTACTACCGGTATATCGATAATTGTAATTTCTTTTAACCGCGTCTGCATTGCTTTCCTGGTAAGCATACATCCGCCGCAATGAACAATTAATTTAAACTCGGATAAATTCTCAGGAAACTCTAATCCGCTGCTAACCTCAAACTGAAGATCTTTATGTGTATGCTCTTTTAACCAGACGGGTATTTTTACTCTGCCTATATCATCCAGTAGTGGATGTTGAGTACATGCTTCAGCAATTAAAACCTTATCTCCATCAGTAAGTTCTTCAACCCGCTTTAATCCGTTTACAAACATGGTAAGGTCGCCATTGTAGTGAGCCATAAAAATTGAAAATGTAGTTAGCTTTATATCTTCAGGAAGATCTGCTGCAACTATCATAATTGCCCTGCTGTCGGTAATAACAAGATCGGGCGGGCTTTTTAAAGCTGAGATTGCGGCTTTTAATTCCTTATCCTTTGTAATTATTACAACTGCATCATCATCAAGCACTTCTCTTATTGTCTGAACCTGTTGAAGAATTAATACGCCATTGGGCGTACTAAGGTCAATTGGCACTGCCAGAACAACTACATCTCCCTGGTGTATAAGATTGCCGGGCAAAGGAAGATTATCTTCTGATGGAAGCATTCTTATCAGTTTTGCCTTAAGTCTGTCAATACCTACGTTTTCTTTGCACGATATTTCAAAATGTATTACGTTCAGAAGTTTAAGCTCTGATAAAAGAACCGGGTTAATTCCCAGTTCAATCTTATTTACAGCAATTAAATACGGCACAGAAACCTTGTTAAGATATTTCAATAATTGTCTTTCTTCCCCGGACAGGCTGTCTGCAGCATTTAATACTACTATGGCAAAATCAGCAGAAGATATTACTTTAATTGTTTTACTTATTCTTTTCTGACCAAGATCGTCTTCATCATCAATTCCGGCTGTATCAACAAGAACAACAAGGCCGTAAGGTAATAGTTCCATTGCATTCCCTACCTGGTCAGTAGTAGTTCCAGGAACATCACTTGTAATACAGAGTTTATGCCCCAGCATTGAATTTACAAGGGATGATTTGCCTGCATTTCTTTTACCAATAACAGCGATATGTGTTATTTCGTGTTTTGGAGCCGGGTTCACTTTAGTTCCAATGTTTTTATATACAATACATAAAATTTACTGTCATATAAATATATTTCCGGGTACATATTTTTTATACCGATATATACTTTATTGTTATTACGCAATAAATTTAAGTTGAAAAATTTCTCCGCCTTAACAAAGGTAATCTGAAATTACCTTGTCATCATAAGGTATAATTTCAAATTCCGTTCCATGTTTATAGAACTATATTAAATGGGATTTAGTAATAATCGCATGCTGCTGCTATAGGGTGAAGCAGTTTTATGTATCATATATAGAAAAAAGTATTAAGATATTCTCTTATTTAAGAATATGATTTGTTAACCATGCAGATGGCTTGCTGGTGGGCAACTAATTTGACTAAAATATGACTTTTATCATTTTCTTCATTCATTCCCTCCGTTAAAAGGAGTGCCTCATGGAATGATAAAAGGGTTTAGTTAGAGTTGATAACTTTTTCCAGGTAGTACTTAGCCTTTATCCCATTACCTCTAAAATTATAAAGCAAATAAAGATCTGCATATTTAGAGTAATTTTTAGTATTCCTGAGATAGTCATCCTTGTTTTTATACTTCACAAAAAGATAATCTAATTCCCGTTCGGTAACATTATGGTCAAATATTGACTCCATCACTATCTCAATTTTCTTTGTATTATGCATATTATCCATGATTGGTTATATTTTTGCTCGTACAAAAATGAACAAATAGTAAAAAATGATAAATGACAATGCTCACAGAGTGATTGCAGAATGTGACATAGAACCGGAGTACAGAATTATAAAAATTGCGGGCAAAGGAGAGTGTATTCAAAATATAGTACGCCCGGAAGGATTCGAACCCTCAACCCTCAGATCCGAAGTCTGATGCTCTATCCAGTTGAGCTACGGGCGCGTGGATATACATGAATAATTAAAAATTACAAATTAAAAATTATTCGAGAAGATCGCAAAGGCCTCGCGTTCGCGTCCCACGGCGATGTGGTCGCCGTCCTCAGGCAGGGCACGTGATGGGTCGAACCGGACGTGTACGGCGTGACACGATGCCGATCCAGCGGCGGCTGCGATCGCCGTTGCCACGGCGAGAGCGTCGCCCGAGCGCCCGGAGAAGTCGACAGGGACCAGGATGCGGGCCAGCGACACGGGCGCCCGCTCCGGCACGACCCACACCGAGCACGGCGCCGTCATGGCCAGCCGGCGTTCGAGCACGCGCCGGCCGGCTTCGGCGTTGCGACTGCCGACGAGCAGGAGGTCAGCGCGCTGGGTTGCCACGTCGGCAAGGACGGCATCCAGCGCGTTGCCGCGCCGGAGCGCGATGCCGAGGCGGCCCTCGTCGTGCATGGCCCGAAGCCGCGGCTCCAGCAGCGCCAGGTCGCTCGCGCGCGTGGCGTCCTCGTCGGTCGCCGACCCGCCCGCGGGCATCATGCG
>JAWOJF010000184.1:0-16446 GCA_046481785.1 Ignavibacteriaceae bacterium | reverse complement strand
AAAAGGAATAAACAGACTAAAGAAACAACAAGCTGAGATTCCGCCTGAATCACCAATTACAAAAGAGTGTCCATACTGTTTCTCAAAAATTTCTATTAAAGCAACCAGGTGCCCGGAGTGTACATCAGAAGTAAATATTTGAGATAAGTTCATTCCATTAAAATTACGCAATACATTAAGGAATAATCTTTTTCCCATTTCCGGTTATTGCAAAACTCAAATCTATCCGGAATTCTGAACAAACATTAACCATTTTTGTTTTCTATTTGCTATCAGGTTTTTGCTGAATAATAGGGATAAAAATATGTCCTCTGCAAATAATTAAATCCTGTTAACCATTTACATACTTTAAATATTGAACAATAGTTTCATAAGCTGTATATTTCACACCAGCAAATAACCACAAAATGAAGAGGGGACAAAATGTCCAAATTACTTTCAACTGTTTTAGTTACTTTATGTTTAACATTTGCCACTGCATTGGCACAGGATGGTGTCCAGAGCGGCAAATTTGCGGTTAATACAGCAACCGCAAGCTATAATCTCCATAAAAATTCAGGTGACAGGTCTGTTACAATCGAAATAAGCTTTACAAAGCCATTTGATATAAAACCTACTGTTGTTTTATCTGTTACTCAACTGGATGCTGATAAAGATACTAATGTAAGGTATAGTGTCGATGCATCATCTGTTTCGAGAGACGGTTTTACAATAAAAGTATCTACATGGGCAGATTCTAAAATATACGGCTTAAGCGGCCAATGGATTGCTCACGTAGAATAATTCTATTTCGCATTTAATTAAGAAGAGAGCGCAAACGCTCTCTTTTTTTTACCTTAAAGGAATTTTTGTGAAAAAAATTTTTACTCTCCTGTTCATTCTAAATAGCTTATTATCACCTGCACAACCGCTCCCCGATAATTTTTATAAAAGATTTGAAGGTACGATTAATGATAAATATAACATCACACTTAATCTTGTCAGAATTGATTCGGCACTGACCGGAAATTACTATTACAATAACAGGGGAGAATTAATAAATTTTATCAGAAGCTCAATGGATAACATTGGTAATATTTACCTGGAAGAAGATGCAGGCTATGATGAGAACTATAACTCAGTTACCACTGGTATATTCAAAGGTAGATTTATAACAGACAGCCGGATTGAAGGTATTTGGGAAAAACCTGACGGCAGTAAAAAGATGGCATTTTATTTAGATGAAAAGTATCCGGAAGGGAGTGTTCGTACTGATATATTTCATTACAGCCGCACTTACACTAACTATGGTCAGGCTTCTATAGATATAACAAATATTGAGATAAAAAATTACATCAAAGCAGATATACAGGATAGTATAAACAGCCGGTTAAGTAATGCAGTTCTGCAGGGTATCACTTTTGATGAAAGTAAAACTTATACTACAACCGATGATTTGATGGATGATTTTATTAATACCTATATTACCACTGTTGTTTCAGATTCTGTAAATTATACGGACTATATACCCAGGTATGAATATAATTGTATAACCAAAATTTTATATAACTCAGACTATCTCCTTTCACTTAAGAAAATTGATTATTCATTTCTGGGTGGTGCTCATCCAAACACTTTTATAGAATTTTTGAACTTTGACCTGAACAGCGGCAAGCTGCTGCAGCTTGATGATATTTTTAAGCATGGATATAATGAAATACTTAACAAGACAGGCGAACTAAAATTCCGTGAATATTTTCAGCTTGAAGCAGATGAGCCGCTGGATTCAGCCGGTTTCTGGTTTGAAAACGGATTTCAGCTTAATGAAAACTTTACACTAACAAAAGCAGGTATCCTGTTTTTATTTAATGCTTATGAAATCGGTCCATATGTATTAGGAGCACCAGAGGTTTATATCCCATTCAGTGAAATAAAAGAACTAATTAAAGAAGACAGTATCGTTGGATTCATACAGTAGGTTGTTGGTGTGGCTTGAAGACAGTTGAAATCAGGTATAAGAACTACTTATAGTACTTTAAAATCCAGAAATATTTCCAACTGATATACTCGAATTTTATACAATGATCAGTAATTGTTTCTTTTATAAATTGTTCCGAAGGAAAGTTTTTAATTACCTGGTATTCCAGGCCGTTATCTAATTTTCTTCGCTGGTAGGTATTCCCCTGTTTATCCTTAGCTGATATAGGTGTACTGCTTCCTTCCACATAACTATTATCAATCAAAATAATCTTTCCACCAAACCGCACCCGGGATTCTACTGAATCAAGAAAGTCATGAATGTTCTCCAATGGAATATGAGACCATATGAAGCCGCCGAATAGTGAATCAAATCTTGTTTCATTATATTTTCTTAATATATCCTCATTATGGAAAACTACATTGGGATTTTCTATCTGTTTTGCTTTTGCTATCGTTAAAACTTCTTCATTAATATCACAGGCATGAACAGATTTTGCAGCTTTAGCAATATATTGGGTCCAGTAACCCGTACCGCATGCAGCCTCATAAACCGCCCCTCCCCTGAATTCATCCTGCAGGAATACTTTTAGTTTTCCAAGCTCATCCTGCCGCTCAGGTTTAGAGTAAATCTTTTCATACTCCAAGGCACGTTTAGCGTAATATGTTATTGTTTCTGTAGTCATAAAAATTAAGTTATTACAATTTATAAAGTGTTGGTTAAAAATCCATCAACCTGCACAAAATATTTCTATCCCGAGAGCTTGCTTGAATTTTCCGGAAAGGTGTAAATGATTATAATTCCTGCTGATTAATTTATTTGTAATATGGAATTCCTTCTTGATTTAGATAATTAAATGGTCTATATTTAGACTAAAAAAGGACCGGTATGAAACTAAGCGAATCGATAAAATCAATTAGTTATTTAAAAGCTAATGCCGCTGATTTAATAGATGAAATTAATAAAAACCAAAGAACTTACTTTATTACTCAAAATGGTGAAGCAAAAGTTGTTGTACAAGATATCAAGTTGTATGAAAAAAACCAGGAAACCCTCGCAATGCTAAAACTCCTGGCAATGACGAATGACGCAGACCCTAATGCAAAGGGAATTAAAGGAACTTTTAATGAGCTCCGTAAAGAATTGAACAAAAAGAAATGAAGTATAAGGTTGTAATCGACTCAATGGCTAAACGGGATCTTGGAGAAATCTTCGAATATGTTTCTCTTAATGATTCATTTGAAGATGCAAATAAACTTTTGGATAGCATTGAAGACTCTTTGTCCAGCCTGGAAGAATTTCCGGAAAGAGGCCATCTGCCAAATGAGTTAAGAGGATTAGGCATAAAAAAATATCTGGAGATATTTTACAAACCTTATAGAATTTTATACGAAATAAGGGACAAAATAGTATATATTCATTCAGTATTGGATGGAAGAAGAAATATAAATGATATTTTATCAAATAGGATTTTAAGATAGACAAATCACCAAATATTACACATTTATTTATTCTTTCCGGCAGTCAAAACAAGCATATGGAATAGTAAGGCAAATTTCTTTTCCCCTGAATGCAATTTTGTTTAGTTTTTCTTCAATCTGAATAAAAATATCCCCGCACTGTTTTTCCGGAACAATATTTTTCCAGCTTTCAAGGAATGCATATTTTATAAAATGATAATTAAGCATTGCCGTGCCGTTAATAAATTTCATATAAAATTTATCAGTAATTATATCAGATAGTTTAAAACCGCTTTCCTTAATCATATTAATGTTTGTTTCAATCGGTTTTCTTTTTGCAAGAATATGTTCTTTTAATTTCGTTATTTCATCATACAGAAGATTATCTTTAAGTACTTCTTCAAAAACCATATAAAACTCATGCATGGTTTCAGGGAGATTAACAGTAAAAATAAACTGTGCATCCTTTTTACTTACACGGTTACATTCTTTTAAGACCGTAACAGGATCAGCAACATTATTTATGCCGTTATTGGAAATAACAAGGTCAAAAAAATCATTGTCAAACGGAAGCTCCTCTGCTTTGCCCTCAATAAATTTTATATTGGTTAGGTGCATCTCTTTGATTTTCATATTTGCACGCTCAACAGCCCTGGACCAGGGATCAATACCATAAGCAAAACAAGTATTGCCGAACCGCTGTGCTATCTCAATCAGCGGAAATCCCGTGCCGCTGCCGATATCAAGGATATTAATATTAGGTTTAAATATAATTTTATCGAGAAGTGTACTTCCGAAATATGACGACCATAGAGGGAGCTCATCACAAGCGGAAACAAAACGTTTATTTGATAAATCGAACTGTTGTTCAAAGTAAGGCAGCACTTTCTTCTCCCGCTGTTAATAATTATTGACGGAATCTACCGATTTTAGCAGTTAGAAAAAATAGTTTTTATGCGGATGGTAAATACTAGGTATATGATTTATAATTCAGCTCGTTCTTTTTATTATACCCTTTTTCATCATACGGCTGAAGTTTTTCAAACCAGAGTTCTTTAAGTGTTTTCAAATCATCATCATATTTATATTCGGGATCCTCTTTCGGTTCAAGCCTGTCGATAATCTCAAATGTGAAACTATCAGCTCCAAATTCTTTCCAGTCTTTCTGCAGTTGTTCATTTTTATGAGCACCCATCTCAAGTTCAAATATTTGTTTGTTGAATACTGCATCAAGGTCTTTACTTTTACCTATTAATATTTTCCCATTCCTGATATTTTTAATCTGGAATATCCCCATTGGCTTTATTGTCCGTTTATATTGTTTTTTTAATTCATTCCTGTCCATTTTATACCTTGTTTATTATACTGCTTTATACCCTTCTGATATCAAAGCTTCTATTGCTTCACTTAGCTTTTGTTTTTTAACAAGTATATAATCAGTATCATAAGTTGATAATGCAAAAATACTAATTTTTTTAGCAGATAAAACACCGGTAATGCCGGCAAGTACACCAACAATGGTTAAATCCATAGGCCCTATTACTTTTATTGCAGACCAGTTGCTGTCACTAACCGGACTGTCTACCCGTATTTCTGATCTGCAAACGACTGATAACTCCTCATCAGTTTTACCCGCCCAGAAAAAACTGCTGTTCAGAATTTCTTCCGGAATTTTTTGCGAAACAGCAAACCGGTGAATAGTAAATTCCCCCTCTAAAATTGTAATATTAGATTTAGACAATCTGCATCCCTTAATAGAATAATATAAATATTGGAATAAGAATTACTGCATTTTAGATAAGTATGTTTAAAACAGTGTTATAAACCATATCAACGTTTAATTCTTTTATACATTTAAACTTAATATCATCCCTGAAGCATATTAGCGGGCGCGGAGAATATATAAAACAGGGGGCACACTCAAGGTTAAGCGTTACAATTTTATGCCCGGTTTTCCAGGGATGTATATAGGCAGGGTTGGTTGGACCAATAATAGCAATAACTTTTAACTGCATTGCAGATGCAACATGCATCAGGCTTGAATCATTAGATACAAATATACTGCACCTTTTCATAATAGCTGCGCTCTGCGCCAGGTTACCGGCTTCAACAGAAACAGCATAAGAAGAATTTATTTTTTCTCTTATCCCTTCTTTCAATTCCTTTTCTTCAGGTCCGCCAAAAATTAAGATTGCGGCGTTGTTCTTTTCAATTAATCGCCTGCCAAGCTCAGCAAATTTTTCCGGCTCCCACCTTCTCTTTTCATGATTTTTTAATACAGCAGAACCGGGATGAAAGCCAACAATAAGGCTTCGGCCTTTAATAGTTAAATGAGAAATATATTCATCAGCGTAATTTTCATCTTCTTTATTCAGAAAAAATTCAAGAGGCGGTTCCTCATTAAAATATTTGTCAAGTAATTTTTCCACCAGTTTTATATTGGTTATTACATTATGCTGATTATCATCTTCAGTAACTCTTACATTATTTAACGCTCCAAAATTTTCAGTATCTTTTCTTAAGTACCTTACACCTGCACGTTTTTTTGCTCCTAAAAGATAATTTATCACATTATATTCCTTCCTGTTGGAAGGATAAACATTTACTGAAACATCATATTTTTTACGGAGCTTAAGCATAAAAAATAATGACTTAACTGCCCCTTCTTTTAAAAAATCGAAATGGATTACATTATTAAGATTGGGATTCCTGTCATAAATATCCTTAACACCCTTAAACATAACAAGTGCATCAATCTGTGCACCGGGTAAATGCTGCCTCATTAATTTTATAGCGGGAGTAAACATCAGTGCATCACCAATACCGGAAAGAGCTAGAATTAATATTTTGGCGGGGTGTTTAAGCATTAATAAAGACTGCCATATGGAGTATCAATTACAATTTTAATGTGAGTTTACAAAAAAAATAAGCGGCATTTAACCGCTTATTTTTTTATAAATATTTACTGCTTCAGTGTATCATTTCCTGCCCGCGGAACCGAATCAATCTGTAAATTGTCCCTCTGTGCAAGAGCGGTATATTTCTGAATGCTTGATTTTACACCGGGATCATTCGGCAGCACTTCTTCAATCTTTTTCCATAAATTAACAAGTTTGCCGTAAGCTTTCATGTCTTCATATAAAAACATTAGTACCTGGTAAGGGTTATTATATGAACGAAGATTTTCAGGATTTGCATTAATTTCTTTCCATGCTTTATCCTCAACTTCAGCAGCTATTTCATTAAATTTATCATCAGCACCAGCCTGTTGATAAATATTACCGATCTGGTAGTATAAACCAAGATCCATAGGGATTACAGAATTAGGTATAACGCTTTCCAGGTGATTTAGTGTCTTTACTGCAAGATCATTCTGATTGCCCCTTGCATAATAAGCAGCAAGACGAAGGTATGCAGTTCTGTAATTTACGGTCATTCGTGAATGATTCTCATCAAAGAAGATATCCGGGTTGTTTAATCCTCTGAACATAAAACCGGGCTTGTAATCTTTTGATGTTGTTTGATCAGGATTTCCCATCAGTTGTTTTGAAAGGAGCTCTGCATTAATAAATGTAAACCCGGATGATTTTTCAGGAACCAGCCTGAATGCCATACCTTCCATCTTCAGGTAGTCGCTCAATCCTATTTTACTATCTTCAGAACATGTTACAGCAAAATATATCGGACGCTCCCAGTTATTTGCTTCAACAATCTCTTTAACCATCAGGTCCTGAACACGCACAGCTTTAATATTCCCAAAACTAATTGTGTTATCCATTCTCCAGGTAATATTTCCCCGGCTTAGTGTGGATGAGTCCTCAATATTATAAGTTTCATAAACATCTGTAATACCCCCGGCCCCGGGTCTTGGTGTAGGTACTGATACATCACGGGGTTCCCACTGTACCGGCCTTATGTTTTCAATCTGATCATCCGAAAACCTTAGTTTTACGGTACCGACTTTATATGGATCATTGTTTTTTAATTGCTTTATATACCACGATGTATTCAGCAGACTTAGGTTTGCTATTTTAACATCTCTTCTTACGCCTTCAACATCCTGCAGATACCAGAGGGGGAATGTATCATTATCGCCGTTAGTAAACAGGACAGCATTAGGTGCACAGCTCTGCAAAAGGTTATATGAATAATCCCAGGGTATCCAGTTCTTTGAACGGTCATGCGTATAGTAATTTGCTGCAGCCATTTTTATAGGTACAAGAACAACACCCAGAGCAAGAACAGTAACAACAGCGGCGTCCCTTAAAGCATTACTTGTTACTTTAACTTTTACAAGGTCTGCTAATCCCCGGATTCCAAGTGCAATCCAGATTGAAAAGACAAAAAAGGCGCCAACATAAAAATAATCTCTTTCCCTTGGCTGAGGCTGCTGCTGATTTTGGTAAAAGGCAGTAAGATAACCCATCAGGATGAACATTATCATAAACACAGATGCCATTTTCCAGTCATGCCTGAAATGGAAATAAATTCCCAGTATCCCAAGCAGGAACGGAATGCCCCAGAAAGTATTTACAGGATCTCCCTCAGAAAAATTAATATTAAAGATTTTACCGATAGTATTGTTTGCCATTCCATTTAAGAATCCAACATTTACACCCTGATCCTGATCCCATCCTGTTCTGCCGGCATAATTCCAAAGCCAGTAGCGTGTCATCATATGGTTCATCTGGTAATCCCAGAAGAAATCAAGATCACTAGAATAGCCCGAATAAACTATTGTTTGATGGGGCTCAGTTGCAAATCTCCTTTTAAATGTAGGGAAATCACCATACTGCTCACGGTTAAGGTATGAAACAAGCTCGGTAAATGTATCCGGTTCATTCTCATTCATCGGGGGCTGCTGGTTTGACCGTATGATAACCATTGCAAATGTAGTAAAACCAATAATTGCAAATATTAATGACATAAACACTACATGCAGTGTAGGTTTATTATTTTTTATAGCATAGTTTACACCGTATCCCAGCGCTCCAAATAAAACAACAAGGAATAAGATTTCAACCACTATATTATCGTCAACCACAGAGGCCATAATAGAAGGAAGAAATTTTACTATACCGGGATAAACAGTAAACAATGCTATACCGCCGATAATAAGAGGCACATAGAATGAATTCCTGTTAAATAGTTTTTTCCAGAACATTCCCATTACAAGTACACTAATTCCGCCGATGATAAGCTTGAATTTTGAATCATAATCCTGGTATTCTTCGGGAGATGGGGGATTCGATGAGGTTTGGCCGCTCCACATTGCCATTGCAATTATTAAAATAAGGGCTGCATGTCCCAGGAAAATGTATGCAGTTTTCTTTAATGCATCTTCATCATCCACATATTTCCTGAATACAATAATCATTACAACCGGGACTACCGCCAGTACGCTCATCAGGTGAACACCGGTTGAAAGTCCTATCAGATATGCAATCATCAAAAGATACTTTTCATTGTCTTTCCTGTCTGCCCGTTCATGCCATCTAAGCATAAGCCATGTTACAAGTGCAACTAAAAGAGTACTGAAAGCATAAACTTCTGCCTCAACACCATTAAACCAGAATGTATCACTGAATGCAAAGGATAATGCACCAATGGCTGCAGCTAAATATGTTGTCAATGCATCCAGTAAATTTTCAGGCTTTTTACCTTTGTAGTTTTCAATAAGCTTTACAGCTATTAAATAAAGAAAAAATACCGAAAATGCACTCGAAAAAACAGAGATAAGGTTTACTTTATAAGCTATATTCCAGTCAAATGGAACCATTGCAAAAATTCTGCCTAAAAGCAGGAAGAAGGGCGTTCCGGGGGGATGCGGTACCTGCAGATAATAGCCTGCTGCAATAAACTCGCCGCAATCCCAGAAAGGAACTGAGGGCTGAACTGTTAACCAAAGGGTAATAAGTGAAATAAAAAAAACCGCACCGGCAGTTATTTTATGAATAAGCTTAAAATTCATTGTTTCCTCAAAAGTGAAAAGGCTCTTTACCCCCCTGATATAGGAGAAGAAAAGAAACGGTTATAAGCAATAATTTATATGTAATTTTAAATATTAAGCTAAAAGTTACCCACAAAAGGCTATATTAAGCAATGTAAAAATGCCGGTGAGTATTTTAAATTCCAAAAAACAAATAACAAATAAGTACCAAATACCGAAATCCCAATAACAAAAACAATCAAAACTCAAAAAACAATTAACTCTGGAATTTGTGTTTTGATTATTGGGATTTATTTGGATTTTGTATTTTGTTTTTTGGAATTTATACTACTCTTCTTCTTTTTTCTTGAAATATTTATCATATTTTGAAGCATCTGTGGAAACATTATACTTATCATACATTTCTTTTAGTTTTTTCATTGAAAGAGTATCAAAATCCTCATCATCCTTCTGACGTTTAAGAAACATTTTGTATTCTTCTGCTTCCTCACGTTCAAATTGTTTCTCGTACTTTTTTAGAGTTTCAAGATATTTTTTCTGATCTCTGAAAGACATAAAATCACCTCATATTTTATTCATTTATCTGTTATTTTAACTCCAAAATAAATAAACTTTACCACTATTTAAAAGATGTACACCATATCCATGCTACTTCAGACGGTTATGGAATAAAAAAGTTCACGACCCATTTAATAAAATCCAATTACCAAATATCAAATACCAAACAAATATCAAATAAATTCCAAAATTCAACCTAAATAATTTCATATTACTTCTTTTTTTGATACTTGGTTATTGCAGTTTAATATTTATTTGGGATTTTTTTTGTCCTTTGGAATTTAACTATACTCCTTTCTTGATATTTGGTTATTGTAGTTTGATATTTGTTTGGGATTTGTTTTTTGTTATTTGGAATTTTAATAATGCCTGTTATCCAAAAATACTATATTGTTAACAAACCTTACGGTGTGCTTTCTCAGTTTATGGATAAGGAGGGGAGAAATACATTATCCGATCTTTACAAATTTCCTAAAGATGTTTACCCCGTCGGCAGACTTGATATGGACAGTGAGGGGCTTCTTATAATTACAAATGACAAAAAACTGACGGATCACCTGCTTAATCCAAAAAACCAGCATGAGCGGGAATATTACGTTCAGGTTGAAGGAATACCCGCAGATGAAGCACTGCAGCAATTAAGAGAAGGCGTTGAAATTGAAAAGAAAAAAACATTACCTGCAAAAGTAAAAAGAATTGATCCGCCCCATTTTCCTCCAAGAGTACCCCCGGTAAGAGAAAGAAAATCCATTCCTGATTCATGGATAAGCCTTACACTTATTGAAGGCAGGAACCGTCAGGTTAGAAAAATGACCGCAAAGATTGGTTATCCCACATTAAGATTAATTAGAGTAAGGATTAAAAATATTTTGTTGGGTGATCTGGCTATTGGTTCTGCCAGAGAGTTGAGCAGGAATGAAGTTGAAGGATTAACCAGGTAGAACAGACATCCCTGCCTGTTCTACTGGTAATATTTTATTTAAACATTACTAATCTGTGTGCGATTCTTCCCTATTAATGCCCGTTAATTTTAACTGGCTTTACTTTCCATATCTTGTTTGCATAGTCCTGCACTGATCTGTCACTTGAAAACTTTCCTATACGTGCAACATTTAAAATTGATTTATGCGTCCATGCCTCTTTATCACGATAAAGTTCACTTACCTCATCCTGCATTTTTATATACGCATCATAATCAGCAAAGAGGCAGTAATAATCAACATTTAAAAGAGCATCAATAATCGGCTGGAATATTCCAGGCTCATTACGGTTAAAGTAATTATTTTTTATCATATCAATAACCCGTTTAAGCATTGGGTTGTTGTCATAATAATAAAGCGGATCATATTTGCTCTTTTTAAGATCAACCACTTCATCAGCAGTTAAACCGAAGATAAATATATTTTCATCTCCGATTTCATTAAGCATTTCAACATTTGCACCATCAAGCGTACCGATTGTTAATGCACCGTTTAAAGCAAACTTCATATTACCCGTTCCGGATGCTTCAAATCCTGCTGTTGATATCTGTTCCGATAATTCAGTTGCCGGGATAATTCTTTCAGCAAGAGAAACAGAATAGTTCTTTATAAACACTACCTTCATTTTATCACCAACATCAGGATCATTATTCACCACATCTGCAACAGAATTAATAAGTTTTATTATAAGCTTTGCCATCATATAAGCAGGGGCGGCCTTTCCGCCGAAAATTATTGTACGCGGAACAATGTCAATTAACGGGTTGTCCTTTATCCTGTTAAATAATGTAATTACATGAAGCACATTAAGAAGCTGTCTTTTATATTCATGGAACCGTTTAACCTGCACATCAAACATCGATTCTGGATTTATTTTGATGCTGTGTTCCCGTTCCATATGATTTATTAACAATTTTTTATTTAGCCATTTTGCTATGCGCCAGTTTTCCTGGAAATCAGGATTGCCTGCAAACTTCTCAAGCTTCTTAAGGTGTGAGAGGTCCGTAATCCATTCTTCACCGATCCTCTCGGTGATAAGTCCGGATAAAAACGGGTTTGATACTTTAAGCCACCGGCGCGGAGTAATACCATTTGTAACATTTTTAAATTTATGAGGAAACAGCTTGTAGAAATGGGGGAATATCCTCTTCTTTAATATCTCAGTATGAAGCTCAGCAACACCGTTAATACTATGGCATGCAATTATAGCAAGATTGGACATCCTTATCTTTGTATCAAGGCCTTCCCTGATAATAGACAGTGTTGAAATAACAGACTCGTCTGTAGTATATATCTTCCTTACGTATTCAATAAATCTTCGGTTTATTTCATAAATAATCTGCAGATGGCGCGGCAGCAGGTTGGCTACTATTGAAACCGACCATTCTTCAAGAGCTTCCGGAACTACAGTATGGTTTGTATATGAAAAAGTTTTTGTAGTAATATCCCATGCTTTATCCCAGTCAAGCCCTTCTTCATCAATAAGTATTCTCATTAGTTCAGGAATTGCAATTACAGGATGAGTGTCGTTAAGCTGTATAGCAGTTTTTTCAGCAAACTTGTCAAAGGTCTGATGATTAATCCTGTACTTTCTTATTATATCCTGCAGTGTTGCCGATGAAAAGAAGTACTGCTGCCTTAAGCGGAGATATTTACCCTTATCAATCGTATCATTAGGATATAATACTTTAGAAATATTTTCGGAAGTGTTTTTGCTTTCAACTGCTGCAACATAGTTACCGCTGTTAAATTCCTCAAAGCTGAATTCACTTGTTGCCTTTGCCTGCCATAACCTCAGGTTGTTAACATTATTGGTTTTGTATCCCGGAACAGGTACATCATAAGCAACCGCAAGAACATCATTGGTATCAACCCAGTCATATTTTAATGGATCCTTTTCATCCTGCAAAACTTTGCCGTAAAATTTAATCCGGTAGGTAAGGTTCCTCCGTACAATCTCCCAGGGATTCCCATAGCTTATCCAGTTATCAGGTTTTTCAACCTGGTAGCCGTTTTCAATTTCCTGTGAAAAAATTCCGTATTCATACCTTATCCCGTATCCAAAAGCAGGCAGTTGAAGAGTTGCCATAGAATCAAGAAAACATGCGGCAAGCCTTCCAAGGCCGCCGTTGCCCAACCCCATATCGGGCTCAAAGTCTTTTATATCTTCAAGCTTATAACCATCTTTTATCAGTACTTTATAACATTCATCATAATATCCAAGATTAATAAGTGTATTACCTAAAAGCCGCCCCATAAGAAATTCGAGTGAAAGGTAATAGACCCTTTTAACATCTTTGTCTATGTATTCCCTTTGAGTACGAAGCCAGCTTCTTACAAGTCTGTCTCTTACTGCAAGCGATAAAGCAAAATATGCATCATGCTCAGTTGCAGTATATTTATCCTTAACAAGATCAAATTCAAGATGTTCAGCGAACTGATTTGCTATTGAATAACTCTCTATTTTTTCGTCGTCTGTAAAAAACGCCGATCCGTTCTTTAAACCCATAAATCTCCGCAATTATATAAAGTATAGTCGCTAAAATAGTTTGATATTTTAGTGAAGGTGAAAAAATAAAGAAAATAATACGGAAATTAAACAAAAACTCTTTTTAAATTATAAAGCAGTTCATAATTGTTGTTGCAATGCATTCTTTCCAAAAAGATGACATCTTTTTAAAAAGATGTCATCTTTAGGTTAGTTAACACTAAACATTCTTAAGAGTAAAAAATTAAGGATGCGTTTTACTATTCTATAAATTTACAGCTCAAGCCTCATCATTATATTTGTTCTCTGGTACTTTGATTTTTTATCTAATGGTGCATAAATAAAACCCAGCCGTTCATAAAGATTTACGGCTGCTGTAAGTTTCCGTGAAGTTTCAAGCACTATTGATTTTGCTCCGTGTGAAATAGCATAACCGATTACTACTAGTGCAAGTTTTTTCCCTATCTGCTTTCCCTGCGCTTTTTCGGTTACTGCCATTTTGGAAAGTTCAAATGTTTTATTATCAAGTTTTACTGCGGCACCCGTACCAACAATGTCACCATTATATTTTGCAAAAAATATCATCCCCCCTTTGTTTATAATTTCCTCTTCCGGACTGGAAAGGCTTCTTTCATCTTCATCTTCTACTGTAAAATATTTTTTAAGCCACTCAATATTTAATGATTTAAAATACTCCCTGTATTCTTTTTTGAATTCAGTTATCTCCACCTGCTTCATTAATTTGTCTTTTAATTTCTCAGAAGTTCTTTCATACAGGTTTTTTTTATCAAGTTCTTTTTCAAGCGATTCAACAACATGAAGAATATCATACCCCGTTGCCGATATTATTTCTTTAACTGAAGATTCGATCTCAGAAAGTGCAGGCTTTATCGATTCAAATACCTGTCTGCCTTTATCACTTAACTGTACAATTCTTTTTCTCTTATCATTTTCATCCTTTTCCGAAGAAATAAGATTTTTTTTGCTCATTTCATTGATAAACTGGACTACCGCCGGATGTGACAATTTTAGAGCAGAAGAAATATCAAGTACAGTCATTGGTCCGTTATTATATAATAGATGAGTGAAGGAAAACCAGCGTGGTTCAAAATCTGAATGCTGCATCCGGTAAATTTTGCCGGCATCAGCCATAAACCTGTCGCTAAGTCTTTTTAGTCTGCTCCCAAGAGCGATTTCCCCAAGTTCTTTTATTTGATCTTTTTCCTGCATTTTTTCCAATTATTATGTAAGTACTTACGAAAGATATTAATTGATTTTAAATAAGTCAAGAATCAGACTAAATTCATCGCTTTTATTTTAACATATGTGGATAACTGGCTGTTAATAAGATGTGGATAATTCCGGAATGTCATACATTGTTCTAATGAAGATGAGTGCCGGGAGAAAGTTTTTTAATCTTAATATTCCTGTACCAAACATCATTCCCATGGTCCTGTAAAGATATTTTTCCTTTTTTGAAAATTCCAAAACCGGTAGTGTCTTTAAACTTGCTGTTTTTAATTAATTTTTCCCAGTTGTCGTCCCATAAAGTGGTAGTTAAAACATGTTCACCATTAATATAAAAATCCAGCTTGGCGTTATCTGAAATGATCTCTGCCAGGTTCCATTGGCCTGCAGGTTTTACAACATCTTTTGAGATTGACATTAAATCATACAGGTCTCCTGCCCGGCATTTATTTATTTTACCATCGGAATGCCGTTCATTATCAAGCACCTGCATTTCCGGACCGGTCTGCCATGCATATTGATATTTTGATGTATCTTCATTTACATAAAAAATTATTCCGCTGTTTCCCGCTTCGGAGATCTTCCACTCAAGTTTAAGATGAAAGTTCTCATATTCATTGTCGGTTACAATATCACCGCCATCCTGTGCCTGCCAGCCGGATTTATTCGAGGCATCAAGATGCAGAACACCATCTTCAGCTTTCCATGCACTGCCGATACTGCTTTTGCCGTATGTATGCCAGCCGTTTGTGGTTTTACCGTCAAACAGTAATTCCCATTCTTCTGATTGCATTTGTCCGTGTGAGAAATTTATACTTGTTATTACAAAGAATAACAATGTAAAAAGTTTTTTCATTTTAAATTCCTGATGGATCCAATGCTGTCCCAAAT
The DNA here is from genome assembly GCA_046481785.1 of Ignavibacteriaceae bacterium. Classification (GTDB taxonomy): domain Bacteria; phylum Bacteroidota; class Ignavibacteria; order Ignavibacteriales; family Ignavibacteriaceae; genus JAWOJF01. The sequence continues at coordinate 914 of JAWOJF010000184.1, read as the reverse complement.
AAAATTATTATTGATAAATAAATTCATGAGTACCAAAGCTTATACCATAAAGAGGCAACTATATGTTAAGGTGTAATAAATATCGTAAAGCTGTTTTAAGTCCCGTCAGGGACTTTATGTTTATAGGTATAGGTAATCTTAAAAATTTTCAAGTTCCGCAGGAACGAAACAAATTATTATTTGGAACTGATGTGAATGGATCATGAGTAAGATGAATATCTTACTCGCCATCCAGTTCAGAAAGCAAACCAATAATATCAAGGTGTTTGGTTTCCATCAGCAGGTTTCCTTCCGAATCAACAGGCCAGTCTCTTTCCGGCCGGTCTGAATAAAGTTCAACGCCGTTCCCGTCCGGATCGCGCAGATAAACAGATTCAGAAACACCATGGTCTGATGCACCTTCAATTTTATAATTAAGTTCAAATATTCTTTTAGTAACCCGGGCAAGTTCTTTCCTGGTGGGATATAATATTGCAAAATGATATAAACCTGTATGGCCGGGAGGAGGAGCAGGGGCATCTTTTCCTGCCCAGGTATTAAGCGCTATATGATGATGATAGCCGCCTGCTGATAAAAATACTGCTGAATTACCTGGGAGACAACCGAGCGGGAGCTGAGGCCGATCGAATCGCGCGTACGTCTCTTTCAGCTTCTGGCCGGGACGATTCCATTGGCCGGCGCCATTCTGATCGTGGGCGTGAGTCCACAGGCGAACCATGCGGCCGAGTACGACGCGTTTCGTGTCCTGGTCACCGTCCTCATTCTGCTCGGCATGGCCGGAGTGCAGTTCGCCAACTTGGCCCACCGCCAGATTTCGCAGATTCTCGCCATTTATACGAATCGATGATTCTCAATGTCGTCTGCAACTTGCGTGCGGCGACGCGTGGCGGACTCGCTGTGGAGCATGTTAGAAT
>JAWOJF010000359.1:0-2883 GCA_046481785.1 Ignavibacteriaceae bacterium | reverse complement strand
CCTTTTCAAAAAAGGGAGACTCTTTTTTAAATTAGTCTCGGGGTTTCATATAATCAAAATATAAAAAAGTCCCTCTTTTGCAAAAGAGGGACAGTTCCGATCTTCGATCGGAACAGGGAGATTAAGTGCCCCATACATGGCGGACAACCTCAGCATTACCGGCAACCCAAACTCCGATCTTCGATCGGAACAGGGAGATTAAGTGCCGCTCACATGGGCGGACAGCCAATCCACCGGCAAACACTAACTTTAGCGGAACATAACCAACAAAATCCATTCTAACCCTGCTCAAAAATGAGCAAAAGCTGTCATTTTTTGCTTAAAGTCTTACCCTGTTTTACCCAAAAATTTGGTTTTTGCAATGAAATCAAAATATTTACATAAAAAATACCACTGGAACGAGCGTTTTTAGTATTTATTATGCCATTTGAATATCATTTTCGCCATAAATCTTAAAAAATACGCGGTAACTTTTTGAAATTTTCCTGTTTTTACACAAAAAATCTGAAGCAAAAACACCATAAATTGTATTAAAAAATGGCGAAAATACTTTAGCTATTCACCATCTTTTCTAAATATATTACCCGGAAAAATCTTAAACCCGGGCGGCTGGTAATCTTTTGGGAGATAATCTTCGGGAATAGTTGTCCGGCTGCCGTCTCTTACTGCTGAATAATTGGGTGACATTATTTCTATACCCGCCTCATTAAACTTATCCTGTATATTCCGGTGAAGCTCTGAATAAATAACAGCCATATTGCCGGGCTCGTCTGTATAAGCATTTAACTCATAACTTACATGGAAATCATTTAATGCAGTCTGCAGAATAAATGGCGCCGGTTCAGGTAAAATTTTACCTGTTGCTGCGGCGGCGGATTTAAGCACCTCATGTACCTTTGCCCATGGTGCATCATAACCTATTGTAACCGTGGTATGAAGTATTAATCCTCTCTCTTTTGCCGAAGAACTAAAATTAATTATATGACTTCCTAAAACCATTGCATTGGGAATAGTTACATCAACATTTTTAATTGTTCTTAACCTTGTTACAAGCAATGTTTTTTCAACTATATCCCCTGTTGTGTCAGCTATTTTTACACGGTCGCCTATCCTGAATGGACGCATATAAGTAATAACTACCCCTGCAACTATGTTGGATATTGCTGAAGTTGAACCGAGTGAAAATAATATTCCAAGGAATATACTAATGCCTTTGAAGAACTCTGAATCGGAACCGGGCAGGTATGGAAAAATAACTATTACCGCAAAAGCTATTACAAGAAAACGTACTATTTTATAAGTGGGTAAAGCCCACTCCTGCGGGAATTGCGGAATGTTTATTGCCCCTGAATGAACCTCACTGAAAAGGTACCTGATGAACTTAATTACATACCTTGTAACAAATATAATTACAATTATTGTAAACAGGTTCGGAAGGAAATCAACAAATGACAGCATTATTCCTTCCAGCGGATACAGTATATATCTGAATAAAGTAGCCGCCCAAGTTTCTGTAAATCTAAAAAAACTGAAAAGTATAGTTATATAAAAGTAAATGACAAGAATTACGAGGAAGAATTTTAAGACCTTAAAAAAGAATATAACCGAATCTGTTATTCTGTTGGCGGAAAGTATCTCAATATTTCTGATTCTAACCGACTGAATTAATGTGCCCCTCCATCTTTCTGCTTTTAAAGAAAGTATACCGAAGAAAGCCGACATAGTTTTAACTGCTGCATAGGCTGCCGTACTTAAAATAACTGCATAAAACAAACCTTTTAAATACGGACTTACATTTAATTTTTCTGTCCAGGGTAAAAGTGAAAGAGAGATAATGATAATAAAATAAATTATCACCAGCGATATTGTCAGTCTTATCCCCTTAAGAAGAAGGTGCAGCAGTGAAGAAATATCGTTCCGGGAAATTATCTCGTACGATTTAATACTTACCGGCTTTATTTTTCTTGCTTCCCATTCTTCAATCTTTTTATAAAAGAATGGAAACAGGAGTTTCATCAGCCGGAATAAAGCAAAAGCAAGCCCGACTAATAAAATAACTATTACGCCGTTCCAGGCAAGGTTTTCAAAACTGTGTTTTTCTATGTGCTTCCTTATAGCAGAGTTAAGCTCTGAAGAATATAGCACCGCAAGCTGTTCCCTGTCAATTCCTGTACCTGATGTATCTTTATTTGTTACTGCCATTACAGACATGGAGCCCAGTACAAGGTATGAAAGATCATCCTCGTTAGTAACTGTTATGGAGTCTGTATAAAGATTATCTTTTAAAATTTTTTTTATCCGGTCATTTATTGCTTTTGTCCGCTGTTCAGCACTAAAGGGACCAAGGTTATTTTCTATATAGAATAAGGTATCAGATGATACTAATACCGGGTATTTCAATGCCAATGAAGAATCGGGTTTATTCTGTGCAAATAAAAAAATAATTGGAAATAGTAGAGCTGTGATTGATAGTCTTAGTTTCATATAGTAGTTATCTGTTATCCTTTAATATAACTTATTGAGATAACAAGGTAAAGGAGAATCGCTCCGGGGGTATTCACCGAGTTGCCTCACAATTAATCTAACCATGAGCTAAGTAAAGACCAATCGTTGCCTCATAATAAAACCTAACCATGGGCAGGTATAAGGAGAAGGATAATTCATTAGCATATTTATGATCAAATAATTAAATTACTGGCAAATATGGGTGAATTATCAAGACTAGAATGCCGGATCGTCAGTCTGGATGATGAAGTCACTCCACTCGGATCTGGTGAGATCGGAGAATTGATCCTGAAAGGGCCGCAGGTAATGAAGGGATACCACAATATGCCGACTGAGACGGCCAACGCCCTTCGGAATGGATGGCTGTATACCGGCGAT
>JAWOJF010000083.1:0-10655 GCA_046481785.1 Ignavibacteriaceae bacterium | reverse complement strand
GCCTTGTGATCATAGTATTTATCTATTTTGGGGAGTTCGAATTCTTTTGTGTAATCCGCAGCCAGGGGAAAAATATCGATATGCGGATATAATTCCTTCAGTTCATTTGCAGATTGTACAAGATGTTCCGTTGAAATATCTACAGGTACATAACCCGCAAGCCCGGGTATATTATCAAGAAGCAGGCGGATTTTTATGCTGCTGCCGCTGCCAAGCTCAACCAATAATGTACCCTCCCCAAGCAGTGCTGAAATCTCTTTAATATTATCCTGCATTATCCGGATTTCCGTTCTTGTCGGATAATATTCATCCAGTTCACATATCTCATTAAACAATTGAGAGCCATACTCATCGTAAAACAGTTTGCTGGGCAACTGCTTTTGAGGTTTGTTTAATCCCTCCGTTACTTCAGAAAGAATATCTTCCCGTATAATTTCTTCTGTTTTTATAGTCATAACCTATCCTAAACCCCTGCCTGCCGGACAGGCAGGCTTCCCATAGGGAGGGGCTTTTTAAAATTTATTTTCAGTTATATTTAATTAAATGAAATTCTAAAGACCCGCTTGGTCGGCAGCAAGTCTTATTCCCATAAACTGCCAGCGCGAATGTGGCGGGAAAAAATTCCTGTAAGTACTTCTAATATGACTTATAGAAGTAGCACATGAACCGCCTCGCAGAACCATCTGGCTGCTCATGAATTTTCCATTGTATTCGCCAAGTGCGCCGGGCAGCGGCTTATAACCGGGATAAGGAGAATAGGGACTCATAGTCCATTCCCAAACATCACCATATACCTGGTTAAGTTCCTTGTCTGCATTTTCAGATAAAGAAACAGGATGGAAATTCCAATTCTCAACAAAATTTCCTTTAACCGGTAATCCCCGGGTAGCTATTTCCCATTCCTCTTCGGTTGGAAGCCTGCAGCCTTTCCACCGTGCAAATGCATCAGCTTCATAATAACTTACATGGCATACAGGTTCCTTTAAATCTACTTTATGGTAACCTGTTAAGGTAAAATTCCACCAGCTCCCGTCCTGCTTTTTCCAGTACATGGGGGCTTCCCACTTTTCATTTTCAACAGCAGCAAATCCATCAGATAGCCACAGGTCAGCTCTTTTATAACCATCATCTTCAATAAATTCTATAAATTCTTCATTTATAACTAAACGTGATGCCAGTGCATACGGATTAAGATACTTTTTATGGCGGGGAGTTTCATTATCATAATTAAATCCGTTTCCATCATTGCCAATTTCAAAAATGCCCCCTTCAAATTCTTTCCAGTGAAGCGGTGCTGCATACTTTGGTATTGACGGGTATTTTTCGATATATACCGGGTATAAGGGATTTATGGAAAGCACATGTTTAATATCAGTAACTATTAACTCCTGGTGCTGCTGTTCATGATTAATACCAATTTCAATTACCGGGGCAAATTTTTCATAAACTTGTTCGCTGCTTTTTTCAATAAAATCAGTAATGTTTTTATTTACGTATTCTCTGAATTCATAAACCTCTTTTACTGTAGGGCGTGATAACAAGCCTCTTATTGCACGGGTAAATCTTTCTCCTACCAATGTATAGTATGAATTAAAAAGATAATTATACTGGGGGTGCAGTGATTTATAATTTTTATCGGCTTCTTTAAGCACAAATGCTTCATAGAACCAACTGGTATGTGCAAGATGCCATTTGGTTGGACTTACATCCGGCATTGACTGGATGCAGTAATCTTCTGTTACAAGAGGTTCACATAATGCTGAAGAAAAATCTCTTACAGCCTGAAACCTTTTTAGTAATAAATTACGGTCTGACAGCTCTTTTCTTTTATCAACTGCCAATAATACTTCGTCCGGAGTATTCATTTTTTTACTCCTAAATTTTAATTGAAAGGGATAGATAACTTTAAATAATTAAAAACAATTATGCAAACTAATGGTGCAGATATACATAAAATTGTAATCTTTACCGGCATTTTCAATCACTAACTGTGACACAACACATTTTTTATATGTTTTATCATTTCAATATTTGGTCTCCTAAGTTCTTATTTTACATCAACTTAGATCACAAAAGGAGAAATAATGAGAAACGTTCTTTTAACCTTTACTCTAGGATTAATATTATTAAGCAGCGGTTTCACTCAGGCACAATCACCCGGGGGAAAGGATTTCGGATTTGGAATTATTCTTGGAGACCCTACCGGCGCTACAGTGAAATTCTGGACCTATCCCAACAATGCATTTGTTATTGATGTGGGCGCATCATATTTCGGAAGCCCCCGTATTGGTGTAGATTACTTATGGCATTTTGATGCATTCAATTCCCGTATAGCAAAATTGTATGCCGGTCCCGGAGCAGCAATTGGAATAGGTGAAGGGAAAGGTTTCTGGTACCGCGATAGCGATGGCTTCCTTCGAAGAGATGATTCAGGGCTTGGTGTCCGTGGAGTATTTGGAGTAAACGTAATACCCGAAACAGCCCCGCTTGAATTTTTCTTTGAAATTGGAGCACTTATTGGAATTGTCCCTGACTTCGGCTCGGGCGTTGATGCAGCATTAGGTATGCGGTTCTATCCGTAAAGGCTTTCATTTCTTTTTCAGAAAACCTAACGCTCTTCCCCCTGCGGGCTTGAATTTTGCTTTGCGGGGGAAGGGCTTTTAATAAAAACAACCATTTATTCCTTCCTATATCTTCCGTTAGAATTTCATTATTGTAGCATAATGTTCTTGTCACACTTATTTTTGCTTATATATATTAGTTTGGGCAAAACTAACGGGAGGAAATTATGCCGTCATCATGGAGCAGTAAAGACGAACGACAGTATGAACACATAAAGGAGAGTTCAAAAAAAAGAGGTAAATCAACAAAACGTGCTAAAGAAATTGCCGCAAGAACAGTTAACAAAAAGAGAAGAGAAAAAGGAAGAACACCAAATAAAAAAACACAAGGTACCGGGAACCCTAACCGGGGGCTTGAAAGCAGGACCCGTGATGAATTATATAACATTGCCAGACAAAAAAATATTGAAGGCAGAAGCAAGATGAATAAAAGTCAGCTTGTAAGTGCAATCCGGAAGAAATAACTTACCCTATGCTGAAGGGTCTGTTGCATAACTAATAATTTAAATGTCTTCTCCTTGAAAGAGACTGTTATTTATTGCCACGACATTTATGTCGTGGTTTAGGATTCCAAATATTTTTGGCTTTAGCCCCCGAAGGGTCGGGACACGCACAATTAAGGCAAATTGTGGCTAAAGCCTCCATGCTAATTGTTTTCTCCCACGACTTAAAAGTCGTGGCAATTGATATCTTCTCCTTGTGAAGTTAAGGCTGAGTTATGCAACAGACCCTGAAGCCTGGGGGACATGAGCTAAGATTATATGGGCTTTAGCCTTGAATTAGCTTCATTTCAGGGCTAAAGCCCGTGTTATGGTTCTTTAGGTTCCCCCCATGTTAAAACATGGGGTTAATCAATAAAATTAATATTTATTCTCAGTCTTTAATTTTTACACAATCTCTTCGGAGAAAAGGGTGTAGGATCATATTAAGTCCCGTAGAGACGACACTTCTCCTATCTTGACGCCTATGCGCCAGGACGGGACAGGCGCATTTCTTTTGAGGCCAAGACTCATCTTAACCTTACATATGTCACAATGCTGTTCAAGTTATTCTGTAAAACATACGTTTTGGACAGATATAAGATTTTGAAATATATAATATTAAATCTTCTTCCTTTCATCTTCCTGTAATGAAATATTTATAGCAACACCTGCGCGTGCACCTTCAGCGGCGGCAACAATAACAAACTTAATATCTTTGGCAGCATCACCTGCAACAAAAACCCCCTCAACCCCGGTTTGCTGCTTTGTATCAGTTTTAATAAATCCGTTACTGCTGAATCTGCAGCCTAGTTTTTCCGCAAGATGAGAACGCTGAACCTGTCCCGAAGTAAAAAACATAACATCACATTCAACACTTCCGCCATTGTTAAAAACTATTTGTTCAAGTTTACCATTATTTCCTTCAAGTCTTTCAATTTTATCTGTAAATATTTCTATACCCGCTTCATTCAGTTTTTTGATATCCTTGCTGCGCATATTTGTATTTCCGTTTGTAAAAAGGGTAACATCATTACTCCATGTTTTTAACGAGAATGAAAGCATATAACCCGGTTTACCTTTTCCGTAAACGGCAATTTTTTTATCACGTACTTCCCAGCCGTCGCAGTAAGGACAATGAAAAACACTTTTCCCATACAGTTCATCTATGCCGGGCAAATCCGGAATGTTATCAACTATTCCGGTTGCAAGCATAATTTTTTTAGAATAAATTTTTTCACCCGCACTGTCTGTTGCTTCAAATCGGTCATCGGCAAATATTACATCAACTATATGCCGGTTCTCTATCTTTATAGTATAGGGGCTTAATTCTTCCCGGCACAGCTTAAGGAACTCAAGCGGATTTATACCGTCCCGCGACAGGTATCCATGCATAAGTTCAGCCTTAGCATTACGTGGTTTTCCTGTATCACAAACTAGTACATGTCTTCTGCTTCTTCCAAGCACCAGGGCGGCACTTAAACCAGCTGGTCCGCCTCCAACAATAATCACATCATACATATTTTAACTAAATATTTGCAACAGGAAAAAAATGTACAGATGTTTTTTAAATATTAATGTATAAAGGAACATACATCACATAACTCATCCTTATTTGATTGTATATTCAAAACAGTCTGAATATTTAGTAAAAATTGAGGAGATCCGGATATGCAGGTACCACTGGAAATTTATTATAAGGACGTTAATAAAACAGATTCAATTGAAGAATTAATAAGAAGTAAAGTATCAAAACTTGAAAAAATGTGTGATTATATTACAAGCTGCAGTGTTGCAGTTGAAAGACCTCATAGTACAGTAAGAAGAGGAAATCCTTACCGTATAAGAATTGATATGAGACTTCCGCCGGGAAATGAAGTGATAGTAACAAAGGAACCCGGCGATAATGATAAAGATGATCCGCTTCAGGCTGTAATAAGAGATGCTTTTGAAGCAGCGGAAAAACAAATAAAAAAAATTGTGCAAATACAAAGGAACGATGTTAAAAAACATCCCGAACAGGAAATAAGAGCAATAGTTGACCGCGTGTATCCCGATGAAGGATATGGTTTTATAAAAACAATAAACGGTCGTGAAATTTATTTTCACAGAAACAGTGTTGTAAATGAGGAATTTGAGAAACTTGCAGCAGGTACCGGTGTCCGCTTTTTTGAAGAAGACGGAGAGAAAGGCCCGCAGGCAAGTACAGTCCAGGTATTAGATTAAGGGCCTTCCACATCCCATCCCCAACCCCTTCCCCGGGTGAATGGGCTTATGGAACGGCCCCTTCGTAAAAGATGATATCTTTTTACCTGTCCGCAGGGGTGGGAAAAGATGTCATCTTTATTATTTTGTCTCCAAATAAACACCTCGATGAAGAGTCGGTTGCAGAACTCAGCCTAATTCACAAGGAAGGGATATCAATTGCCACGACTTTTAAGTCGTGGGAGAAAAACATCAGCATGAAGGCTTTAGCCACAATTTGTTTTAATTGTGCGTGTCCCTACTCGTCGGGGGCTAAAGCCAAAAATATTTGGAATTCTAAACCACGACATAAAGGGAAAACGATTATGATTAATAAATGAAAGGAGTAACCCCATGAAACTTGAAGGCAAAAAAATTGCAATCTTTATTGAGAAGATGTATGAAGATGTTGAGTTTTTGTATCCCTATTACCGTATGAAAGAAGAAGGAGCTGAAGTTACTGTTATTGCTCCGGAGATTGATACATTCAGCGGTAAACATGGTGTTCCGGTTAAAGCTGATAAATCAATTAACGATGTTAACCCAAAAAGTTTTGACGCATTAATAATTCCGGGCGGTTTTTCCCCCGATCATATGCGGCGCTCACCAGCTATGATAGACTTTGTTAAAATAATGTTTGACCAGCAAAAACCGGTTGCCGCAATTTGCCATGCCCCATGGATGCTTGCTTCGGCTGGTATTCTGAATGGTAAAAAAGCAACCAGCTTTTTTTCAATTAAAGATGATATAGTTAATGCAGGCGCTGACTGGCAGGATAAAGAAGTTGTTATTGACGGCAATATTATCACTTCACGCAATCCCGGTGATCTTCCCGCTTTCTGCAGGACAATAATAGAATCTTTAGTAAATAAACATGCAGAGGTTGAAGCATGAAATTAGGAATATCTCTTATCTTATTATTTTTCTTTTTTGCGGGATGTGAACAGCCCGATCACCAGAGAGATGAAGTAGCTGATGAAAGCGGGGCCGGCAGTGAAGGCTGGCCTGAACAGCAAATGGCCGATTCAATAAATTTCAATAAAGCCGTTGCAGTACTCCATCCCGCCGGGAAAAGTAATGTTAAAGGAATTGTTACTTTTACCCGTGAAGATAATGTTATAAAAGTATCCGCCGAAATCAGCGGATTAAAACCAGGTAAGCATGGTTTCCATATTCATGAATTTGGCGACTGCAGTGCTCCTGATGCATCCTCTGCAGGGGGACATTTTAACCCTGTAGGAAATCAGCATGCAGGACCCACCTCTCAGAACAGGCATACCGGAGATCTGGGAAATATTGAGGCAGATGCAAACGGCAACGCCAGTCTCCAGTTAACTGATAGCGTTATGACATTTTACGGTATCAACTCCATTATCGGCCATGCGGTGGTAGTTCATGAAAAAGAAGATGATTTTACCACGCAGCCAACCGGTGATGCCGGCGGCAGGATTGCCTGCGGTGTGATTGGTATTTCCGGTGAATAAACATCTGTAGAGACTGTTTATTTATTGCCACGACTTTTAGAATCTGTTGCAGAACCCGGAATTGTCATTCCGAAGTCCGCCCAGGCGGATTCGACTGAGGAATCTCAATGCAAATGCAGCGGTGAGATCCCGGCCAGCCGGGATGACAGAAGTTGTAGTTCTGCAACACCTCTGAAGCCTGGGGTTAATACATATTTTATTTGAAGTATTTATAGCCCTGCACCAGACATTGAATCGTAAAAATCTGCGGGGTGGAAAAGATGACATCTTTTTAAAAAGATGTCATCTTTAAATATGATCCTGCTCTCTTAAGTTAATACAACAAATTATCTTCTTCATCCGCTTTTCCTGCCCCCGCAAACGTGGCAGGCTTTGCGAAGGCGGGGATCAACACATTTCATTATGATGCCAAATCCTGCATTTAGTCCCGTAGGGACTATACGTTTATAGAAAAGAGTTCAAGTTAGGGCCGGAGTCCCGTAGGGACGAAAGAGGATTTTCTATTGTATTGCTTTAGTGATGAAAAAAAATATGGGAACACACCGGAACACCCCTATCTTTATTGAACCTGGACACCTGCCTATAGTTAAACACACATTTTAATATCTAATCCCGTATTTTAGTATCAGTTTGTCATACATTTACATGTAACCGGAAGAATTAATATCGCATCTAATTATATACTTAATTAAAGGGAAAAAATGAATTATAAAGAATTACATGCTGCTGATATTGATGAACTGAAAAACGGAGATATGAAAATAGTAAAAACAGATGATGAAAAAGAAATTCTTTTATGCAGAATTGATGATGAGTTTTATGCAACCGGCCCTAACTGTCCACATTATGGAGCTCCCTTATCAGAAGGCATTCTCAGCGGTGACAGGATAGTCTGTCCATGGCATCATTCATGTTTTAATGCAAAAACCGGCGATCTGCTTGAACCCCCTGCACTGGATGCTCTGACAACATTTGAAGTTAAAACAAAAAAGAACAAAGTAATTATAATGGTTCCTGATGAACTTAAAGGAACACGTACCCCTCCAATGGTTAAACAGGATAAACTAAGTGATAAGCGGAATTTTGTAATAATAGGTGCCGGGGCTGCCGGTTATTCCGCTGCACAAACATTGCGGGAGACCGGCTTTAAGGGGAACATTATGATGATTACTTATGAAGATAAAACACCGTATGACAGGCCGAATCTCAGCAAGGCGTATCTATCCGGTGAAGCGCCGGAAGAATGGATGCCTTTACGTTCTGAGGAATTTTATCAGGCATATGGAATAGAACTTAAACATGGGAAACGTGTTGTTTCACTTGATATTGAAAACAAAAAGTTGTCCTTTGTAAATGGTGACAGGCTTGCATTTGATAAGCTTTTAATTGCAGTTGGCGGAGTACCGCGAACTCTTGATATACCGGGATCGGAACTGCGTAATATTTTTTATCTGAGAAGCTTTATTAATTCAGATCAGATTGTTGAAGCTGCTCATCATGCTAAAAATCTTGTTATAATAGGGAGCAGTTTTATCGGCATGGAAACTGCCATTAGCCTTAAGGAAAGATATAACAAGTTAAATATTACGGTTGTTTCACCTGATGATATTCCATTCAAAAAAATATTTGGGGATGAGATCGGCAGTTTGTTCCTGCAGATTCACCGTAAGCACGGCATAAATTTTAAATTGAATACTACTGCTATAAGTTTTAAAGGCAAAGATACAATTGAGGCGGCTATACTAAAAAACGGTGATGTAATTGAATCTGATATGGCTGTAATTGGCATAGGAGTTAAACCGGCAACAGAGTTTCTTGGCAATATTGTTTCTGAAAAGGACGGCAGTATTAAGACAGATAAAAACTTCTCCGCTTATGAAGATATTTATGCAGCCGGCGATATTGTTACTTACCCCGATTGGCGTACTGGGAATTATATGCGTATAGAACACTGGCGTACTGCTCAACAGCAGGGAAGGCGCGCAGCATATATTATGGCAGGGATAGATAAACCTGATGACAGTATCCCCTTCTTCTGGACAAAACAAGCAGACCTGGAACTAAAATATGTGGGGCATGCTTCCGGCTGGGATGAAATTAAAATTGATGGCCAGGTTCAATCAAAAGATTTTATTGCCTATTATATAAAAGATAATAATATACTTGCAGCAGCAGGAACAAGAGATAAAGAAATGGCAGAGATACATGAAAAGATGAGGAAGGGCCTTAGCGACGTAAAGGAATATATCAAATAAAGGAAATAGTTCAAGCCTGCCTGCTGAAGGCAGGAGGAAAAGCAAGAGTAAGAGCAAGTAAAAAAACATAATCCCTTTACCACTTTTTTTTACACTGAGTTCCACAGAGGTAAAGCAGAAAAATATAACACTCAACTATAATTTTTTGATTAAGGTCTTATTTAATATTCTTAACCTTAATAACCCGGATTCTTTTACCTGAATTAACATTATAAGCTTATTGATCTATTAACCTTTTGTTTATCCAGCTCTGTTGAAGCTATGAAAAAGATGACATCTTTTTAAAAAGATGTCATCTTTAAATATTATTATCATTTTGTTCCTGGATGATAATTTGTTTCGTTCAACTTTTTTATTAGAGAAAAAACCCCCGCAAAAAAAGCTGGATAAATCCAGCCTCTACAATTTTGCCTACTGCCCATTGCCTACTTGCCCCAATTGCCGACTGTGGACTTGCTCTTACTCCTGCTCTTGCTCTCTGTACATACCGTACAATTCATTCATAAACATTGCCTGCTCTAACCAAACGAAAAGAAATCTCCGTGGAACTCTGTGTTAACCTCCGTGTCTCTCTGTGTAACTATTTTGTTACACCGGGCTCCACAGGGCGCCACTGAGCTAAAAGAATAAATCTCTTACATAACATTTAATAAAAAATTTAATTAAGTTTTCACCTAAAAAATTTATGAGAAAAACAATTACAGTATTCGGCAGCTCTCTGCCTGTTGAAGGTGAAGAAGAATATTCTGTTGCTTATAAGCTGGGTGGACTTCTGGCAAAAAATAATTTTGATGTCTGCACCGGCGGATATATGGGAATTATGGAAGCTGTATCCAGGGGTGCAGTTGAAAACGGCGGCAAAGCTGAAGGTGTTACACTCTCCTACCTTAATTTTAAGTGTAATAACTATCTTACCAATAATATAAAATGCAGTACCCTCTTTGAAAGAATTACAACGCTTATTGAAAAAGGAGATGCATATATTATTCTGCAGGGGGGCACAGGTACACTGCTTGAACTGGCAGCCGTATGGGAGTTTATGAATAAAAACCTTCTTAATATAAAACCAATTGTCTGCCACTCCTATATGTGGAAAGAAGTAGCCCGCATTATTGATGAACAGATTGTGAAAGAAAAAAGAATTTCCGGGCTGGTTAAATATTTTGACGCCCCTGAAGAAATAGCGGACTATCTTGTAAAAAATCTGAAGGATTAGGTTATCCGCCAACACGGCGGCACTTAATCCCTCTGCCCTGCCACGGCGGACTGGAAACAGTTAACTGGTTTCTTGTTCTCTCTAGAACACCTCAATAAATCAAGGTGTTAACCTTTGGCTGAAATCAGCACCAGTCCTGTCCAAAATAATAATTTGCTTCGTTCCTACGAAATTTGCAAATATTGAGATTACATATATCTATAAACATAACGTCCCTGACGGGACTTAAAACAGCAATATATATTATACCTTAACATATAGTTACCTGTTTATGGTATAAGTCCTTGTATTCCTGTAATTATTACAATTCCGCGGGGATTAAACGTTTATAGAATAAATTACAGAATGAAATAAAG
>JAWOJF010000068.1:0-16257 GCA_046481785.1 Ignavibacteriaceae bacterium | reverse complement strand
GATATTTCTATCAGATATAATTTAAGAACAGATTATATAACATCCAATAAATATCTTAGAATTAATTCTGTTTATTAAAAATAAAATTTTCTATAAGTTCTTTAATGATTCTTACTTACACTTGCTCTTGAACTTGAACTTGAACTCTGTCCTTACTTCCTCATCTTCTCCATCTGCTCAACATTAAAAATCAATCTAAGTATGTGCAGCTCATCGTAACTCACTTCACCATTAAACTTTTCAAAAATAGGTTTTAAACTTAATCCTTCTGCTTTTTCAAATTCTTCTAAAATAATTTTCCTCTTACTTGCATCAAGAGAAATTCTTTTTTCCAGTCCGCTTTTTTCTATCAGGTTCCCTTCATTAACAAATCTGGCAAGGTGATTAATAATAGTATTTAAAGTAACATTAAATTCTTCAGCAAGTGTATCTAATGAAACACCGGAGATGTATGCTTCTGCGCTTTGCCTGTAACGGGGTTTTTCTGAAATTCTTCCGGTTCTTATCCGTTTTGTTACAGGTGCTTTTGGTTTAATATTCTTTCTCAGGCAGTAGCTTTTAATTACGGTAATAAAATCACTGCCGTACCGTTCTAATTTTCTTTCACCTACTCCGCTTACTCTTAAAAATCCTGCTGTTGACTGCGGGTATTCTATAGCCATCTGTACAAGCGCTTTATCTGAAAAAATTACATATGGCGGAACACTATATTCATCCGCTATCTCTTTTCTCTTCCTCCTCAGAAGTTCAAATAATTCTTCATCATATTTAACCTGGGTGGGTTTAACCTTTTTGGTTTTATCCTCAGGTTCTTTTAACAAGCCATATACTTTTTCATTTTTAAGCAGGACATTGTAAGCCTTCTCAGTAAGTTTCAGGCTGCCGAATTCAAGATCTCTTATTAAGAGCTGTTTGTTTATAAGCTGCCTGATTATAAACAGCCATTGTTTCTTTGTAAACTCTTTCCCTATGCCATATACAGTCAGATTCTGGTGTCCGTTGCTCAAAACCTTTTCTGTTTCTGCCCCGCTTAAAACATCAACTATATGATTTGCGCCAAAAATCTCCCTGGTTCTTTTAACCGCAGATAAAAATTTCTGTGCGGGAATAGTAATATCTGTTAATTCTTTTTCATCTGCCAGGCAGTTATCGCAAAATCCGCAGTTTGGTATGTGATACTTTTCTCCGAAATAATTTATCAGGGGTATCCTTCGGCATACCTCAGACTCGGCATACTTAACCATTGCATCAAGATGGACTTTAGCAGCAAGCCGTTCAACATCATTTTCTTTTTGATCAATAAAATAATTTATTTTTTGAATATCAGAGTAACTGAATAAGAGCAGGCAGTCTGCTCTTAATCCGTCACGTCCCGATCTGCCGATTTCCTGGTAATACGATTCAATATTTTTAGGCAGATCATGATGAAGTACAAAACGTACGTTCGATTTGTTTATACCCATGCCAAATGCAATAGTAGCAATAATAATTTGTACTTCATCTTTAATAAACAAATCCTGGTTTTTATTCCGTTCTACGTCTGAAAGTCCGGCATGGTACGGCCTTGTGGAAAAACCAAGATAGGAAAGGTCTTCATGCAGATTATCTACCTGCTTACGTGAAAAACAATAAATAATTCCCGACTGGTTTGGATGATCTTTCAGGAAGCTTACAGTTTGGTCAAGGGAGTCACCTTTGGGAATAACCTGCAGGTAAAGATTATCACGGTTAAAACTTGCAACAAATTTTGATGCCTGAACGAGATTAAGATTTTTAATTATATCATCCTGTACTCTGGGGGTTGCTGTTGCAGTTAATCCGGCACAAACGGCATTGGGGTATTTTTTTCTTAATGCGCCAAGTTGTCTGTATTCGGGACGGAAGTCATGCCCCCATTCAGATATGCAATGGGCTTCATCTACTATAATACAATCAAGCTGCACCTTCTTTAACAAATCAACTATTTCTTCCTTTGCAAGAGATTCCGGCGCAAGATACAGCAGCTTTGCTTTATTGTTTTTTACATCCTGGTAGTTTTTACTATATACAGCGGTAGTTAGTGAACTGTTCAAAAGAGCCGTATGTACCCCGGCTTGTCTTAACTGCTCTACCTGGTCTTTCATTAATGAAATTAAAGGAGATACTACAATGGTTAAGCCTTCAAAAAGTAAAGCAGGCACCTGGTAGCAGATAGATTTTCCACCCCCGGTGGGCATAATTACAAGTGAATCTTTTTTAGAAAGAATGTTTTTTATTACCTCTTCCTGCAGCGGCCTGAAAGAATCATAACCAAAAACATCTTTTAGGATTAATTTTGCTTTATTCATAGAACATGAAAAATAATTATTAAGGAGAGAATAGTCTAATTTTTAATTAAAAATATTTGTTATCAGCTTCCGGAGAGCGGCATATACATATAAGAAAGATATAATAATTAAGGGGTTTACAATTTGAGGATTAAAGATGACATCTTTTCAAAAAGATGTCATCTTATTATGTAAAGAAGTGCCGCTCCTCTGGAGCTTTTAAATTGTTCTTTCCTTTTATTATCTACTAATGTTTCACTCCTATGGAGCGAAAACAATGTTGTTATTTCGCTGCATTTACTTTTGTACATACTCAGGGATGAGTTTAATCTGCTTTATGGCTTACATCCATTAGATTCTCTGCCAGGCTTACAAGCCTCAAAAATTCTGAACGGTAACCATTTCTATCAGTGCCTTTGGAAGATTCAGCAAGGCTTTTAGCGCTTGGAAATGATGCATTGGCTTTATACTCTGAATCTCTTAACAACATTCCAAACTCTGCCACTGCTGCAGAGAATTTAAAATTATCGGATAAATCCTGTATGCCTGAAGGTTTGTTAATAAGTACTTTTGAAATAAGTTTACTTGTATCTTTATCCGGATCTTTATACCTGATACTTACAGTCAATACTTCATTTGATTTTTCAGCTTCCGGAGTAACATTTGATTCCTGGTACTTTAAACCCGGGTTATTTGTCTCACCATCAGAAAGTACAATTTCATATAATGCCGTAACAGTATGGCCGGCTCCTATTTCACCTGCATCTTTTTTATCATCTTCAAAATCCTCTGCATTTAACATCCTGTTTTCATAACCTATTAACCGGTAAGATTTAACTTTTGCCGGATTAAATTCCACCTGTATTTTAACATCTTTGGCAATGGTATATAATGTAGCACCAATTTCATCAACAAGTACTTTTTTTGCTTCAAGTATATTGTCTATATAGGCATAGTGGCCATTCCCTTTATCAGCCAACTCTTCCATTCTTGAATCTTTAATATTTCCCTGCCCGAACCCAAGTATTGTAAGGAATATTCCGTGATTTTTCTGTTCATCCAGGTACCTTACCAGCTCAGATGTATTTGAGATACCGATATTAAAATCACCATCAGTAGCAAGGATAACACGGTTGTTCCCGTTCTTAATGAAATTTTCTTTTGCAGTTTTATAGGCCAGCATTATTCCTGCACCGCCTGCAGTACTGCCGCCTGCTTCAAGGTTTTCTATTGCAGAAAGTATTTTATCTTTTTGTGATCCGCTTGTTGGAGGCAGAACAAGTCCTGCAGCACCAGCATAAACCACAATTGATATTTTATCTTTTTTATCAAGCTGCTCCACAAGCATTTTAAATGCTCTTTTTAATAAAGGTAATTTGTCCGGCTGATTCATTGAACCTGAAACATCAAGAAGAAATATTAAATTATTGGCAGAGCGTTCTTCTTTAAGTAATTCTTTTCCTTTTAGTCCTATATGAACAAGCATATTATCATTATTCCACGGGCATTGGGAGTATTCCAGTGTTACAGCAAAAGGATCATTTGCTTTAGGAGCGGCATAGTCATAATCAAAATAATTAATAAATTCCTCTATCCTCACTGCATCTTTGGGGGGAAGTATTCCATCCATAAGGAATCTCCTGGTATTGCTGTATGATGCTGCATCAACATCAATAGAAAAAGTTGAGAGGGGAGATTTGCCAACATCGCGGAAGCCGCTTTCTTCTATATAAGCATATTCTTCTGTATTAAAATTAGGGTTGTATCTTCCCATTATTCCTGCATTTGATTTGGGAGATTGTATTAATGACTCGAATTGAGGTGCTCCGATTACCGTAAGATCTTCTACATAAATCTTTCTCGGGGACAATTGAAAATCAGCAACCGTGTTTTTATTAGCTTCAACTACTATACTATCTATAACAAAATCCTTGTAGCCAATATGTGTTGTTCTTAATTTATATATTCCAGGCTGCAAATTCATTATTTTAAAATAACCCTTTAGATCAGTAGCCGTATTCAGCCCGATTTTATCTATAAATAAATTTGCTCCTATTAATGCCTGGCCATTTTGTGCATCAGTTACCGTTCCGGATATGCTTCCGGTTTGGGCATTGATTAATTGTGAAATAAAAAAGAAGGCAAGCAGGATGGCTGAGTAACGCATATTGTACCCCGTATGTTTGTTCGTTTTCAAAGTATGTTTTAACTTTCTTAAAAACAACGGAAAATTTAATGAACCTGAAACAGCGCCTTGAATTACACTACAAAGCTTTTGATAAGTTCCAGATATCTCCCGACCCCCTCCAGTTCCTTCATCTTTTTTCGGATAAGAGGGAAATTGAACTTGTTGGATTTATTTCATCAATATTTGCTTATGGTAATATAAAGCAGATAATAAATACATTAAACAGACTTATGGCGGCAGGGGATAATAAACCTTATAACTTTATAGCTAATTCAACTTCCGCACAAATAAAGAAAAAACTTGCCGGTATTAAACACCGTTTTTATTCAGAGGAGGATGTGAATCTCTTTTTTCAGATACTAAGTAAAGTTTATAACCAGGAGGGTTCTCTTGAAAAAATTTTTATGCAGCATTATAACCAAGCAGATAAAAATTTAAAAAACAGCATAAATGAATTCTCAAAATATTTTTTAAATATAGCGGGAAAAGAAAACACCCACGGATTTAAATTTATGTTTTCGCTGCCTGAAAAGGGGAGTGCATGCAAGCGGATGAATCTTTTCCTGAGATGGATGATACGTAAGGACGAGCTTGATTTCGGATTATGGAAAGGAATTCCGCCGGATAAACTTGTAATACCGGTTGATACTCATGTAGCAAAGATCTGTAAAAAACTAAAACTAACCTCCATAAATAACGTAAGCTGGAAAATGGCTGAAGAAATAACAGACAACCTCCGCAGGTTTGACCCCAATGATCCTGTAAAATACGATTTTGCAATCTGCCACATAGGAATGAGAAAACTCGAGTTTTGAAAGAATTGACGAATTTGCGAATTGACGAATTGACGAATTGACGAATTCACGAATTCGGTAATTCGCTAATTATTCGTAATTCTTTGTTGTTTTTTAACAAGTTTATGCAAATATTCACCAAGTTATTTTTATAAAATTTTACATTTCATAATATAGGAGCATCTCTGATGGCGGAAAACAATACTCCTAGTTCAACATTCAAACCTTACATCTCTCCTACAGAAAACGTTGCGGAATTTACCCTTAAATCAATTTTACTTGGCGCCTTCTTCGGAATACTTTTTGGAGCCGCAACCGTTTATTTGGGTTTAAAAGTAGGGCTGACAGTTAGCGCTTCAATTCCCATTGCAGTGCTGGCAATTTCAGTTTTTAAGTATATTGGTAAATCAACAATTCTCGAAAACAACATTGTACAAACAATAGGCTCTGCCGGTGAGTCGGTAGCAGCCGGAGTAGTTTTTACAATACCGGCGTTATTGTTTTTACCCGGCGGCAGCGCTTATTTTGAATACTTTCAGATATTCGTACTGGCTCTTGCCGGCGGTATTCTTGGTGTTCTTTTTATGATCCCTTTAAGAAGATCATTAATTGTGAAAGAACATGGTGTATTACCATATCCGGAAGGTACTGCCTGTGCTGATGTTTTGATTGCAGGAGAAAAAGGTGGAAATCTTGCAAAAAAGGTTTATTACGGTTTAGGTATTGCTTTTGCTTATAAATTCTTTATGTCCATTTTAGGCTTATGGAAGGACGTACCCCAATATGTTTTTGAGAGAAGGTCTGCCTTACCAAACGGTACAATAAATGCAGAAATAACTCCTGAACTTCTTGGTGTCGGTTATATTATTGGTCCTAAAATAGCTGGAATAATGGTTGCGGGAGGTGTTTTATCCTGGCTGGTTTTAATTCCTCTTATAACGCTGCTGGGAGATAATTTAACAGTTGTATTTGCTCCCGGCACCAAGCTGATTTCGGAAATGAGTCCCTCAGAAATATGGAACAGCTATATAAGATATATTGGAGCCGGAGCTGTTACTTTCGGTGGTATAATTACCCTGATTAAATCATTTCCGACAATCATTAATGCTTTTAAGGATTCTTTTGCAGACCTTAAAGAGAGCAGAGGAAATAAAAAAATTGTAAAACTTAGAACAGAAAAAGATATCCCTCTTGTATTTGTTATAATAGGAAGTGTTTTACTGGTGCTGTTTATGGCAGTAATCCCTTCTATTCCTACCAACTTATTATCAGCAGTAATGATTGTGATCTTCGGATTCTTTTTTGTTACTGTTTCTTCAAGGATTGTAGGAATAATTGGTTCATCATCCAATCCAATTTCAGGAATGACTATTGCCACCTTAATGGCTACATCATTAATTTTTGTCGGTATTGGCTGGACCGGAGATGTTTTTCAGCCTATTGCACTGGTAGTTGGTTCTATAGTATGTATAGCTGCCGCAAATGCCGGTGCTACCTCACAAGATCTTAAAACCGGTTATATAGTAGGCGCTACTCCAATTAAACAGCAGTTCGGACTTATTATCGGTGTTCTGGCATCAGTAGTAGTAATTGGTTTTACACTTATTCTGTTAGAAAAAACGCTTGGAATTGGTGTAATAACCGAGGCTCACCCAAAACCCTTACCTGCTCCTCAGGCAACATTAATGGCTACTGTTATTAAAGGTCTGTTAAGCCAAAACCTGCCATGGGGACTTGTTATAGCCGGTATGGGTATTGCCGCTGTTATGGAACTGAGCGGCGTACGTTCGCTTCCTTTTGCAGTTGGTGCTTATCTTCCTCTTTCTACCACAAGTCCTATTTTTATAGGCGGCCTTGTTAAGTGGTTTGTTGATTCAAGAAAGAAAGGCAAAACAGAGGATTCAGAAATCGGGCCGGGTGCTTTATTCAGCTCAGGGCTTATTGCTGGCGGAGCTTTAACAGGTATTCTTATAGCAATTTTAATTGGTACACCAATAGGTAC
Organism: Ignavibacteriaceae bacterium; assembly: GCA_046481785.1. GTDB lineage: Bacteria > Bacteroidota > Ignavibacteria > Ignavibacteriales > Ignavibacteriaceae > JAWOJF01. Next base: position 8,967 of record JAWOJF010000068.1, on the reverse strand, counting down.
CGATGCAGCCGGAAATGATATCTCTATAATGGATAAATTAAATACCGGCATTGCTGAAACTGCAGGTGCAGGCGGTGATATTATTTCTGTTATTTTGTTTGCCATTCTTGGATTTGTTCTTTACAGGTTTGCTATGAGCAAAGAAGAGAAAGTTTAACCTGAAAATCAGGAATTAAAAAAAATTAAATAATTTTATTATGGAATCTAAATACCAGGAAATTCGAAAAGAACCATCCGCCCTATACAGGTGGATGGTTCTTATTTTTATAAGTCTTGCAATGTTCGGCAATTACTATGTGTATGATAGTATTGCACCGGTATTCGATCTGCTTTCATCCCAGCTTAATTATACTGATCAGCAGTTAGGTCTTCTTTATACAGTTTACAGCATTGCAGCAGTAATTGTATTATTAATAGGCGGATACGTAATTGATAAATTCGGTACAAAAAAATCAATTATGCTTTTTTCGGTAATTTGCCTGTTTGCCGCATTCCTTACTGCCTTTTCTCCTGATTTTTATATAATGGCAATAGGCAGATTTGTTCTGGGAATAGGCGCCGAACCATTAATTGTTGCGGTTACAACTGCTCTGGCAAAATGGTTTAAAGGCAAACTGTTAAGCATGGCATTCGGTATAAATTTAACAATAGCCCGGCTTGGTTCATGGGCCGCTGATACATCACCCGGATGGGGCCGCAGTTTTTATGATAACTGGCAGGACCCGCTCTGGGTAGCTACTGCCATTGCCGGTGTTTCAGTTGCAGGCGCTATGCTTTACTGGTTTATGGAAAACCGTGCAGAGGCAAAGTATGATTTGGGTGAAGCAGGTGAAACTGAAAAGCTTGAGCTAAAAGGTTTATATTCATTCAGCAGGTCGTACTGGTATATTGTGGCACTGTGTGTTGTTTTTTATTCAACGGTATTTCCGTTCCGTGCATTTGCCATTTATTACTTCCAGCAGGCACATGGATTAGAGAGAGATGCTGCAGGTATCCTGAACAGCCTTCTGCCCCTGTCTGCAATGATTGCAACTCCATTATTTGGGTTGTGGGTTGATAAGGTTGGAAAGCGTTCACTTTTTATGATAGTTGGAACAATTATTTTGTTTCCTCTTTTTCTTGTAGTTACTTACCTGCCTCCGGGGGAATTAATTTCAGTTACTATTCCGTATATAGGCAGCGGTAATATACCCCTTACTTTATTAATTGTAATGGTTCTGCTGGGCATTTCGTTCTCTCTTATTCCTGCTGTAATGTGGCCTTCAGTGGCATATATTGTTGAGCAAAGGCGCCTGGGATCGGGTTATTCTCTTATGACTTTATGCCAGCAGATAGGTATGGCGGCAATACCATGGCTTATTGGTTTTACAAATGATGCTTTTATGGCCGGCCCGGAAAATCCCGGCGGATACACCCCCGGCATGTGGATTTTTACCGCGCTTGCTTCATTAGGTTTATTCTTTTCTTTTATGTTATGGAAAACTGAGAACGGACCCCATGCTCACGGTCTTGATACGCCTATGGGGAAAAATTAACTTCAAAAGTTAAATTTGTGAAGGGAGACATCTGATAACCCGTTGTTTCCTTTTAGATTAATGGGGAATTAAACAGTGATATTACTATGAAAAAGATATTGCTTTTTATTGTTATGTTGTTCCCAACCTTAATATATGCCCAATCTGTTGAACCCCAAGTTGAATGGTTTAAAATATATGATGGCCCCGGTAATGGCGTTGACCTAACTAACGACATTATAATTGACCGGTACAATAATATTTATCTTGCCGGAAGAAGCGGTGGTTCTGATGGAAGCCAGGATTTACTGGTACTTAAATATTCCAGTTCCGGAGATTCACTATTAAATATCAGATATTCATCTGCTTCTCAGCAATGGGATGAAGCCTTCTCTATAGCAGTTGATAGTAATTTGAATTTCTATGTAATTGGAAATACCGATTTTTCTCAGGTAATTTTTAATAAGTATTCTATCTCCGGAGAGTTGTTATGGGCTAAAAGTTTTAGTTCGGAGGGGGTAATTGTTATATTAAACTCTAAAGAGGAACCTATAGTAGGGTTGAATCAATCGGCAGCAAAAATCCTCAAGTATTCCCCTTCAGGTGATTCCCTATGGTCGGTAATTGTTGAATATGATACAAGCACATATAGTGTAAACTATATAGCTGTAGATCAAAATGATTATATCTATGCGGGTATTCAGCAGTTTTATGGAGGAGACAGAGGTGATTTACCTTCTTCAAAAATAGTTTTGCTTAAAATAAGTGATTCGGGAGATCTTATTTGGGAAAAGAGGTTTGATATCCCTCTTATAAAAAAAATTATTTTTGATAAAGAGGGGAATCCCATTCTTTTAGCCTCTGAAACATTGATATTAAAACTTAATTCAGAAGGAGATACATTATGGTCCAAAGAATATCCTTTTGGTGATATAATTGTTTCAACCGATCTGGCAGTTGATTCTGAAAATGATATTGTGTTTACAGGTTATGGCTTAGGAAATACCTCCTGGGATTACTATACAAAAAAAATATCATCAGATGGCCAGCAAATCTGGTCAACAACATTCGATAGTGATGAAGGATTAAGGGATTTTGCTCATAGCCTGGTGATTGATAATGAAGATAACATATATGTAACCGGCGGTACATCAGATGTTGTATCAGTGGGGTACTGCTATACTCTCAAATATTCGGGCGACGGGGAGTTAAAGTGGAAGATGAAATTTGATGCCCCTAATAGCGAGTTTGAATACGGTAATAAAATATTTCTTGATGACAGCAATAATGTTTTAATTGGCGGTGATGTTGCTGGTTCAACTAATGGCTGGAATTTTCTTGCCTTTAAAATAAACCAGAATAAAAGTACAGGAGTAGAAGCAAATAACAGCTATGCACCTGCCGAATATTTCTTAAGCCAGAATTATCCGAATCCTTTTAACCCCGTTACAAAAATAAATTTCTCCATACCGCAAAGTTCTGATGTAAAGATTGAGGTATACGATATTTTGGGCAGATTTATTTTTGAATTGTTTAATGAGTATTTAAATACCGGTAATTATAATATCGATTTTGATGCATCAGATTTGCCAAGCGGAACGTATTTTTATAAGCTTTCAGCAGGGGCAAATATACTTGTTAAAAAAGCTGTTTTAATCAAGTGATTATTCACCTGATATCGTTAGTTTGTAATATGGGTAATAATATTTACCTTCTGAAGTTTTGAATTTTTCTGTGAAAATGAAGGATTAAAGTATTATTATCACTAATGTAATATCATTTTAGTTATTTAATGCTTATGTTCATACTGATTATGTTGAGGTTTTATGAGGTATTTTCTTACTGTAATTATTCTCGTTCTAGTATTCTTCTCAAGTCACGCATGGGGGCAGGCAGTCGGATTCGGATGTCTTGGATTTGTTAGCGGATACGGCGGATATAGTTATCAAAAGTATAACCCTGCCGGGTTAAATGATTACATTGGTGTATTTAATGAACTCAGGAATGATTCGATGTCTTCCCCTATGGGTGATTTTGGTTCTGCTTCCGGATACAGAATCGGCTTCAACTTCTTCCGTGCTAATCTTGAAGGATTCATCTTAACAACAAAGGGATTTTACCAGCGTCTTTCTGAAAAACAGAAAACTGATATCAATTCTTTTGACGGTACATCATCGGCTGAATTTAATCTTGTACTAAAGAACTGGGGTGTGGGAGTTGATCTTGGTACATCGCTGACCAAAGCACTTAGCTGGAAAGTTCTTGATGCCTCTTTAATTTATACTTCTGCTGAATTCTCAGATACCCGGAATTATCCAAATGCCTTTACTGAGGTGAATAAATTCGAGAGTGAATCATGGTCGTTTGGATATTCAATCGGCACCGGATTTATCCTTGAAATTGTTGATGAGTATATAAGCATTGAGGGTCTGGCCGGATATACTGTATTTACAATAGATAAAGTTAAAATGGATGAAACTTATCTGACAGTGGATGAACAATCGGATGTGGTTATGCCCAACTTTATAGAAACAGGCGGATTTAACGCCGTTATACAATTGAATATTGGTTTTCCACTTTAACCCCTGGTGTTTCTTAGTGTCCTTAGTGCCTTAGTGGTGTTCCTGAAAAAACCACCTAGGTACTAAGGACATTTAGGTACACTTAGAAAAACATACATTATTATGAAATTAACAAAACTTGATACTGCCTGCATTATTGCAATAAAAGACTGCATGGGGACAAAAAAAAACGAGTCAGTTCTTGTAATTACTGATGATAATAAACATGAAATAGGCTACGCACTATATAAAAATGCAAGGATGCTCGGACACAGATCCCTTTTTATAGAAATGAAACCCGGCAATATTAATGGGGAAGAACCTCCTGCAGAAATAGCTGAGCTAATGCAAAGGTTCGATGTTGTTTTTTGTCCCACATCAAAATCATTAACACATACCGATGCACGGAGAGCTGCTTCTGCTAAAGGTGTAAGAGTTGCTACTTTTCCCGGTATAACAAAAGATGTAATGATCCGGGGTATGAATGCTGATTATAAAAAAATTTCCAAACTTACTATTAAGCTTACAAAAATTCTGGAATCGGGCAAGCGTGTAAGAGTAACATCAAAGATTGGTACTGATATTTCATTCAGTATTGAAGGAAGAAAGGGCTACGCAAGCAAGGGATTATTCCACGCCAAAGGGGAAAGCGGAAACCTTCCAACTGGCGAAGCATTTCTTGCACCGGTTGAAGGCACTGCCAATGGAGTGTTTGTTGTTGATGGTTCTATGGCAAGCCTTGGATTAATTAAAAATGCAAATCTTACCTTTGAAGTAAAAAATGGCTATGCCGTTAAAATCACCGGCGGATCTTTGGCAAAAAAACTTAATGCCCAGCTTGATAAGATTGGAAGAGATGCCCGCAATATAGCCGAGTTTGGAATTGGAACTAATGACAGTGCTAAACTAAGCGGTGTACTTTTAGAAGATGAAAAAGTTATGGGGACAATCCATATAGCAATTGGTAATAATGTTTCAATGGGAGGCAGTGTAAATGTGCCCATTCACCTTGACGGCATTGTTAAAAAACCAACAGTATATCTTGATGACAGGGTAATTATGAAAGACGGAAAACTTCTGGTTTAATTATTTCTCCCCTTGTTCCATGAAGAAGGGGAGATTAAGAGGGGTTCCAGCGGCGCAGGATTGGAAGCAAATATTAAATGTACTTAAACCTTAGAAATTAAAGACAATACCAGCAAAAGAAATATAAAAGCCGCCGCAAATGCAATTATTACAGCCGTAAGATTTGTCATCTGAATTCTTTTTATTGCCTTTTTATGACTTTTGGTATAATCATCTTCATTCTTAAAATAATCTCCTTTTTCTATTGACCAGCCGTTTACAGTTTTGTTTTCCATTAACACTCCTAATGGTTAATTAAAGATGACATCTCTTTAAAGAGATGTCATCTTTAGTGTTGTTTCTTATTTAAGTAACTGCATTTTTTTCATCAATTGTTTATCTCCATACTGTAGTCTTGCAATATAAATTCCCGAGGCAAAAGAAGATGCATTAAAATTTACATTGTAATATTTTCCCGCTTCAGCAAATTCATTAAAAATCGTAGCTACTTCTTCACCGAGAATATTAAAAATCTTTAATGTTGCTATTCCATTTTCGGGAATAGTAAACTCAATAGTTGTTGCCGGATTAAATGGATTAGGATAATTCTGTGAAAGCATAAACTCTGCAGGCTTCATGAATGAAGCCTCTACAATATCGGAATATTCAAATGTACCGTCATTATCAATTTGTTTTAGCCTGTAAAGATAGGAGCCTGGTTTAACCGCATCTGCAAAGGAATATTCTTTTAAAGAATTTGAATTGCCATTTCCTTTAACAAATCCAACCATTTCCCAATTCGAATTACTGATTTCTGCCCCGGATTTAACTTCTGACTTCTGACCTCTGACCTCTGACTTCTGATCCCCGGCCTCTGACTTCTGATCTCTGACTTCCGACCTCTGACCTCTGACCTCCGACCTCTGTATTTCAAATCCGTAATTATTAAGTTCAGTAGCCGTTGCCCACTTAAGGTAAACAGAATTACCATCAACAGATGCAGCAAAAGAAGTAAGTTCTACCGGCAAAGGTTCATCCGCCGGGTATTGCCACTGAAGATAAGGGTAACCGTTATTTCTGCCGTTGCCAATATTCCAGGTTGTTCCGCCGCTTATTCCATAAAAATCCCATCCTGCATCTAAAAATGTAGAAAGAGTTTTCATTTCTGCTGTTGTTTTACCTGTAACACCGTCACTACTTCCGGAATACGTGGCGGTAGCTTGCCCGGAAGTTTGAGTATCCCAAAATGAATTTTCTAAAATGCCAAAATAAAGTTGTCCAATAACTCCGCCTTCAGTATTAATCCCGTTTATTTCGCCGGCAGAATAGCTGTTGGTTATTTTGGTTTCATCGGAATACATCAATCCCACTAAGCCGCCAACACTATACGAACCATTTACAGATGTTATTGAATAGCAGTTGGTTATAGTTGCATTAAATAATGAGAAACCGACAATGCCGCCGCCTGAAGAGCTTCCGGAAATGGTTCCCGTGGTAAAACAATTACTAATATGGCCTGCTTCTAAAGTTCCTACAAACCCGCCTACATCGTCCTCGCCGTAAAATTGGATATCAATTAATCCAAGATTTTTAATAATTGTATCAGTACCGGCACAATAGCCAAACATTCCCACAAGTTCGGTTGGCCTGTTAATAAATAAACCGCTGATAGTATGGCCGTTGCCGTCATAGGTGCCTGAAAAACCAGGTGAGCCTCCTATTGGTGAAAAACCCGCCCCGCCGTCCCAGCCCGAAGTTTCAGAGGCATCAATGTCAGCAGTCTGCCTGAAGTGTTTATTCCATGAAGAAGTATTTTCAGTAACCCATTGAAGATTACCCAGGGTAGCAATTAAGTAGGGATCACTGGTAGTGCCGGTGCCATCAGGTGCGCGGTTGTCAACTATAAATGTTGCACTAGGCCCGGCACCAAGATCAGGGTCGCCATTGGCATTTCCTGATGTTCCTGCTGCTATTGATATGCCGATTGTACCAAAGCCTGTTATTCCGTTAACAGTTACAGTTGGGTTTGATGTTGTGCCGTTAGTTACTGAAGCTGTTCCGTCGGCTGTACCCGTTTTATTTAATATTACATCACTGTCTGTCAGATTAATTGACGCTGCATTAACATAAGTTATGCTAAAGGTAACCGGCCCGGAATTGGTTAATGTTGTGTTCGGTGCGCTGATACTTACTAAGGGGATCAGGTCCACATCAGTAAACATGGCAAAGCCATCCTGAGGGTCAAAATTCATTTTATAGAAAGTTCCACCCGCAAATATAGCGCTGCCGCTGGTGGCTATACTGTTAACAACATCATTAGCGTTGGGATTCCAGCCCGCTTCGGCATTGCCTGTTGTATTGTTAAGTTTTGCCAGGCGGTTTCTTGTCTGTCCGCCTATTGAAGTAAACTCTCCTCCAACGTATACATAACCTTCCCTGATAGCTATAGTATTAACAGCGGCATTGACATTAGGGTTCCATGTTTCATCAGCGTTGCCGTTTGAATTATTAAGCTTTGCGAGCCGGTTTCTTGTCTGCCCTCCGGCTGAAGTAAACTCTCCACCTATATAAATATCATTTTCACTTATTACTACACTTTTAACATTGCCGTTAGAGTTAGGATCCCATGTTTCATCAGCATTTCCATTTGTATTATTAAGCTTTGCAATACGGTTTCGTGATTGCCCACCGACAGAAGTAAAATTTCCTCCTGCGTAAATATCACTCCCGCTAATAGCAATGCTGTTAACATTATTGTTAGCATTTGGATTCCATGTTCCATCAGCATTTCCGTTTGAATTATTAAGTTTAGCCAGGCGATTTCTTGACTGTCCGCCTACTGAAGTAAAATCTCCTCCCACATAAATATCGCCCCCGCTGAGGGTTATACTTCGGACCGTACCGTTGGCATTGGGATTCCAACTTGAATTAGTAGCACCGGTTGTATTATTAAGTTTAGCGAGGCGGTTTCTTGTTTGTCCGTTCATGAAACTAAAAGTTCCGCCAACATAAATATCACTGCCGCCAACGGCAATACTATAAACAGTGTTAGCAGCATTGGGATTCCAGGTTTCATCAATAGTACCTGTTGAGTTATTAATTTTTGCCAGACGGCTCCTTGCAAGCCCTCCTGCAAAGCTGAAATTTCCTCCTAAATAAACATTACCATCGCTTACCGCTATACATCCAACATATGTATTGTATGCTCCATAAATCCCTGGATTCCAGTCTGCAGCAGCAGCTCCATTTGTATTATTAAGTTTTGCTACGCTGTATCTTATAGAACCTCCTATAGTATTAAAAGATCCGCCGACATAAACATCACTCCCGCTGACGGTTACACTGCGGGCAATGCTGTTAGCATTTGGATTCCATGTTGCATTAGCATTACCGTTTGTATTATTAAGCTTTACCAACCGGTTTCTTGACTGTCCGCCGGCTGAAGAAAAGGTCCCTGCTGCATAAATATCACTCCCGCTAATGTCGATATCCAGGACAGTACCGTTAGCATTAGGGTTCCATGTTCCATCAGCATTGCCGTTTGTATCATTAAGTTTTGCCAGACGGTTTCGTGACTCCCCGCCGATTGAAGTAAAAGACCCTCCTACATAAATATCGCTCCCGCTGATCTCTATATCCTGAATAGAGTTGTTGGCATTGGGATTCCACGTTTCATCAGCATTTCCATTAGTATTATTAAGCTTTGCAATATGGTTTCTTGCCTGCCCGCCAATTGAAGTAAAAGACCCTCCCACGTAAATATCACTTCCGGAAACAGCAATACTCTGAACAAGATTATTTGGGCCCGGGTTCCATGATATATCGGC
>JAWOJF010000310.1:0-3979 GCA_046481785.1 Ignavibacteriaceae bacterium | reverse complement strand
CAAAATTAATATTACTTGGCGCCGCAGCTCAAATAGGTATTTTTGGTGCTTACACAATTGCATTACTGCTTGGTTTCCTGCCGGAGCAGGCGGCATCAATCGCCATTATAGGCGGAGCGGATGGACCAACTGCTATATTTCTTTCTTCAAAACTTGCACCCGAACTGATGGGTGCAATAGCGATCTCGGCATATTCGTATATGGCGTTAGTTCCGGTCATTCAGCCGCCAATAATGAGGCTGCTGACAAACGATAAGGAACGCAAAATAAGAATGAAGCCTCCGCGTACTGTTTCAAAAACTGAAAAGATTATGTTCCCTATTGTAGGTCTACTGCTAACATCATTCATCACTCCTTCTGCACTTCCGTTATTAGGAATGTTGTTCTTTGGAAATCTATTAAAAGAAAGCGGAGTAACTAAAAGGCTGGCTGACACGGCAAAAGGTCCGTTAATTGATATTGTAACTATATTAATCGGAGTAACTGTTGGTGCTTCAACACAGGCTACAACTTTCCTTACACCGGCTTCAATCGGAATATTTGCTCTCGGTGCCGTTTCATTTATGATTGCTACTACGGGCGGAGTTTTGTTTGCAAAGTTCATGAACCTCTTTTTGAGTGATGAAAATAAAATTAATCCTTTAATCGGAAACTCGGGTGTATCTGCAGTTCCGGATAGTGCAAGAGTTTCACAAATGATAGGGCTGCAATACGATAAAACAAATCACCTGCTTATGCATGCAATGGCACCAAATGTTGCGGGCGTTATAGGCAGTGCGGTAGCCGCAGGTATATTATTAAGTTTCTTCGTCAGTTAATAATTTAAGATTAGGGAAAAAGTCAGCAAAATCTTTTATTGACAATAAAGATATTTATTTATTTAAATCCTCAACCTGAACTTCAGTGTTGAGGTTTTTTTTACATAAACAATATTAGGATTTGCTTTAACCTACGGGATGATCTTCGTGAAACTTTTTCAACCTGAATTCAAGTTCCGGGAACTGATCACGCTGAACTAATGAAACACAGGCTCTTATTCCTTCTGTTCTTTCACTGCCGGTTATAATAAGTGATATTGCACTGATTCCATAAAAGAGTAATTCTTTCAACAACTCCTCCCCTCCCATTCCAGGATAAGAAAAAGTAAAATAAAATCCGTCAGCTATCGGCTGATCTTCATCTTTGTCATACACAATATTAAAACCGTTATCGATAAATAATTTTTTCATGATCTTTGCTTTTTCGCCGTACTCGCGCACCACTTCAATAAAGTTAAACTTCCCGTCATTCACCGCTTTAAGTATAGCTGCAAGTGCATACTGTGAAGAATGGGTTATGCCCGCACTAAGTGCATACACGCTTCCGAAGATCATTGCATATCCAAATCTGTCTGAAGAGTAATTCCTTTTTAATCCGGGATATTGTCTTTCAAAAAGTTCATCGGATATTACCATAAGTCCTATTCTCTGTCCCGCATAACTGAACGCCTTGGAACTGGAAATAAGGAAAACATAATTCTCTGTATAATTAGCAACAGTTGGCTGATACGGAGGTTCACCTGGTTTCGACATATCCTTACGGAAATCCATTGCAAAGTATGCAAGATCCTCGAGAACAATTACACCATATTTGGTTGCAAGTTCACCTATTATCTTTAATTCTTTTTCTGTAAAGCAGATCCAGGAAGGGTTGTTAGGATTAGAATACAGAATGCATGAAATATTTCCTTTAGACAGATAGCTCTCCAATTTATCCCTGAGCTTATCACCACGATAGTTATACACATCAAAAGCTTCAAACTTCTGACCAAGCACCTTTAGCTGCTGCTTATGAACAGGAAATCCCGGATCAATAAAAAGTGTTGTATCCTTTGCCGGGTCCAGCCGGTTGCAGGTCAGGAATGCTGCAAAGCTGCCCTGCATAGAACCTACCGTAGGCAGGCATCCTTCAGGACTTACATCTTTATTCATAAATAGTTTTACAAACCTTGATGCTTCAAGTTTTAGTTGAGGGATTCCAAAAATATCCGGATAGATAGAAGCAACGCCTTTACGCAGAGCTTCAATCTCCGCCTCAATTCCTATTTGTGTTGCAGGAAGACCGGGTATTCCCATTTCCATTCTAATAAATCTTTCACCGGTTGCTTTTTCAATATTATCTATAAGTCTTTTTATCTCCCTTATAGAAGCAGTGCCTACATTTTCCAGTTTGCTTTCTTTGATTTTTTGCATTACTGTATTAAAGTTTATCGGAGTATTTTTTTGATCAGAAGCAATCATAATTGCACCTCGAAGATGTGATGAGAAATGTTACAATTATTAAATAGTAAAACTGGCATAATTCAGGTGGTAAAATAATAAATTAAACATTAACTTTACTGTTAAGAATTTGAAAAGAGTGTTTTAGAATTCGGTTTTAACACGAGTAAATTTATTAAAGATATATCCCCTGCTAAATAATATATCGGCTCAATAAAAGTTACCTGACGGGGGAATAATTTCTTTAGTAATAATTTTAACAGGATAATTCCTTGACTAAAGAAAAAAATATTTTTTTATGTAATAATTTACTTTGCCTGAAAGTCCTTCATACCTTTAAATCAATATTTTTATTCAGATATGTATGAATTCGAATAGAATAAATATCATTATTCTTTCGGGTTAAAATATTTATTTAAATAGGATAGTACATTAAATGTTGATGGTACTTCGGGTAAATTGTGACTTACGTGGCGAAGCTGTGCTCCGATAAAAATATTTCAAGTTTACAGGATTATAAGTTCAGAATCTGTTTATCTTGCAAGTTAATTAAACGAATATATCGATGAAGTATCTTAAAATATGAATTCATCAACCGGAATATTAATTTTAAAAATTAAATAATTAATTATCATCAACTACATGGAAATACTTTATGAAAAGTGAACTTCTCAAAAAAATTAATAATAAGTCTGCAGTAATTGGTATCATTGGTATGGGGTATGTCGGACTTCCCTTAGCACTGGAATTTGCTGATAAGGGATTCATGACTATAGGATTTGACATTGACGAGAAGAAAATACCATTACTTAATTCTGGAAAAAGCTACATAAAACATATTAAAGAAGATAAAATTCAAAAAGCTGTAAATAATAAAAAATTTATCGCTACATCAGATTTCAGCAAATTGATCGAATCAGATGCAATTATAATTTGTGTGCCAACTCCACTCAATGAACATCGTGACCCGGATATGACTTATATTGAAAGCTCAGGAAAAGTTATTGCACAATATTTAAAGCGTGGTCAGTTCATAGCACTTGAGTCTTCCACCTACCCGGGCACAACCGAAGAAATACTTCAGCCATTGTTTGAGAATGCTCCGCTTGAAAAATCGGGAGACAGCATTCAAAAGCCGGCTGAGCAAAAATTTGTGGTGGGCAAGGATTTCTTTTTAGCATTTTCTCCTGAGCGCGAAGACCCTAACAATGCTAAATTCTCAACTTCAACCATACCTAAAGTTGTCGGTGGTGTAACACCGGATTGTCTTGAAATTGCATTAGCGTTATATAACCATGTTATAGTTCAAACTATTCCTGTTTCTTCACCGCGAGCTGCAGAAGCAACCAAGCTGCTGGAAAATATTTATCGTTCTATAAATATAGCTTTGGTTAATGAGCTTAAAATTGTTTTCGACAGAATGAATATTGATGTCTGGGAAGTAGTTGATGCTGCAGCTACAAAGCCGTTCGGTTTCCAGGCTTTTTATCCTGGTCCGGGATTAGGCGGACATTGCATTCCTATCGATCCTTTCTATCTAACATGGAAAGCACGCGAGTACGGCATAAATACTAAGTTTATAGAACTTGCCGGTGAGATAAACACATATATGCCATATTATGTTATTGATAAAGCATCCGAAGTTTTAAACAGGAATAAAAAATCATTGAATGAATCGAAAGTTTTAATTCTCGGTGCGGCATATAAAAAAGATATAGACG
>JAWOJF010000341.1:0-7772 GCA_046481785.1 Ignavibacteriaceae bacterium | reverse complement strand
TTAATGATACTGATCCTGCTCCACCAAGTGATTGGTTCTTTGTTAATATGCCTGATGCAAACAGCAGCGTATCAGTGTCATTTGAAAGTACTGCTGGCGGTACATATGCTCTTGCTGTAACTTATACTGCTGAGGCAGATCAAAATCTTGAACTTTATCTGAACTCTGCATTAGCTTCTTCGGTAACGCTTGAAGCTACCGAAGGCGAATGGGAATCACAGAACTTTACTAACCTAACCTTTAATGCCGGTGCTAACCAGATTGAGCTGCGTGCAACAGGCGGCGGAATTGGTGTTGATAAAGTTGACTTCTTTACCCTTGTTACCGGTGTACTTGAGCGTCCCGGATTACCTGAAGGTTTTGCGCTTTCACAGAACTATCCTAATCCGTTTAACCCAATGACAAATATTGAATTTGACTTAGGCAGGATGTCTAATGTAAGTCTTACAATCTACAATATATTAGGTCAGAAGGTTGCTACATTATTAAATAACGTTGAAATGAACGCCGGCAGATATACTTATCAGTTTGATGCAAGGAATCTTGCTACAGGCGTTTACTTCTACAGTCTTGAAGCAGGCGATTTCAAAACTCAGAAGAAGATGCTGCTTCTCAAGTAATTTGTTATAACTTCTCTTTTGTAAAACAGCCGGCCGGATTAAGCCGGCTGTTTTGTTTTTAAAGATTACTTATAGCATCCTTATTAAGTTATTATTATCAGACGCGCCAGCGCATATTCTGATCATGTGAGCGTAGAGACGCCCCGCGGGGCGTCTGAGAACGAATAAACCTAAAATACGAAAAAAGATTATTTAGAAATGCAGCCATAATGCGGGCTTCACAAAAAAAGAATATTTCCAGAGCCGGGTTATCGTGCTCAGAGGCCGGGTTATCGTACTCAGACGCCCCGGCGGATGGTGTTGTAGAGTTATCAATTATAATTTCGAAGGAGTTTGCCTGCCGCAGGCAGGCCTTCTATTCAGCCTGGTGTTAATCAATTCCCTCGCCTTAATTAGGAGAGGGCAGGGTGAGGTCAACTGCTAAACCGGCGGCCTCTTCAGTACTCAGACGCCCCACGGGGCGTCTCTACTTTGTTCTTTTTCTTTTATGTTTTTGAAATCATACTCAGACGCCCCGCGGGGCGTCTCTACTGAACCTTTTTATGCCTTAAGTTATCATGTTCAGACGGTCCGGCGGGTCGTCTTTGTGTTTGAGTTTTTGGTTTTTTTCCCCACCGTGTGCGTTTACTACAAAAATGTATCTTTTATTTATTTTTTGTGGTAAATCAGTGAGAATTTTCTTGACTATGTGCATTTTTTTACCTTATTTTTGGGAAGTGGTGGGTAATTGTGTTGAAAAATGTCAAATAGGTGGTAAAGACATTGTTTAGAGGCCAGTTTACATATTCGGTTGATGCTAAAGGGAGGGTAAGCATTCCTGCCCGTTTGCGGAAACATGTTTCTCCTGAAGCAAACGATACCTTCATAATGACGAAGGGCACATCAACATGCATCGATGTTTTCCCATTGGATGCCTGGTTAAAAATTGAAGAGAAGCTTAACCAGTTGAACCCTTATGATCCTGCCCATGCAAAATTTTTAAGAATGACTTTACAATTTACTGCTGAAGATAACCTCGATTCACAATCAAGAATATTAATACCACAGCCGCTCCTTGATTATGCAAAAATTGAAAAAGATGTTTTAATACTTGGTGCACTTAAGAAGATTGAGATATGGAATCCGGAAATTTACAGGGAGTACATAGATCAATCCGGTGAAACATATGAACAAATTGCAGCAAAAGTAATGGCGCCATGATGAATACTCATCATACGCCGGTATTGTTCACTGAAAGTCTGAATTATCTTATAACCAACCCATCCGGCGTGTACTTTGATGGTACACTGGGATTTGGCGGGCACTCAGAAGGCATATTAAAAATGCTTGATGATAACGGTGTTTTAGTTGCCTCCGATGTTGATACTGATGCATTTAATTATTCGAAGAAAAAATTTAACGGCGATAAAAGGGTAAGGTTATATAATTACAATTTTTCTCAGATTGACATAATCGCAAAGATAGAATCTATACCGTTCTTTGACGGAATTTTTGCAGATCTTGGTGTTTCCTCCTTTCAACTCGATAACCCGGAGTCGGGTTTCACTTACAGGCAGGAAGCTAAACTCGATCTGAGAATGGATAAAACAAAAGTTATAAGTGCCGCCGATGTAATTAACTCATTTGGTGAAGAAGATCTTGCTGATATAATTTATAATTTTGGTGAAGAAAAGAATTCGAGAAAGATTGCCAGAAGAATAGTTGCCCGCAGAGCAGATAAAAGAATTGAAACCACTACAGACCTTAACGAAATAATCCGTGAGATCACCCCGCCCAATTATCATATAAAAACATTATCAAGAGTTTACCAGGCATTTAGAATTTTTGTTAATGATGAATTAAATATATTGAAATCATTTATCGATACTTCGGCAGGGCTTTTAAAACAGGGCGGAAGGATTGTTTTAATTTCTTATCACTCACTTGAGGACAGGATAGTGAAAGATACTTTTAGATATGAAACGCTTGATTGTATCTGCCCGAAAGAGTATCCTGTATGCCGGTGCGATAAAGAGCAGAGATTAAAAATCCTTACAAAAAAACCTGTTATTCCTTCTGAAGATGAAGTTAAAAACAATTTCCGTGCAAGAAGTGCAAAGCTGAGAGCAGCCGAAAGAGTATGAGTAAAGGCAGAAGTTCAAAATCGGGAATTGCAGTAGTGCTTATGCTGCTTGTTATGGCGGCCTTAACAATACTTGCATACGTTGGAATCAAAAAAAAATGTGAAGTGCTTGCCAAAGATAAAGTTATTGCGGCTGAGACTTTAGCTTCAGCAAAAAACGGGCGTGTAAATCTTTTGGCTCAATACCAGATGCTGTCATCAGAAGAACGTATTACCGGTATTGCCGTTACTGAACTTGGAATGAAGAAAAGAACTGAGCCTGCAATTGTATTGAAGGCGGATAAAGAAAAGATTGAAAGAATTTCTAAAGTGTTAAAAGAAAAGTATGAATAACTCGCGTGCAATAATTGTTGTAATTATGGTTTCGCTTTTTTTCGGCGTATTGGTTGTAAAGCTTTTTGATATACAAATATTAAAGAGCGAAGAATTAAAATATTATGCTCAGCGCCAGCAGATGAATACTGAAAAGATTAAGGCTGAAAGAGGACTTATCTACGACCGCAATAATGTTCTTATGGTTTATAACAGGAATGATGTTTCATTCTTTCTTGATCTCCGGATGGTAAGCGCTAAAGAAAAAAAGGAAATAGCCGCAAAATTTTCTTCGGTTTTCGGAAAAAGCAGTAAACATTATTTGGATTTAATGTCGGCATCGGGTAAAACAATCTGTATTGAAAAAAAAGCACCGGGTGAAAAAGCCATTCTGCTCAGGAATTATAAAGCCAATGGCCTTTTTTGGCGTGAGGATGCAACACGTATATATCATTATGAAAAACTTGCCTCTCATGTGCTTGGCTTTGTTGATAATGAATATAACGGCATAAACGGTATTGAAAAATCCTTTCAAAATGAGCTGAAGGGCTTAGACGGTACTATGCTTGTTGAAAAGAATGCAGTAGGAGATATGCTTACTGTTGCTGAAGAAGAGACTGTACCTGCCGAGCCCGGAGAAAATATTGTTCTTACAATTAATAAAACATACCAGGCTATACTTGAGGAAGAACTGCACGCCGGTGCCGGTGAATTCAACGCTGCTTCTGCTGTGGCAATTATAATGGATCCAAACAATGGTGAGATACTTGCCCTGGCAAACGCCGGTGATTATGACCCTAATAAATACTGGGAATCTGATGACGATGACCGGCGTAATAAGGCCGTAACCGATACGTATGAACCCGGTTCAACATTTAAGTCTATTACACTTGCAGCCCTCCTTGACCAGAATTTATGCAAAGAAGATGATCTTGTATTTACAGAAAACGGCAAATACAAATACAAAAAAGTTTATATAAGAGATACACACAAACACGGATACCTTACGGTTAAAGGTGTTATGGAGCAGTCGAGCAATATTGGTATATCAAAGCTTGTTGAAAAAATTGATGATGATATGTTATATAAGTATGTCCGTGGATTCGGCTTCGGAAATTTCACTTCTGCAAACCTCCCTGGAGAAGTGAAAGGAACATTGAAGAAGCCGAACCAATGGACCCCGCTGACAAAAACTTTTATGTCTTTCGGCTATGAATTATCTGTTACACCTATACAGATGATTACGGCATTTTCTGCATTGATTAACGGCGGTACGCTTTACCAGCCGCAGATTATAAAGAGAAGAATAAGGAACGGCGTTACATCTTTTGAAAATAATCCTGAACAGATAAGGACTGTAATATCACCGGAAACCTCTGAACGAATGAGAAGAATAATGCGTTCTATAGTTGAGCATGGTACAGGAACTAAAGCAAAGCTCGATTTTATTTCAGTCGGGGGCAAAACCGGAACATCACAAAAATTAATTGACGGGAAATATTCTCACTCGCATCATAATTCATCATTTATCGGATTTTTCCCGGCCGAAGATCCCCGGGTAATATGTATGGTCCTTATGAATTCACCGCAGGTGGGAAGGTATGGCGGACTTGTTGCTGCTCCTGTTTTTAAAAAAGTTGCTGAAAGAATTGTTAAATCGGATCCGGATCTGTTTGGCAACCCTTTGTTTGAGATTAAAAATAAATCGAATGAATATAAGATTGCCGGTGAAGGAAGATCTGAACAGGTTGAATTTAAAAATGTTTCAAATATAACGGGACTTGTAAAGCCGGTAATAAAAAATATAAATACAATGCCTGATTTAAAAAATTCATCTGTACGCGATGCTATACTTACATTAAACAAGCTTGGAATAAAATATAAAGTTAACGGCTCAGGAAGAATAGTATCGCAAAGTATTTCTGCAGGTGAAAAGATTAATAAAAAATCTCTTTGCGTTTTAACTTGTGAGGAGATTACAGTAAGCGGAACAACCGTGTATTAGTATTTTTTAAGATTCTCTGTCCGTTAGGGATAAAACGATTATAGAAAAGAAAGTAAAAGATTCTCCGTACTGTCAGGGGCAAAATATATATAGAAAAGGAAGTAAAAGATTCTCTGTCCCGGCAGGGACAAAACGTTTATAGAAAAGGAATACAAAAGAAAAATAAGTCCCGTAGGGACGATACAGTATTGGCTAAGGGTATAACAGGAATTATGGAACTAACTCAGCTTTTAAATAGTGTGCATGCAATACAGGTTATTGGTGATGTTCAGAGGAAGGACGTTGCCGGTATCCATTATGATTCCAGGAAGGTTGGTAAAAATTCCATTTTTGTTGCAATAAAAGGATATGCCTCAGACGGCCATAAATTTATTTTAGATGCTATAAATAATGGCGCAATTGCCGTTGTGCTTGAGGATAATGCAGCAATACCTGATGATATTTTTATCCACAGAAGTGTTGCCAAAATTCTGGTGCGTAACAGCAGGAAGGCACTTGCAGAACTTTCAAATTACTTTTTTAAAGAACCTTCAGCTAACTTAAAGCTGGTTGGAATAACTGGTACAAACGGCAAAACAACAACAACTTATTTTATAAAAAATATTTTTGAAACAGCAGGATTAAAAACAGGTCTGGTGGGTACAATAGCAAATTATATAGGAGACAGGGAAGTGAAGTCTTCTTTAACTACTCCGGAAGCAAACGACATGAACGAAATGCTTCTTCAGATGGTTAATGAAGGCTGCAAGGCTGCGGTGATGGAAGTTTCATCCCACTCCCTTATACTTAACCGTGTAGATAACCTTAGCTTTGCTGCAGGTGTTTTTACTAATATTACTTCCGATCATCTCGATTTCCACCAGACTTTTGAGAATTACTTAACTGCAAAAAAAATATTGTTCGATTCCCTCACTTCATCTGCATTTGGTGTCTATAATTCCGATGACAAGCATAGCAGAGAGCTATTTAAGGATACAGAAGCAAAGTTGTTTTCGTACGGAACAGCACCAGGTGCAGATGTTATTATTAAAGACATTCAATATGATTTAAACGGCACAAGATTTATCATAGAGTATAAGGGAAACAACTACTCTGCATCAACATCTCTTGCCGGCGGGTTTAATGCTTATAATGCAGCCGCTGCTTTCACAGTAACCGTACTGCTTGGTATTGATGAAAAAACAGCAGTTGAAGGAATTAAAACTGCAAAGCAGGTTCCCGGCAGAATGGAAGTTATAGGCAAGGGAAATAAAAAAGTAATTGTTGACTATTCGCATACGGCTGATAGTCTTGAGAAAGCTCTGCTCGCAATAAAAAAAATCGTAAAAGACACTCAGCCTGTTTATACAGTATTTGGCTGCGGAGGCAACCGTGATAAAACTAAACGCCCGGAAATGGGAAAAATAGCCGCAGAATTAAGTTCAAAGGTTATTGTTACATCCGACAATCCCCGGTTTGAAGATCCGTACGATATTATAAATGATATTAAAGCAGGCATCAATAAAAATAATTATGAAGTAATAGAAAGCCGTGAAGATGCAATACGCAAGGCTATCGAAAGCTCTGAAGCTAATGCTGTTATTTTGGTTGCAGGTAAAGGGCATGAAAATTACCAGGAGATAAAAGGAGTAAGGAATCATTTTTCTGATAAAGAAATTGCAGAAAAATATCTCGGAGTTTAATTGAATCTCCGGCCGGGCGGAGTGAGAGCGGGTAACTGCCTCAAATTGCAGTAAAACATTAATGAAAAAAATAAGCTTAACAATAGAAGATATGTTTAATATACCAACAGCAGAAATTTTTAATGCCGGTGTGTATAAACCCGTTACTTCTGTTTCTATTGATTCCAGAAACATTTCCCGGAATGCAATGTTTGTAGCTATTAAGGGAAAAAAATTAGACGGTCATAAGTTTATTAAAGATGCAGTTAAAAACGGGGCTAAAGCAATAGTTATAAACAAGAACAGAGTTAAAAATTATGAAGATACCGGCATACCTGTTATTGCTGTTAAAAATACAACAGTCGCTCTCGGCAGCATTGCAAAAAAATGGAGAGAGAAACTTCAGACAAAAATTATCGGAATAACAGGAAGCGCCGGTAAGACGTCAACCAAAGAAATGCTTGCTCTGTTGTTAAGTGAAAAGTATAATGTAAATAAAACAATTGCTAATAATAATAATCATATCGGTGTGCCTTTGACCTTATTCAGTACAAATAACCGGCATGATATTCTTGTGGCTGAGCTTGGTACTAATCACTTTGGCGAGATTGATTATACTGCTAACATAACTCAGCCTGATTATGCTTTAATTACAAATATTGGTGATTCCCATCTCGAGTACTTAAACAACAGGCAGGGTGTACTTAAAGAAAAACTTGCTCTTTTTGAAGCTGTAGCTTTAAAAAACGGTACACTGTTTATTAATAATGATGATAAACTTCTAAAAAAAGTTTTGAAAAATTATCAAAATAAAGTTACATACGGCTTTGATTTTTCTTCCGATGTTCAGGGGAAAATTACAAGCTACACTGAAGACGGCAAAGCAAAGATCGAAATAAAATATAAAGATAAAACTCTTAGAGAAACTGTCCCATTGTACGGCGAACAGAATGCTAAAAATTTTCTTGCATCAGCAGCAGTAGCATTTAAGCTTGGAATGACATCATCACAGATATCAAATGGAATTAAAAGGCTTTCTGCTGTTGAAAAGA
>JAWOJF010000176.1:0-3249 GCA_046481785.1 Ignavibacteriaceae bacterium | reverse complement strand
CTTTATTTTCCAAATAACTATAGGTACCGTAAGCAAATATTTGATCGGTAAAATCATAGGCTAATGTTCCATAATAGAAAAGTTTATTCAAATCCTTATCGGTATTTTTAGGATCAAGCATTACTTTTATATATTCTGCATCAATAGTAAAACCAAATATTGAATAACCGATGTCAAAACCAAGCCTGGTTCTCTTTACATCTTCCTGCAAAGTTGCCTGATGATTATCTTTATCAAAAGAAGTTGACACACCAGCTCTCAGATTGTCATAATTAATACCAATTCTTCCACCAAATAACTTAAAATTGGTAGTGTCCGTTCCGCTTCCCGTTGCACCTTCTTCTGTATTAGATAAGATATAATCGCTTTCTGATGCTCCTGCAAAGGCGGCATAGTTTAATTCAAGATCCTCCGCAAAAAATCTTCCCTGTAACTGAACAAATGCTCTTTCAGGAAGAAAATCAGAGGGGTTTACAATTGCTCTGAGTGTCGGTTCGTATGCCAGCGGCCTGAAAATATAAGGGAGTAAAGGCATCTTGTTTTTGATTTCATTTAAACTATTGAATTTGGGTATTAACAAACCGCCTTTTATGCTATGGTTAGAAGTATATTCATAATTTAACCAAACCTCTTCAAGGTTAAAGGCTCCCCATCCTTTTTCGGTTGAGAAATTATTTATCATTTCAAAATTTAAGAATGTTGAGACCTTACTGCTGAATTCTTTTCTAAACATAAGATTTAATTGCTGAACAGCAGGTGAAAGTTGGTTTTGTTCATCTCCGCTTAATTGCATTGTAGCACCACCAAGACTGGCAGGCAAGGTACCTTTTAATGAATAAAGCCCTTCCTCTTTAGATAAACGAACCTGGTAAAAACCAAAGATTTCAATATCACTTTGTGCATAAGTGACAAAAGACTGCGACATAACTACCGCAAGAAAAACGACTAATATTTTTTTCATATATGCTCCCGATTATGAAAATTTAAAATGTTAACACATTTTGTGTAACCATTAATACATTCAGCTACATTCTCGGGATTAAGTATTATTATCTTATAACATTGCAGTAAACGAAACAACTTTGCAGTAAATGCCGGTTATATCTCTATTAACGGTACAATTATTAAAACAAATTTTTTATTTCCAGTTGGCAAATAAAAATCGACTCTCAGGAAACAACCTTTTTGAACAGTAAATGATTATTAAGGAAAGAAAGGGACGGAAAACCGTCCCTTGTGGAGAGATGAAGAATGGGAATTCAATAAGCTTTCTTTTTTATTCCCACACTGCCCTTCTGTGTGATGAACTAGTATATTTTCGAAATTTATATTTTTTATTTAATGAAAATGCAGTGAATGATATTTATCTGCAGTTAGCGTGTGTTTATCTGCATTAAGCGAAACAAAAAGATAATTTTATATAAAGTTTTATGTTATTATAAGTCTCCCGTTCTGCCGTATGGCATAACCGGGTTCTTTTGTATTTACTTCTATCTTAAACCTGCTTACAAGGTTTTGCAGATTATCAGTTAACACATTCAGGCTCTCTGCAGATTTTGCTACCTTTTGAATACTATTTGTTGTTTCAGCAGTTACACTGCTTATACCTTCAATACTTTTGCTTATCTGCCCGGCAGAACATGACTGTTTTTCACTTGCGGCTGCAACCTGGGTTATATCATCAACCACTTTTACGGTAGCAGTTATTATCTCCATTAGAGATTCACCTGCACGGTTTGCCAAATCTTTTCCTCTATCAACCTCCTCGGTTCCTTTGCTCATTGAATCTACTGCTTCGGCTGTATCTTTCTGTATATTCTTAATCATTTCTGCTATTTCGCTGGTAGCTTTTGTTGTCCTCTCTGCAAGTTTTCTTACCTCATCTGCTACAACAGCAAAACCTCTGCCCTGATCGCCGGCCCTGGCAGCCTCTATTGCTGCATTTAATGCCAGCAGGTTTGTCTGATCGGCTATTTCATCAATTACCTGTATAATTTCACCAATCTGATCACTGCTTTCACCTAACTGTTTAACTGTTTCTGATGATTTTAAGACAACCTCTGATATTCTCTTTATTCCTTCTACTGTAAGTTCAACTACTTTCCCGCCTTCTTTAGCTATATCACCCGCTTTTTTTGCCTGCTCTGCTGCTGCAGTGGCATTACGGGTGGTTTCAATTATTGTTCTTGTCATTTGTTCAATAGAAGCAGCAACCTCCCCTGTTTGAACACTTTGTTCTTCAGATCCTGCTGCCATAATTTCTGTACTTGATGATATTTCGGAACTAAGCCGGGCAGTTGACTGAACTGACGTTATAGTTGAAGAAATAATGGTACTGATATTTCTGATTACTTCATTAAGCTTTTGGAACAACCCGGCAATTTTTGAATCTCCTTCTTCAATAAAAGTGATGGTAAGATCACCTTCCCCCAGCTTTTGCACTATAGGTGTATTCAGTTCAATATACTTCTCGGTTTTTTCAAGAAATGAATGACAATTGCTTGCTTTATTAAGATTATTATAAATTGCCACAGCCATTTTTTCGCAGCTATTGTAACCACATGCCGAACAGTTTTTAAAATCTTCCGGCTTATCCTTCATCATTGCAGCATAAATTTTTTCCAGTTCTGTTTTTGAGGGATGTTTTAATCCTTTATTAAGGTTTTCTGAACGGTTTACATATGACCGTGTATATAAGTTCTCTTTCCAGAAGCGGTTTACAGTTTTCCTTATTTTTCTTACCGAAGGCTTCCGGCTTAACTTCGTTTTGTATAACTCCTGCACTTCTTTGTTTCTTTCTTCCACAAGATTTTCAATTTCATCAAGAGTTCTTTTTCCTGCAGTACCTGTTCCACCATTACACCCGGCTTCACAGTTAAGACAGTCAATTAATACAGGAGATATTTTTTTATTAACATTTTCTAAAAGCTGATCAAAATAGTGATAAATAGTATTGGGACCTTCGATTTTCCTGGCAACCTGTAAAACATCAGGTTTTTCACGTTGAGCAGTTCTTAATAACCCTCCGGGCGTAGAAAATAAAACAGCGCGTTCTGCCGGCGGATTGTCATAATCAGCAGCCGGAAAATTATCCAGTGAAATTTTATTCTCTTCGAAGTACTTAGTCAGTGTTTCCATTGTAATATTGTAATCGCCCATACCTGTTTCTTCAAACTCCCGCTTTTTAGCTATACACGGAGATATAACAATGATCCTGTGGTTACAAAATTTCATACTTATCATTGTTTC
>JAWOJF010000325.1:0-4103 GCA_046481785.1 Ignavibacteriaceae bacterium | reverse complement strand
CGGTTAAAGTATGTTCCCTCATTCTCTGAATATCCTCTATAAACATCTTATATTCAGCCAGACCTTTTTCCTCAGTTAAAAACTGTTGTATCTGCTGAGGATCAATTTTTAATAGTTCAGGCCTTATTAAGGCAGTTTTTTCCGAAAATTCCCTTCCGATGATATTAGCTACCTGGTTAAGCTCCTGGTTTTCAGTTATTCCCATATTTTCATCGCTAAGCCTGTTGGAATATGTTGAAAGCGTGTAGAGTTCTTTTAATGTATTGAAATAATTTTGTAAAGCTTCTTTTAAAACTGAAGCACTTTCACCCAGCCTGCCTTTGAATGCAGCTATCTTATTTATATCTGTTTTAATTTTGCCGGCAGCTTTTTGCCATTCGGAATCAGATGAATAAATATCACTAAGATTCCATTTATATTTTTCAGGAATATCCTTCCGTTCTTTACTGTGTGGAAATACCTGGACTGAGAGAAGCAGAAGAATAATGATTGAGAATGCAGTTAGTTTTCTCATGAAACATGACCCTTAATAAATTTTAACATATTAAAAATTAATTCATTTTTATGAATAATAATCGCCATCTATCAAAAAAAGTAGTGTAAAATTGGGAAAACCGGCGAATTGCCATAGTATGGCAGTCTGCCTATAAACCCCTGCTCCAGCATCTTCGCTGCATCAATCAGCTTCTAGAATTTTCTGAAGCTCACCCTCCTTAACATTAAGAAGGCCGTTTTTGGTTAAACGCGGAGTAAGTATTTTCCAGTTTTTATCTTTACTGAAAATTTCTTTAAACATAGGCAAAGAATCTTCAACCTTCCCGTTATTGGCAAGAGTTACAGCATGCCAGTATTTCATTTCAAGGTTACCGGGAAACATTTCTTCAGCAGTAGAGTATTCCTTCATTGCAAGTTCCATATCCCCTTTTTCTACTGCAAGATCACCTGCATTCATATGTTCATAAGCGCGGTGAACTTTAAGCAGTCTGATAATTTCCTCAACCGGCGCAGGATGATCTTCCACCCTGAGGTCGATAAGCCTGTCCTGCCAAATTTTTCCGGTAGATTCACCTTTTACAACAAGTATAGCCGCCGATTGTTTCCCCCGTATATCACCGCCTGCTTCCTGCGCAGCTTTAAGTGCACCAGCCATTCTTTCGGCAAGCGGACCTTTTGTTTCTTTAAATGCTTTTTCCATTGCAGGACATACTTTATCATTAAGCATAAGATTTGCCTGCACTGAAAAATTATCACCGGTAATATGCCCGGCATCCTGTATACATTTATTGCCGGTGTGTGCGGCAACTCTTCCTTTTGCATCCAGGATTGCCACCTGCCTGTATTCACTCCCCTCATCATCTGAAAGAAGAGAATCAAGTGCCTGCTGGGGTGACAGTCCGTTTTTAAGCAGCTCCAGCCCTCTTACCCCAAAAGAGACATTAGAGAATGACTGCGTGGCAATTACACCCACTCCTGCCTCACCCCAGGAGACTACAGAGCCAACTGAAAACCAGTGCGACTGCACGGCAACTCCCATTTCTCCTGTAATTTCATCCCTTGCAACTATGGAGTATGTATGTGTTAATGGATGTTCCGCTTTGTATACCTGCGGATATAAGTGTGAGTAAAGTATAACAAACATGATAAGTATAAAAAGTCTTTTCATATTATTCTCTTTTCTGTTTAATTTGAAGATAAATTTCTGCAATATCATAGTAATATTCAATGAGCATCCAGTATAAAGTTTTAGGAAAACCCGGAAGAGATAACGGATTATTTATCTGGCTTAATACCGGTACGCGAATGTTCAGGATTCTTTTTGACTGCGGGGAAAGTATATTTCACGGAATTAAGCAGTCTGATATTAAGTCAATAGATTATCTTTTTCTCTCTCATCTCCACATAGATCATTTTGCAGGTTTTGATTATTACTTCAGAAGAAATTTTGACAGGGAAAAACCTAATTATATCTGGGGGCCGGAAGATACTTCAGAAATTGTCCACAACAGGCTGCGGGGATTCAAATGGAATCTGCTTGATGGAATTCATGGTGAATTTATTGTTACAGACATTTCCGGTGAAAATACATTTACTCACAGGTTTACGAGTGCAGAAAGTTTTTCGGTAAAACATGATGCAGGCAGGCACCCTTTTAACGGAATACTCATTGATAATCCTGCATACTCAGTAAGTACGGCAATACTTAATCATAGGATCCCATCAATAGCATATAGAATAACAGAAAAAGACTCGTTTAATATCAGTAAAGAGGCACTATCTAATTCCGGGTTAACACCGGGTAAATGGCTGGAACAGGTAAGAGATTTATCTCTGAACGAAAACAATCATATTGAAGTGGATGAAAAGACATTTACTACCGGCGAATTAAGGGATATGTTATTAGAGGAAAAAAAGGGAGAAAGTATTTGTTATCTTACAGATTTTTCAGCGGATGAAGAATCGATACCAAATATAATTACGTTAATGCAAAACTGTGATACTGTTGTATGTGAAAGCCAATATCATTCCCAAGATCTTGACCTGGCAGTAAAAAATTATCATATGACAAGCAGGCAGACGGCGGAGCTTGCAAAAAAAGCCAACGTAAAAAAACTTATATTATTTCATATATCGGAAAGGTATACAACAAACAGCTCACATATCCGTCTACTTGATGATGCCCGAAGTATCTTCCCGGCAACATATTTTCCTGATGAATGGAAAAGCTAATTAAATTGAATCCGTTTTCTCATATCCCTTCAGAAGTCTATTTTTCAGAATACCCAAGACAGCATTGTGATGTATGTAAGGTTAAGATGAGTTTTGGCCTCAAAAGAAATGCGCCTGTCCCGCCCTGGCGGGATTAAGAAATTTTACGCAGTGAAGCGTAATGGAAAGACCTGTCCCGTTTGCGGGATTCTGTTTGAGCCCGCTCTGGGGCGAGTTAATTTTCCATAGCGTAATGGAGTAAAATTTTAGCATTTCTTTTGCAGCCTTGATTTTTTGGTTCCTTTTTTATCAAGAAAAAAGGAACTCAGCGAAGCGATCCCGAATGTTTTATAAGCTTATTTTTTGGACGTATTAATATTTGTTTTTTTATATTAAAAAATTATTTCAAAATATTTTACACAAAGTATTTCACTTATACAAAATTTATCCGATTTTCAACTATTCCAATTTTCACACCCTTTCAAAGGAGATATATGAGTTTATCTATTTCAGACAGAACTGAATTAAATAACGGGATAAAAATACCTAACATGGGATTCGGGACATACAATTTAATTCCTGACAGCAAGGCAAAGGAAGCTGTGTTAACTGCACTTGAGGCAGGCTACAGGCATATTGATACTGCTTCATCTTATGGAAATGAAAAAGGGGTAGGTGATGCTGCTAGAGAAAGCGGTATACAAAGAAATGAAATATTTATTACAACTAAAGTTGCTAATGATGACCAGGGATATGAGCTGACATACCATGCTTTTGAAACCAGTCTTGCAAATTTAAAAACAGATTATATAGATCTTTATCTGATCCACTGGCCGGTAACAGGTTTAAGAAGCGACACATGGAAAGCGTTAACCGAATTAGTACAGTTTAAAACATGTAAGGCAATAGGAGTAAGTAATTACACTATACGCCACTTAAAAGAATTATTTAGAGAATCAGATATACGGCCTGTTGTAAATCAGGTTGAATTTAATCCCTTTATATATCAGCAGGAGTTGCTGGATTTCTGCTACGAAAATAATATCCAGTTGGAGGCATATACTCCTCTTGCAAGAAATCATAAGGCAGATCATCCGCTTTTTGGTGAGCTTTCAAAAAAATATTCCAAATCACCCGCACAGATTATGATAAGATGGTGCCTTCAGCATAAAGTTGTTGTTATACCAAAATCAGGCGACCGTAAAAGGATATATGAAAATGCTGATGTTTTTGATTTTGATATATCAGGAGAAGATATGCAGAGATTGAATAAACTTAATGAAGGATACCGCGCTTCAATGGATCCGGAGGAGTTTAAATAGGTATTGTTAAAAGATGATATCTTTTTAAAAAGATGTATCTTTAGTTTACTTTTATGTGTGTATATATTATTTAAG
>JAWOJF010000031.1:0-19508 GCA_046481785.1 Ignavibacteriaceae bacterium | reverse complement strand
CTCCCCGGTCATACATATCTTCAGGCCAAATACGGAGAGGTTCCGGATGATTATAATTATCAGGGTAAGACATCATAACAACTCCTGCATAATCATCATCAATTTCTCCCTGAACAATAAACCACCGGGCAAGTGAACCATCGGCATCTTTTCTTGTTTTTCCATCAGAGGTTATCACTTCGCTGTTATATCTATCCCACTTCTCAGTTGTACGCCATCCGATGCCCCCCTAACGGTACTCAAGCAAAACTACAGGACTTTCACCGGCGCAGCTTAATTCCGATTCAATATCAACTATAAAATAATCCTGATTATTTACCGGATAGACTTTTACTTTGAATTTTTCGTTTAAAGCAATTTTTTCACTTCCGTCATTTTTAAATACAACATGTTCCTGTAGAGCATTAAACCCGGAGAATACGGGCCCAGCAGTAACAGATTCAAAGCCGGCAAAGCGTACTGTTCCTTTTTTATCGCCAATATTCCAGAAGTCAACTGTATCGCCTTCAAATAGTACATGTGTCCAGGGATTCCATATTCCATAATGATGATAATGATCCGGGGGCTGGATACGCGTTAGTATTTGTCCGTGCGGAGACCATAAAGGATGAATAAAGCCGCTCTTTCCATATGCGCTATCAATCCCTGCGGGAGGATAAACGGTTTTGTAATAATAACGTAAATAATTATTATCGCCTGTAGAAACTGTTAAGGCTCCATCCTCATCTACGGCTTTTATTTGTTTTAACGAATCAAAAGCTCCCGGTACAAGCTCGTATATATATTTATTAACTGCTGAGTTCCCGGGTACTATCCAGCTTATTGTCTTATCAGTTTCATACTGGTAAGGTACAGGTATTTTTTCCCCGTTACTTATTCTAAGCAGTACAAGATTAGTGTCAGTAATGGTTAGGCCGTTTATATCTGCTGTAACAGGAAAATCAAAACCGTTTTGTTCTGTGTTTATATTAACATCAAAGGAAGCAATTGTTTGAGTGTAGCCGGATGGTATTGAAAATAAAAATAAGGTTAAGAAGCAGAATATTTTTAACATACTTACATTCTTGTTTATGGCTGTAACATAGTTATGATTCTGAGAACAAAACTTTAGTTTAAATTTTTGATGTCCTGTTCAATAATATTTTTGTTTACACCATTAAAAAACTTTATTAACTTACTTTTGAAAAATATTTAATGGGGAAAATAACTATAACAGGGAAGATTAACTATAACACTATTGAAGAAGAAATCACTATTAAAATCTGTTGAGGAAGCTTATAAAGAAGGGCGGCGTCTTGTTGTTCCGCTTATGGGCTTCCCGGGGTTACAAATAACGGGGTGCAATATTAAGATTGCACAACAGAATTATACTGAACACTTCAAAGTTATAAAAACTTTATGCAGCACATTTAAACCGGATGCAGTTTTTCCGTTAATGGATCTTTGCGTTGAGGCTAATGCACTGGGCAAATATACCATTTTCCCCAAAAATGAATCTGCAACTGTACTTAATGATACGTTTAATGAAGATGATCTTATCCTTGCCGACTCAGTTAACATCACCTCAGATACCCGGATGCAGGGTTATTCCGAAACGATGAAGCTGATGACAAAAGAGCTTCCCGGGAATATATTGCGGGGTGCTTATGTAACAGGACCCTATACTTTATCTGCTCTTATGATGGGGGCTGAAGAAGCTGCAGTATCTACATTATTGAATCCTTCTGAACTTCATAAGCTTTGCCGTATTTCAGCAGAAAAGATAAAAGAATATATCTGCCTTATGGTTGAGTCAGGGGCGCAGTTGATTTGTATACTTGAGCCAAGTGCGGTTATGCTGGGACCAGATCAGTTTAAAGAATTTTCTGCTGATTATGTTAGCAGTATTGTAAAAGATTATATTAATACTGATGTTGCCTCCATTTTTCATATATGCGGCAACTCAATGCATCTTATTAACATTATGAGTTCGGTTGGTGTGGACGCTTTAAGTCTTGACTCTCCCGATACCGGTGTTGATTTACCCGGGGCGGCAGGTATGGTTCCTCCAAATATTTTAATTATAGGTAACCTTAGTCCAACAGGTACTTTATTATTTGGCTCGCCCGATAAAGTTGAACTTAAGACAACAGAACTGCTAAGGCAAATGGATAAGTATTCTAACTTTATTTTAAGTACGGGGTGCGATATACCCCAGGAAACTCCAATCGAAAATATACAGGCATTTATGCGTGCAGGTAAAAATTACAGGATAAATAATGAATAAATTTCTTTTCATCTTCTTTTTTTCATTCTTTGGTTTATTTTTCATAAACAATATTTACAGCCAGCAAACTTCAATAAACCGGTACGAACTTGTACACAGGCATTTTCCGGCAGTAAATAAACCCGACTCATTATCCCCGTTTACAGTAGGCAACGGCGAGTTTGCATTTACCGCAGATATAACCGGACTTCAGAGCTTTCCTGCTTTTTATGAAAATGGAATTCCCCTTGCTGCACAATCACAGTGGGGATGGCATTCAATTCCCAATCCAAATAATTATACTATTGATTCCGCTTATGAGCATTATAATACATACGGAAGAAAAGTTCCTTACGCCTCGGGACAGCATTCAGAAGCAGGGCAATGGCTTCGTGCAAATCCGCACCGGCTGCACCTCGGAAGGATTGGTTTTAATATAAAAAGAGAGAATGATTCCCGGATTACTTTAAATGATATTAAAAACATAAACCAAACACTCGATCTTTGGGAAGGAATTATAAAAAGCAGTTTTACTGTTGAAGCGGATAATGTTGAAGTTGAGACTGTATGTAATCCTGCTGCTGACCAGGTAGCCGTAGGAATAAAATCAACACTTTTACAAAAGGGAAAAACAGCAATAGAGTTTGAATTTCCGTACGGCTCAACTGCATGGGGAAGAAACGCCGCCGACTGGAACAGTCCTGACAGTCATTCAACTGAAATAGTAGAGCAGGATGATAATTCTGTTATGCTTAAGAGAAAGCTGGATGCAGAAGAATATTATGTAAGTATAACATGGCAAGGTGAAGCGGAGTTTAAACAGTCAGGTAAACATTTATTTCTTCTTACTATCGCACCATCAGAGGTTTTTAGTTTTACAGCCCTGTTCTTAAAAGAAAAAATTCATCAGCATAATCCGGATGTTTTAGAAACAATTGCTGAATCAAAAGAACACTGGCAAAATTTCTGGGAAACGGGTGGAGCCGTTGATCTTTCAGAAAGCAGTGATCCGCGTGCAAATGAACTTGAGAGAAGAATAATTTTATCGCGTTATCTTACTGCTGTTCAGTGTGCAGGTTCAATGCCGCCGCAGGAAACAGGCTTAACGTTTAACAGCTGGTACGGAAAATTTCATCTTGAAATGCACTGGTGGCATGCTGTGCAGTTTGCTTTATGGGGCAAGCCGGAGATGTTTGAAAAGAGTCTGGGATGGTATAATAAAGCGCTCCCTTCTGCAAAAAAAACTGCCGAAGTGCAGGGGTACACCGGCGCACGCTGGCCAAAGATGCCAACCATTGAGGGGAGAGAAGGGCCTTCAACCATAGGTGCTTTTCTTATATGGCAGCAGCCCCACCCGGTTTATTATGCAGAACTGTTATACAGGACTTATAATAATAAAGAAACACTGGAAAAATATAAAGAGATTGTTTTTGAATCGGCTAAGTTCATGGCATCATATGCATACCTTGATAGTATAAATAACAGGTATGTTCTTGGTCCCCCCCTTATACCTGCCCAGGAAAGATATAAACCTGAGTCAACAATAAATCCTGCGTTTGAATTATCATACTGGCTGTACGGATTAAAAACTGCACAGGCATGGCGTGAACGTCTGAATATGCCCCGCAGTAATAAGTGGGATGATGTTATAAACAGGTTGTCTTCCATCCCTGTAAAAGATGGTTTGTATCAAAATGCGGAAACAGCGGGTAATACTTTTGATGATTCACTGCAAAGGAGCGATCACCCTACTGTTCTTGGCTCCTATGGAATGATTCCAAACAGTTCAATAGATACCACAATTATGAAGAACACTTTGGAAAAAGTTATGCACACATGGGATTGGCAAAGCACATGGGGGTGGGATTACCCTATGATTGCTATGAATGCTGCACGTCTTGGTAACCCATCCATTGCAATTGATGCTCTGCTTATGGATGTTCAAAAAAATACTTATCTTAATAACGGACATAATTACCAGGATAAAACCTTAACAATATATCTTCCCGGCAATGGGGGACTGCTTACTGCAATTGCAATGATGTGTGCCGGCTGGGATGGAGCTCCTAATATTCACGCACCCGGTTTTCCCCGGGATGGTAAGTGGAAAGTTAAGTTTGAAGGATTGTATCCGCTGCAATGACAGAATTAAAAATTATAAATTAAAAATTATAAAATAAATTTATGAAATTACTACTTGTTCTAATTGTTAATTGTACATTGTTAATTGTTAATTCTCTCTCCGCACAGGATAGTTCAGTTATAAAACTACGTTCCGTTGCGGAGGCAGTATTAAAGGATGCTTCATTTAATTTTATTGATGCTTCCGGCAATGTTTACAAATTCACACAGGATGCCCCGGCAGATGCACAGCTTGCTCCGCAAAGTGCTTATAATGACTGGCGCTACTGGAACGGTGTACTTAATATAGCAATGTTTAAACTGGGCGAAGTTCTTGATGAACCTGCTTACTCACAGTTCCCGTTAAAAAATACTGCCTTTGGTTTTGATAACTATCCATACTTTAAAGAAAAACATAAAGGTGAAAATAAATGGGGTTATCCGTTCGGACAGTTTTTTATTATGGAGGAACTTGATGACGGCGGTGCAATTGGGGCAGGCGTTATTGAGGTTTATAAAAGAGATAACCAGGAAAGATATAAAGAATATATTGATAAAGTTGCCATTCATATGCTTGAAAAACAGAGCAGGCTTAATGACGGTACCTTTGTACGCGGTTTCCCTAATGAGTGGACACTGTGGGCTGATGATCTTTATATGGGACTCTCATTCCTTACCCGTATGGGTGAATTTACCGGTGATACTAAATATTTTGATGATGCCGCTCAACAGGTAATTAATTTTCATAAATATTTATTTGATGAAGATAAAGGAATTATGACTCACTGCTGGTATTCTGATCTGGAGCGTAACGGTGTTGCTTTTTGGGGGCGTGCAAACGGCTGGGCAATGGTTGCACAGGCTGACCTGCTTGACCGCATTCCGGAAGAACATCCGCAGAGAGATACATTAATTTCACTCCTGCAGAGGCACATACTTGGTGTTGCACAATATCAGGGTCCTGCCGGCTTATGGCACCAGCTTTTGGATAAAACTGATTCATACCCTGAAACTTCATGCAGTGCAATGTTTACATATACAGTAGCGAGAGCAGTAAACAAAGGATGGATAGAACCGCGTTACGCATCGATAGCACAAAGAGGGTGGGAGGGAGTAATGACAAAAATAACAGCCGCCGGTGAAGTAGAGGGAGTCTGCACAGGCACGGTTGTAAGTAATGACCTGGTATATTATTACCAGAGGCCTGCACCGTTAAATGATGTACATGGACTGGGCACAATACTTTTAGCCGGAGCAGAAGTTCTGCTGCTGCCAAAAAATTAATACAGCAAAGTTTCAACGCATAATAAATAATAATTATTGGGGGCTCCTATGGAACAAAATCAGCAGATTCTTACCGAACTGGCAATTCAGCTTTCAGACTCTTCGCACAGGAAATGGAAACATAATAAGGATCATTCCGTTATTGAATTTCATTGGGAGGATATAAAGGTACCGGGCAGTTCTGATTATGATTTTATTTATGAGCAGGTATCAAAAAAGTATCCGGATTATAGTATACAAAAAATAAAAGATCTGGCATTTGGTATTTTTATTTATTCAAGACTATACAGCGATACGCTTGTTTATGGTTTAACCGGAAAAAGAACTGTGCTGAAACGAGGTTACGTTACCCGCATGGTTTACATAACCGACTTTGCAGTCAGAGCAGATATAAGATGGACTCTGCAGGAAGAACAAATTGCCGGGAAAGATATTTTTGATGAAGATTCAGAGGTACAGGAGGTAACCTGGGAGATGCTGGAAGAAATATATCCCATTGCTGCCCATGGAGTATATGACTTATCTCCTGATGAAATAGATGACAGGACCGGACTGTATGAGGAGGATTCTGACATCGAAGGTATAACAGAAGGTACACCACAGGAAAATTCTGAGAAGTACGCCAAACCAATGTATGAACATTTTGATATCGACCTGGTAACTGAGATGGAAGCTTTGTCAGAAAAAGAAGATACAGGGGGTGAGGTATCTCTTTTTTATGGCACAAACCGGAATATAACCGGCTCACCGGATTTAAATAATTATTTTGGTGATAAGCTAAGCGAATTAAAATACGGTAAATGCAGGGTGAGCATTCCGAGGGGACATATAGCGGGAGAACTGGAGCGTCCTTTCAGCTTTCTTATAATCAAACTTAAAGAGAATGAAAAAAAACATATTGTATTAAAAGATATTATTGAAACAGATGAACAGGAATTCCTAAGTAATTTTTCTGAAGATTTAAACAGGTTCTATGAAAAATCTGCAATGATTTTTATACACGGGTATAATACAAGTTTTGCTGAAGCTGCAAGAAGGGCCGCACAGATTGCTTATGATATTCCTTTTTACGGCAACCCGGGATTTTTTAGCTGGCCTTCATGCGGTACATTATTATCATACTTCAAGGATATTGAGTGTGCCGATGCATCCATTAATTATCTGCAGGAGTTTATTGAAAAAATTCTTCTTAATACCAATATTGAAAAGCTGCACCTTATTGCTCACAGCATGGGGAACAGGATAATGGCTGTTTCATTAACAAATCTTTTAAATAAGTCCGAATTAAAAGAAAAGCTGAAAATTATCCGGCAGATAATACTTGCCGCACCTGATATTGATCAGAATGTTTTTAGGAACAACATACTCCCACATTTCATAAATATAGGAGAGGGCAGGACATTATACTCATCTGATAAAGATAAAGCGCTCCATTTGTCCGAAGAATTAAGATTGGGTTTATGCCGTTTGGGGGATGCCGGTGAATCTTTATTTATCTCACCCGGATTAGATACTGTTGATGCTTCCAATGTAAAATCATCAGCCTCAGGGCATGCTTATATTTTTGATACAAAAGAACTTCTGTCGGATCTGTACTATTTACTTCATAAAGGGTTTAATCCAAAAGACAGGAGACTACGTGCCAGGAGTAAAAAAGGTCTGAAATACTGGCTGTTCCCCAAATGATTTGGGAAACAGCTTTATAAAAAATTAATGCAGCTTTGCCAACGCTTCTTTTAATCTTCCAACTGCGTCTTCAAGGTTTTCCATTGAGGTGGCGTAGGAAAATCTTATAAAATTTTCTGAGCCGAATGCACTTCCCGGTACTGCTGCTATCCTTGCTTCATAAAGCAGGTACAT
Source organism: Ignavibacteriaceae bacterium (assembly GCA_046481785.1). Classification (GTDB taxonomy): domain Bacteria; phylum Bacteroidota; class Ignavibacteria; order Ignavibacteriales; family Ignavibacteriaceae; genus JAWOJF01. The sequence continues at coordinate 11,998 of JAWOJF010000031.1, read as the reverse complement.
AGCAAAATCAAATGAGTTCTCTACCCGCATTGTTTCTGTTTTTTTACCAAAGTAATGTGATACATTAGGGAAGAGATAAAATGCTCCTTCAGGTTTATAACAGCTTATCCCTTCAATTGAAGTAAGCTCTTTATAAAAGTAATTTCTTCTTTTCTCAAATTCTTTCCTCATCATTTCAACAGCATCCTGCGGGCCGTTTAATGCTTCCAGTGTTGCATACTGTGATATTGACGATGCATTTGAAGTACTGTGACTCTGTATTTTATCAATTCCTTTTATAACCGGTTCAAGAGCTGCAGTGTACCCGATTCTCCACCCGGTCATTGCATATGATTTTGAAACACCATTAACAAGTACTGTTTTATGTTTAATCTTATCACTTAATGAAGCAAAACTTACAAACTTGTAATCTTCATAAACCAGTTTTTCATATATCTCATCTGCCACAACCCATATGTCTTTATTTTCAATTACTTCTGCAACTGCCCTTAATTCCTTTTCAGTATAAGCAGAGCCTGTTGGATTTGAAGGGTTGCATAATATCAGTGCTTTAGTTTTTGGAGTAATTGCATCCTCAAACTGTTTTGGAGTAAGTTTAAAGCCGTTCTTTTCATCTGTCTGTATAACAACAGATGTACCGTGTGCAAGTTTAACCATTTCGGGGTATGATACCCAGTATGGTGCAGGAATAATAACTTCATCCTCATTATACACCAGTGTATGGATTGCATTAAATATACTTTGTTTTGCGCCGTTGGAAACAATAATTTCATTTAAACTGTAATCAAGCCCGTTATCTTCTTTTAGTTTCCTGGCAATGGCTTTTCTAAGCTCCACTGTACCGGCGTTAACAGTATATCTGGTTTGATTATCGTGTATGGCCTGTATAGCTGCATTTTTAATATTATCGGGAGTTGGAAAGTCTGGTTCACCAACACTAAGGTCAATTACATTTATTCCTTCTGCCTTCATTTTTTTTGCTTCGGCAGCTACCTTCATAGTGGGGGATACTTCTATACGGTTTACTCTTTCTGATACCAATTCTGTCTCCGTTATAATTTATAAATATATATGTTAATAAAGCCGGCAGCTCATTCTTCGGGTTGCATTATCAGAAGTTATCCTGAATTCATTTCAGGGCTTCTGCTGTTGTGATGATACTGAATTAACTTCAGCATAATTCTACAACAGACCTTCCTTACTTACAAGTTAAAGAAGTATGCAGCAGGAGTAGATTAGTTCTTGTGGAATTCTCTATTTTTTTTTACTTATGGTAAATCCGGAATGCAATATAATAAGCAATAGTCAAAAGATAAAGTTTATAAAGCAATTATTAAGTGTAACATGGGATATCTCATGTCTGTCCCATATCTGTCCAAAATAATAATTTGTTTCGTTCCTACGGAACTTGCAAATATTGAGATTACCTATGTCTATAAACATAACGTCCCTGACGGGACTTAAAACAACAATATATATTATACCTTAACATATAGTTACCTGTTTATGGTATAAGTCCTTGTAATCCTGTAATTATTACAATCCCGTAGGGATTAAACGTTTATAGAATAAATTGTAGAATGAAATAAAGTCACGTAGGGACGATAGATTGAGGATTGAATTGATAATAAAAAAATCCGGATTCTGCCTCTAGTTAGGAGTATTATTATAATAATAACTTGTTTCGAGGTTGTGGAACTTGATTTTTTTAGATTACCTATGTCTATAAACATAACGTCCCTGACGGGACTTAAAACAGCTTGATTAAACTTGCTCTTGAACTTGAACTTGCTCTTGAACTTGCTCTTGAGTTTGAGCTGCTAACATCCGCCGATCACTCTTTTTGTTTCTTTTTTAGGCACAGCTTTGTTTTTATTTTCCTCTATTAGAACAGGAATTATTCTGGCTGCTTTTTCCCTGAAACGGGCGAGTGCAAGTTCGTTCCTGGTTAATACCTGTTCAGGCTTTTTATACTCTAAAATTTCTTTCCTGAAGTTATTTAAACCGCCTTCAAGTACTTTTATGTTTTGATACCCCAGTTTACTGGCAATAACGGCGGCTTTTTTAGCAGTTAATTCATCATCCGCAATAAAGATATTTTGTTTTCCTTTAACCGTGAGTAATTTTTCTGTTTCTTTATCGAAAAGATCATTTAATGTAAAAGACTGTGAATTTGGCAGATTAAAATTTTTATATTTAAATGCCGGCCGTAGGTCTATTATCCGGAGATCTTTATCCTTATCAACCAATCTGAAAGCAAACTCATCAATACTCATTTTTTTTATATCATAAGAATCAACATAAGCTTTGTTGTTTACTTCACTTAAATATGAATCACGGATATCGGGCAGAAAAAAAGCGGAGAACCCAAAAATTAGTGCTACACCTGTTAGTGCAACATATATCTTTACAGGTTTAAATTCAGGGTTTGTTTTGCCATTAACTTTATTTTCTACCAATGTAGTAGCCCAGAATGCTCCAACTGCAGCCACAGTTAAGAGGAAAGCAAATAATCCCTGCGATATTCCGACTGTATCAAAGACCCTTACAAATCCCCATGATTCCGCTTTGTATAAACCTTCAAAAAGGGGATAACCTTCTGCAAAAATAAATACTCCCAGAAATGAACCGAATATGAAAATCATTGCGTCTATTTTACCTATGGCCGCTGCACACACACTTGTGCCGGGACAAAATCCGCCTACAACAAATCCGAGCCCCATTATTATTCCGCCGGCTAAGGCAGACCAGAGGAAGGTAGGATTTATATAAATAAGATTTATATCAAGAAGTCCAAAATGTGATAATGTAATAACACCAAACATTGCCGTTACACCGGCGGTAAAAAATACTCTTAGTACTGTAAAGTCATATCCATAGAACAAACCGACAAGTTTTTTAGAAGTTGAAAATCCAGCCTGCTCCAGTATAAAACCGAAGGCAATACCGATAAACAAAGCCACTACAAAATTTAATTCATTACCAATTATATCTGGAACTAGAGGTCCCATCTGTTTTTCCTTTTAAAAAATTTATGTAAGTAATAATCTTTCATTATCAAAAAAAAATCAAAGCCAAAGCTTTCTAAAGAAATAAGCAAACATATAAGCCCCGCCGAATATTGCCATCATTGTAAGTAATCCGCCGGTAGATAAAACAGCCATGCCGCTTAAAGCGGCACCGCTGGTACAGCCTCTCCCAAGCTGAGCACCGAAACCAAATAACAATCCTCCAAACACAGCAGCTATTACCCTGGTCTTTGCCTGTATTTTAGGAGAGTGTTCAAGTGTAAACTTTAACCTGTTAGAAACAAGCCCTGAAATAAATGCGCCAATAACCACACCAATTACTTCAAAAACTAGCCAGTTTTTTAAAGGGTTGTTATCATGTTCAGTCATGTATTCTTTATAAAACTCCTGGTTTGCTGTGTGAGCGGGTGCAATTGATTCAACTGATGCTATAACACCGCTTTTAACAGCCCCGCTTGCACCAAGTCCTCTTCCGGTTATATAAATTGTTGCAAGAAGAAGCAGTCCTAAAAAGAACCCTGCCAGGTAGGGATTCATATATTTTTTTGCGTTTGATAATTTATTTCCATTCATAAAAATTTCCTTCAAATCAATTAAGACAATAAATCAACACCGGATTTTTCCTGCTCTGCTATGCCGGGGGATTCTTTTGCTGCCTGAACCTGATCCCGTATTCCTTCTTCCTCCAGTTCCTCATATCCTGTTATCATTGCCTTTAAATTTGATGTGGCAGTTGTACCAGTTGTTATGAGGTAAAGATGTGCAATAATAAAAGCAATAAGTAAAAATGCTCCGAATGTATGCAGAAGGGCAACCGGTTCGATAGTTTCAATATTTAATACGCGGATAACCCCGTCTTTCTGCGGATACCGGTAAAACATGTATAACAATCCTGATAGAACCATTACCGGTATTACAAGAAGTTTTAACCCGAGGTAAACAAATCTCTGCAGCGGATTTAATTTGCTTAATACGGTCTTTTTAGTTGGATGAGGTGCATTTTTGAAAATACCCGCAAGGTAAAAATTAATTTGTGCTCTTATATTTTTAAATGTAGGCAGGTACTGTCTCCATTCACCGGTAGTGAAGTGCCAGAATATGGCAAATACAATAAGCGCTATAAAAAGATATGCAGCAGTATTATGATATTGTACAGCGTTCTGATATCCGAAAAATTTAATTGAACCGTGTATCTCAAATCCTGTTGCAGCAAGAAAGAAAATTAGGATTGCCTGAGCCCAGTGCCAGAATCTTTCAAAAGCCCTGTAAATATAAACCTGTTTTTTATGAGTATGCTGATTGTTAGATTGGCTCATCATACTAAACCCTTTTCTTTAATTTTCTGGTTGAAAAAATCCTGAATCCGCTATGTACTAAAACTCCGATAAATGTCATTATAATAATTCCGGTTCCGGCATTATCTATTATTTTTGAATAATCTCTTCCGGGCATATAAAAATCATTGAGAGCAGCCAGTCTGCTGTTATCCCGCGTATGACATTCTGTACACTGCACAGTCAGCTCTTTGGTTGAAACCATATGGTTAACCGGCCAGTACATTTCTGTTTTAATAAAGCCGACTTGTCCGCTGAAATCAATATCTGCATCTTTCATTCCAACTTCTGAAGCCCTTCTCCAGTTAAAATCCTGCCAGAAGGCGCCTTCCCCTTTTTTATCTGAAAAAAGCTTTGGCTGAATAAGCACCCTGTAAACCGGATCGTAAGGCTGAACAGACCGGTGAATTTTTACGGGAATTATTTTTGAATCTTCATCATTATAAGAGCCATTTAGTGTATTTATCTGCAAAGGATTTATAGTATCACTAAATACCTCTCCAAGGAGGTAATGATCGGCAGTACCGTTAAACCAGACATAATCAGGTTTAAGGTTTTTGCCCCATTTAAAGCTTCCTTTAATTGAAAGATAGGTATGGTTGCCGTCTTCATCATCTTCTTCATAAGGCTCACCGTTTTTAAGTTTCCCGGCGGTTGACCAGTCCCAATCCATTTTAGTTGCATTCACTTTTGCATATGTAGGAATATGGCAGGTTTGACAGGCAACTTTTATTGTATGTTCATTTAGTATTTCTGCTTCATGAGGATTTTCAGTATGGCAATCTTCGCAGTAAGTTCGGTCCCTGTTCATTGAAGAAAGGGAATACATCTTTCCGGATATATTATGTTTTTCTGTTTTATGGCAGTCAATACACTGAAGATTAACACCTTCAACTGCCATGTGTACATCAATATCCTTTGAGGGAGAAAACATTGATTTTTCAAGGTCCCCATGTTTAACATTATTTCCGCCGCCGCCAAAGAAATGGCAAACACCGCAGTTTGAGCGCTGAGGTTTTCCTACACCCTGGGCAGCTACATTAAGGTTAACAGAAGGATCAGGCAAGCCGGCAAGTTCTGAACCCTTAACATAAGTTTCGGTATTATCATGGCAAACAAGGCAGTCAATATTTTTAGGGTCTGTATAGCTGAACATTTCACTTGTCATCTCATAACCAATATGGCACTTTGCACAACTTTGTTCGTTACCTTCCACGCCAATACAGAAATTGTTTATAGCATTTTTCTTACCGATTGAAACAATGCCTTTCCCCTCAATATATTCTTCGCGTTCCCAGTTCCAGTGGTTTGACTGCATTACTTCTTTATGCCGTTCATTATGGCATGATATACATGTTTCAGTTACATCCCGGGCAGAGGCGAATTTCTTTTGCAATACAGGAAATTTAGAATGGTCAGCAGAAGGAGAATACTTTACAGGGTATTTCTCTTTAAGTTTTTCAAGGTCTGATTGTTCATAACTTTTATCAATTAGAATTGTAACTGCCGATAAAACAACTAAGCCAATAAGGAGCAAAGTCAGAATTATTTTTTTCATTTTTCCCCGACACTAATTTTATAATTGTTTTACATATTGAATATTATTAATACACTCTTTTATTGACCCGCATTCAGTATAATTTTTATATACTGCGCACTCACGGCATTCAACACCGGTGCAAACATTGTTTATATGCCGGAATGTCCAGCAGGGCTCAGAGTGATTATGGAAAGCCAGGCAATTTGCCCTGTCATGTTCTGAACACTTAAGGATATTCCAGCAGGGGATTAGAGAATAAATAGTTTTTATCCCGTTAATACTTATCTTAAGTTCATTTATAGCTTTGCGTATACAATTAAGCCTGTCAATATCCGACTGCGAGTATAAACGGTGGCTTGATTCTTTTTTGTAAGGGACTATTAAACCTTCCCGTTCGTACATACGCAATGTATGTACCGATACACCCAGTATTTTAGCCGCCACACTTATTGCGTATAAAGGCTGTTCATAATTTCCGTTTTGTTCCATCTTGTTTCCTATAGAAACAGTTATTTGATATTTATAAATATCAAGTTCTCTGCCATTTATAAATGTTGATTTTTGTTATAAAAATGGACTATTTATTGCCAATATTTAGAATTTTTCAAATAATCTTCCTGATTAAGAGGAATAATTGATTGTCAGAAAGCAAATATATTAGTCCTGCAATATTCAAATATTTCTGTTTATGGGGGATGGATAATATTATATGACTTGCTGGTCATATTCTGTTCTGTTTAACATTGTATTATTTTCATTTTAGGGAAGCCTTTTTTATATTTGGCTATTCCCATACCATTTAATAGGTTTTCAAAATTTATGTCAAAAAATTATGAGCTTGCTATACTGGGAGGCGGCCCGGGGGGCTATGTAGCCGCAATCAGAGCTGGTCAATTAGGGCTGAAAACTGTTGTTATTGATCATCAGAATCTGGGCGGAATTTGCCTTAACTGGGGCTGTATTCCTACTAAATCTCTATTAAAAAATGCTGAGATCTATGATATTGTTAAAAACCATTCCGGAGATTTTGGGATAAAGGTACAGGGTGTTGAGTTCGATTTTACTAAAATCATTAAACGAAGCCGGGACATTTCTGACCGCATTACTAAAAATGTTGAAATGCTTGTAAAAAAGAATAAGATTGACCGGATTAGAGCATACGGCAAATTGTCTTCAAAGAACCAGATTGACTTATTTGATGATAAGGGTAAAAAAACTGATTCTATATCGGCTGACAGGATAATTATTGCAACCGGTGCACGTCCCAGAACAGTTCCTGCTATTCCGGTTGATAATAAATTTATCATTACCAGTACTGAAGCGATGAATCTGCAGGAGCAGCCCAAGGAGTTAATTGTAATTGGTGCCGGTGCAATTGGAATTGAGTTCGCTTACTTCTATGCTGTACTTGGTACAAAGGTTACCGTAATTGAAATGCTGGACAGGATTCTTCCTGTTGAGGATAAGGAAGTATCTGAAGCACTGGCAAAGAATTTTAAGAAACGTGGAATAGAGATACTTACTAAAGCGGTGGTTGAGAAAGCCGTAGTACAAGGTAATAAAGTAAAGGTAACTCTTAACATCGGGAATGAAAAGAAGGAATTAACTGCTGATAAAGTTTTAAATGCAATTGGTGTTACTGGCAATGTTGAAGGTTTTGGCATGGAAGAACTTGGAGTTGAACTTTTTAAGAATCATATAAAAGTTAACAAGTCAACTTATGAAACTAGTGTAAAAGGCATCTATGCAATTGGCGATGTAATTGGCCCGCCATGGCTTGCACATGTGGCATCGGCAGAGGGTATACATTGTGTTGAAAAGATAAAAGGTATAAATCCTCCCGACATAGTTTACGAAAACATTCCCGGTTGTACTTATTGTATACCCCAGGTAGCAAGTGTAGGCATGACGGAAGAAAAAGCAAAAGCTGAAGGTTACGAAGTTAAGATTGGCAAATTTCCGTTTATGGCAAGCGGTAAAGCATTTGCAGTTGGTGAAAGAGAAGGTTTTGTTAAAGTTATTTTTGATGCCAAATACGGTGAGATGCTCGGAGCACATATAATTGGTCCTGAAGCAACAGAGTTAATAGCAGAATATACCCTTGCCAAATCTCTTGAAGCAACAGGACATTCAATTATTAAAACTGTTCATGCACATCCAACTTTATCCGAATCTTTAATGGAAGCTGCCGCACAGGCATACGGAGAAGCGATACATATATAATACCTATGAGTAACCGTACATTAACATATTGCAATCTTGGCGTAATTGATTATAAAGAAGCATGGGATCTGCAGAAAGAACTTTTTGAGTTAAGGTATAGTAAAAAAATACCGGATATCATTCTTCTGCTTGAACATCCCCATACTTATACTCTTGGCAAGGTAGCCGATAAAAAAAATCTGGTCGGATCTGATGAGTTTCTCTCAGCAAATAAAATATCTGTTTATGATATAGACCGGGGCGGAGATATTACCTATCATGGTCCCGGACAGATTGTTGGATATCCAATAATAAGTCTTACTGAATGGCAGCAGGATACGCATAAATATTTGCGTGCTCTTGAGGAAACAATAATCAGGACCTGCGCAGAATATGGGATTGCAGGCGGAAGAGAACCGAAATATACAGGCGTATGGATTGATGATAGAAAAATAGCCGCAATTGGCATTAAGGTAAGCCGCTGGATTACAATGCACGGTTTTGCATTTAATGTTAATACTAACCTGTCATTGTTTAATGGTATTATACCCTGCGGAATTACAGATAAGGCTGTTACCTCGCTTGAAAAAGAATTGAAAAGACAGATGGATATTAATGAAGTTAAAGAAAAACTTGTTTATAATTTTCAATCACTTTTTGAGTATAACAAAATAGACTTTATTACAAAAGAGGAATTACTAAAACAAAAAGTAATTCATTCAAAGGAACTCGTATAATTTGTCCTGAATGACAAACCTGGTAAAAGTGATAAATATAATGAAAGGCGCTTAATGGCTAAAAGAAATATGAAAAACGAAGTAGCTGAAAAACCGAAGATAGATAAGTTTCCGGATAAAAAAAATAATACTAACGGGAATAACATTTCTTCATCTGTAAGTTCATATTCTTCTTTAGAAAAAACGGACTTAGTTAAGGCGCTTCGTTATATGCTTTTAGCCCGTACTATTGATAACAAAGCCATGAATTTGTTAAGGCAGGGAAAAACATTTTTTCATATTTCCGGGGCAGGGCATGAAGCAATACAACTGGCCGTTAGTATGTCACTTGATGCAAAAAAGGACTGGCTTTTTCCTTATTACAGGGACCTTGCCGTTACTCTTTATGCCGGGGTTACCCCTTATGAATTTTTCTTACAATGTTTTGCAAAAGCAGATGATCCTTCATGCGGCGGAAGACAGCTCCCATGTCATTGGGGAACCAATAAAGGAATAAACATCCCCACTCAGTCAAGCCCTACAGGCACACAGTTTTTAAATGCTGTCGGTACAGCCCTGGCATCTGTTAAACAGGGGTTGAATTCCATAGCTTATGTAAGCAGCGGTGAGGGTACCACCAGCCAGGGAGAGTTCCATGAGGCTGTTAATTGGGCAAGCAGGGAAAAGATTCCTGTTCTTTTTGTAATTGAAAATAATAAGTATGCTATTTCAGTTCACGTTTCTGAACAAAGCGGCGGTAAAGATAATTCAATTGCTGAAATGATGTCTGGTTATGATAATTTAAAACGCATACGGATTGATGGAACTGATTTTTATACTTGCTATAATACTGTTCAGGAGGCTATCGATTATATAAAATCGGGCAAAGGCCCTGCACTGATAGAAGCTGAGGTTGTCCGTCTTCAATCTCATTCCTCATCTGATGATCAGAAGAAATACCGGACAAAAGAGGAACTTGAGGAAGAGGTCGGAAAATGTCCAATCGAAAATTTTGCTAAAAGACTTATCGAAGAAAAACATCTTACAAGACAGGAGTATGAGTCCCTAAAAAAAGAAATTGCAGAAGAAATTGACTTTGCCTCCGATGAGGCAGTTAAAGCTGAGGATCCAAAAGCTGAGGATGCAGAAAGATATATTTTTGATGAAAGCGGGTTGAAAGAATCTCTGGACTATGAAGTCTCTATGCCTTCCGGTAAACCTATTGTTATGGTTGATGCAATAAACCATGCACTGCACGAAGAAATGGACAGAAATGATAAGATGTATATCTTCGGGGAAGATATTGCCGATAAAAAAGGCGGAGTATTTACAGCAACAAAAGGACTATCAACTAAATTTGGTTCCTCAAGAGTCTTTAACTCTCCTCTTGCAGAGGCAAGTATTGTTGGAGTAGCTGCAGGTATGTCATTGGCAGGATTAAAGCCGGTTGTTGAAATACAGTTTGGTGATTACATCTGGCCTGCTTTTATGCAGTATAAAGATGAGATCGCAACATTCCGCTACCGCTCTAATAATATTTGGTCTACTCCTGTAGTTACACGCGTTGCGGTGGGTGGTTATATTCATGGCGGACTTTACCACAGCCAGAATATTGAATCAATTTTTGCGCACGTTCCCGGTATTTATATTGCTTATCCCTCAAATGCTGCTGACGCAAAGGGACTTCTTAAAACAGCATGCAGAATAAATGACCCTGTTATATTTTGTGAACATAAAGGCCTTTACAGACAAAGCTTTGCTATGTCACCCGAGCCGGATGAATATTATTTATTACCGTTTGGAAAAGCTAAAGTAGTTCATGAAGGTACTGATGTTACGGTTATTTCTTACGGCGCTTCAATGTGGGATTCTGTTTTTGCTGCTAAAAAACTTGCTGATGAAGGGCTCTCAGTTGAAGTGATTGACATAAGAACTATCATACCGCTTGATGAAGAAACAATTTATAACTCTGTTAGAAAAACAAATAAAGCAATTGTAATACACGAGGATACATATACGGCAGGTTTTGGTGCTGAAATAGCTGCCCGGATTTCCGAGAACTGTTTTCAATATCTTGACGGCCCGGTTAAGAGAATTGCAGCAAAGGATGTGCATATCCCTTATTCACCAATACTTGAGAGTGCAGTACTTCCAACACGGGAGCAGATATATAAAGGAATTAAAGAATTAATTGAATATTAATATTAAATGAACCCTGGTTTTATTGTATTAGCGGTTTTTCTTTTTTACTGCTAATGCTTAAAAACGCAAAGGTAAGCAATGAAAAAACGGAGTATAAAATGGATGTAATAATGCCAAAAATGGGTGAAAGCGTTAGCGAAGGCACCATAATTAAATGGCATAAAAAACCCGGCGAGCAGGTTAAAAGGGATGAAATAATTTTTGAGATAAGTACCGATAAGGTGGATACTGAAATTCCTTCTCCGGCTGACGGAGTACTCTCTGAAATAAAAGTGAATGAAGGGGAGACCGTTGATGTTGGGACTGTTGTAGCCGTAATTGACGGGAATGGATCATCTGCAAAAGAAACCAGGAGTTCAACGCAAACGGCCAAAGCAGAAAAAGCTGTTGAGGAGAAAAAAGTTGAACCTGCAGAACAACAGGAAGAAACTCCGGCTGCTTCAACTTCAGTGGTTAATACTCAGGAAGCTGAAAGAACAAGTGCTCCGGCAGGGAATATTATTGAAATTGCTATGCCTAAAATGGGTGAATCTGTAATGGAAGGGACCATTATTAAATGGCATAAAAAAGTAGGCGAACCCGTAAAAAAAGATGAAACTATTTTTGAAATAAGTACAGATAAAGTAGATACCGAAGTTCCTTCTCCCGCAGCAGGAACACTTGCCGAGATTCTTGTTGCAGAACAGGAGACTGTGGAAGTAGGTACTGTTGTGGCAAAACTTGCTTCCGGTGATTATAAACCTTCTGCAAAAGCAGGACAGGAAAAAACAAACGCCGCAAAAGAGGAAAAGCCGGTTAAGAGGGAAGAACCTGAATCAATGCATGACAATTTTTCCGGTGCAACAGTTCCAGATGTACAGGAGGAGGAGCAAACAGCCGGTTCTAAGTTTTATTCCCCGCTTGTTTTAAGTATTGCGAAGAAAGAAAATGTAGGTTATAACGAGCTTGAAAATATTAAAGGTACTGGCCTGGAAG
>JAWOJF010000017.1:0-5222 GCA_046481785.1 Ignavibacteriaceae bacterium | reverse complement strand
TTTTTAACTATATAATAATCCGGTTTGGATGGAATTATTTCTTTATGAATAATAGTTTTTTCTTCCTCAACCTGCTGTTCAATATAAATGTTTGAGCTGCTGCTTATAGAAGCCGGTGTTTCACCTTCACCAGCATAATAAAATATGCTGGTAAGTATAAGAAAAATTATTAGTAATTGGTTTATCATCAGTCAAATATAAAAAAATCCGGCAAATTAAAGTGTTAGATTTGTTTTAAGAGAAAAAGGTTCCAAAAACTGGTCTGGATTTGGTGAACAGGCTGAATTATTTACACAAACGCCCTCTTTGCTATAAACCTATAGCCCCTGCCGGGCTAATTACAGGATTTGGCATCAAAATGAAATGTGTCTATGTCCCGATAGGGACAAAAGGTTTATAGAAAATCGAGTAAAATGAATGCTTTTAAGTCCCGTAGGGACGACACTTCTCTTATCTTGATGCCTATGCGACGGGTCGGGGGCTAAAGCCTCCATTTTATTGTTTTCTCCCACGACATAAAGGGTCTGTTGCAGAACTCATTAAAGGTTAACACCTCGATTCATCGAGGTGTTTATATGGAAACAAAAAATTTTTTTTAACTGTTTCAACAGTTTACCTCTTCTGAATTTACTGCAAAAACCGTTAAAAACGGTTAGAATATTTCCGGATTCTTTCTCACACCTGATTGAAATCAGGTGTTAACCTTTCAACACCATAATCTATAGTTCTGCAACAGACCCTTAAAGTCGTGGCAATTGATATCCTCTCCTTATGATGTTAAGACTGAGTTCTGTAACACCCTGCGTTGGGAGTGAAACATTAGTATAGAAATATGGTATCCAAATTATTATAAAAAACAGACTTTTTAGATAAATATTAATTAAAGGAAGTTTTTTATTTCACTGCATGCCTTTTGCAGCCCGGAAGTAAAGTTTTTAATCGATTCTTCTGCCGAGCTGAAATATTTTTTCATTTCGATAACTTTAACATTGCCGGAAATCTTATTTTCAATATTCTCTTCTGCAATACCGCAAATTACAAAGACCTGTGCCTGGGAATCCTTAAAATTTTCAATAATAATACCCGGGGCTTTATTCATTAAGGACTGTGAATCAAACTTTCCCTCTCCTGTTATTACAATTAAATCTTCAGGAGAAATATCTTTAACATTCAAATCAGCAAGTATAAAATTATTTGCATATTTAATCTCAGCATTAAAAAAAACCTGCAGCCCTGCTGCAAGTCCGCCCCCTGCACCATTTAATTTTTTTGAAGAGCTCAAAAGATCATTACCCTTCAGCAGATTTAAGATGTTTGCAAACCCTTTCTCCATCACTTCAATATCATCATCAGAAGCGCCTTTTTGTTTTGCAAAGGTTTTTGCAGCACCCGTTTCTCCAAGTAATGAATTATCAACATCAACAATAATCTCGAATTTAAAAGGGAGAATGGGATTCTTCCATACCAGTTGATGAGCCTTAATATAATTCCGGGGAATGATTTCCAGGTTGTTTCCATCTGCATCCAAAAGCCTTAAGCCAAATACTCCGGCCGCTCCTAATCCAAGATCATTTGTACCTGTACCGCCAATGCCGATAATAACTTTTTCAGCTGAAGGATATTTCTGCTGTACGAAATTAAAAACTTCACCCAATCCTTTTGAATTCAACTCCATTGGTTTTCTTTTGCCGGGGGGAATTAAATTCAATCCAAGTACTTTAGCCGATTCCACATAAACAGTTTTCCCTGTTTTATCCGCACCAATTTTGCAAATTATTTTATCATTACTGTAGGGGGACGAAATCTCACATGGCCTGATTTCAAGATCATAATTTTCACGGCATACCTCCAAAAATCCATCTCCGCCGTCAGAAACAGGTTTCAATATTATTTTGAAGCGGCTATCAGTAAAATTTTCTTTTATCAGTAAAGCAGTGTCAACAGAGTTGGCACACTCCTTAAAGGAATTTGGAACAATTAGTATTCTGTTCATTTATTTCCCTTAAGTACATTCATAAATGCCAGAGTTTTATTATAAACAATCTCTGCATTTATACCCCTATCTCCTGAAAAATCACATTTCTTTGGGTCACCGGGACAAACAACTCCGCAGTAATCATTCCCGGGCAAAATAATTTCCTGTTTATTTCCCATGGGCCGCCATAGATCAGGTGAACATGCCGGAAGAGGACAGAACAATGAAAGCGTTGGTACTTCTAACGCTGATGCAATATGCATTGGTCCTGTGCTTGCCGATATAAGCAAATCAAGGGCAGAGAAATTAATAATAGATTCGCGCAGAGAATTTCCCTCATTTAAATAAATAATGCCGGGGATATCTTTTAATTCACCGGGTATCGCCAAATCAGTTACAGCAATTTTAATATTGTTATTCAGTGATAACTTCTCAATAAGTTTTCTATACTCACCCGGTTTCATGTTTGGTGCGGACATGCCGCTCGTGGAATTCACTCCAATTAAAAATTCTCCGTTGGGACAAAGTTTATCTTTACTTATTCTGCTTTTCCCCTTCTCATCTTCGGTTAAGTGAATTTCCGAATCCAGGGAAGTTACTTTAATCCCAATTTTCCTGATTGAATCAGCACAATAATCTGCTTCGTGCCTTAACGGGTTATATTTTCTGCGGTAAACGCTTTTTGTATTTGTAATAAACTGGTAGAATTTATGTCCCACTCCAATTCTAGTTTTAATGCCGCTGAAAAATAAAATCCAGTTTACCCTTTCGGTTGGGAGAAGCATTATCCCGTGTGTAAAAGAATAGTTCCTAATTCTCTTTACAAGATCGAGGCTGGTCTGGCCGGGTTTATCAATCAGAATTATTTCATCCACATAAGGATTATAACTGTATATATCTTTTGTATAGGAACGGGCAAGTATTGCAACAAAACTATCCGGATGCTGATTTTTAATTTCGCGTGGAAGTGAAGTTGATAAAACCACATCACCAATCCTGTCCGGACGTGAAATAAGTATTCTGAGGTTATTCATTAGTAACAGCGTGGATCATATAAGTAAAAATTATCACCTTTTTAAACTCTGGTAAATGTCCAGGGATCTTTCAGTAATCTTTTCCCATAAAAAATTTTGTTTAATAAATTCTCTCAGTCTGCCATCCTTTGGAGCATGAAGCGAAGCTTTAACTGCACCGGCAATAGAATCAGGTGAAAGCGGATCATCTACATATTCTGCCATGTCTTTAAAATAATCTTTAGTGCCGCCATGTTTTGTTATTACTACTTTTGCTCCTGCAAGTGCGGCTTCAAGTGCGGCAATTCCGGGAGTTTCATAAAGAGATGGAAGCACAAAACAACTGCATGCTGCATATGCAGAAGCAAGAAGAGGCGAATCATTCGGCAATTCATCTATAAACAAAATATTTTTGTTTTTATCTGCTTCCCGTTTTACAGCACTGCTTTCACCCATATTTAAATATTTGCCGATAATAACTGCCGGGTAATCTATTTTGTTTAAAGCTTTTATAAAATTCAGGATATTTTTTCTCTTAGGCCCGATATGCCCCACATTAAGAATAAACTTTTCTAATCCGTACTTCTTTTTAAATAATTCAGGATCAGCATTTAGGAAAGATGATGATACACCGTTGGGAATAACCTTAAACTTATCCCTGCTAATTGAAAAACTTTCGGCTATCAGGTTTCTTTCATCAGTTGTATTAGGAGTAATAATATCTGCCATCAGACAAATATCGCGCAGTATGCCATAGTCTGTCCACGACCCCCTGATTATTCTCTTCATTATCAGATCTGCACTGCTTATTGTTTTTATTAAAGAGGGGGAATGCATACTGAAAAAAACCGGCTCAACAATAAAATTAATACCAAGATGCTTCAGGTTTCTTGCAAGTCCAAAAATAGAAAGGTTTGAGCCCACCAGGTGAACGGCATCAAATGTTTTTAGTTTAGCCGGAGTTTCCCACATATTAAACAATTCAACCTGGTGATTAAGATTCTCAAGATATTTTTTTGTTTCGAGTATCTTGATATAAGGCCCGCCTTTTGCCAGGGGCACTCCTTCATATGTAGCAAAACAAATTTTCATTGTTTCATTTTCCTGTAGAATGACAGATAATCATGCCACCGCATGCGCAGTGTAGTTTTACGAAGCTGAGCAGGAGATATTTTCATATTTAGCTTTAGCGAGGGATGATTTATTTTTTTATAATTTATTTCCTGAACCCTGTCCGAAGGTGTTAAGAATATATCACCTTCCGGTGATACTGTTCTGAACCATACGGAGCTGTCCGGCTGCCGGCTAAACAATTTTAATTCATCCTTATATTCAGCATTCCATACGAACTCTTCTCTCTTATTCCACCAGCTTCCAAATTCCGCAAAAGTATAATTGGGTATGCCATATGATTTTATTTTTTTAAAAATCAGATCCAGCAAATTAAACCTTTCTTCAAAAGGGTGTGTATATAAAGCAACCGGTTCCTGTGCTTTTATTTTCTGCTCTGTTAAATTATAAAAATAATTTAATATGTTTTCCTCTGAGTGTCCCCCCCAATGCAGTCTTCCCATACTGACAGGATGAATCGGGATTTGAAGAATTTTTGAGTCCCCTGTTTTTAAAACAGGCCTAAAAGGATAACAATCATAAGCATATCCAAATTCAGAGGAGTATTCAAATGAAAGATCATTTATTGATTTGGCAAGACTATAATTCCACTCCCCGTAGGGAGCAGCAAACCCTTTCGGAAAAATCCCGCTGGATTTTAATACCTCAAGGCCTTTTGATATTTCTCTAAAATTATTTTTGTAGCTGTTAAATACTTTATGTGTGTAGCAGTGCAGCGATAACTCCTGGTTCTGAAATTCTTTATAACGGCTCAGCCAGTCTTCACAAGATTTTACTTCAAGGAACCATGAAGCCTTAATATTATTTTTTTCAATCACCTTATATAGGTTGTCTACCTGTTCCCTCTTTCCAAAATCAGTATCAATCCTGAAGAGGAAAACATTTTCTGCTCCGTTTGGGAAATGCCATAGATTAACAAAAGGCAGTTTCCTGAAACGGAATAACTCCTCAAGCGCCGCCTGCACATAATACCTGACTGTCCCCTTTGAAACAACAGAAACTTTTTCGTTGGTTTCTTTTTGAGCGTAATCAGAATAAAAATTTTTTCTTATTACCCTGTTATCTGAAACAGAGGATACAAAGCCTGAGGGAAAAATAATAAT
>JAWOJF010000010.1:0-5236 GCA_046481785.1 Ignavibacteriaceae bacterium | reverse complement strand
TATTCATTTTTACTCCTCAAATATTTTATTTTTTTATAATCTGAGTTTCCAATCTTTGAATCTTTCCATCTTTGAATCTTTCCATCTTTGAATCTTTCCATCTTTGAATCTTTGAATCTTTCCATCTTTGAATCTTTGAATCTTTGAATCTTTGAATCTTTTCATCTTTTCATCTTTGAATCTTTTTATCTTTGAATCTTTGAATCTTTTTATCTTTCCATCTTTGAATCATGTATCTATTACCCTCTCCGGGAATGCCTCTACAAATGCTTTCCAGTTTTTACTTTTTTTAGCCGGAGTCCTTACTCTGAATGCATGACACAATGCTACGGCAAGAGCATCAGTTTCATCAAATTTCATTTTTAGTGATTTCAATTCGAGTATTGTTTTAATCATAAAACTTACCTGCTCTTTACTTGCTGCACCTGTTCCAACAACGGATTTTTTTATTTCACGCGGTGAATATTCGCTGGCAGGTACGCCATTATGAACAGCGGCAAGAATTGAGACTCCCCTTGCATAACCTATCTTCATTGCTGATTGTACATTCTTACCGTAGAAAGCGGTCTCAATGGCAAACTCATCCGGCTTGTATGTTTTAATAATTTTATCAAGCCCGTCATATATAAGTTCTAATTTTTCAGCTAAGGATTTTGATGGGGGGAGTTTTATAAATCCGTTTGTTACACGTACGAAGGAACCATTGCTTTGTTTAATAATACCAAAGCCGGTTAAATTTGTTCCGGGATCAACGCCGAGAATTATCATAATTAAGAATTAAAAATTCTAAATTAAAAAATGCAGTTTAAACAGATACTATGTGACTTTGGAAAAATATGAAAAACAATTTCAATAAACCTCTCGTATTTAACAGGACGAAAACATGATTGTTTTAAGAACAGATTTTGAAGTCTCGTTAGAGACTTAAGGTTTTAGTTAAACCAATCATTCATTTCTTTGCTATTCAAAATAAAACAACTTAACCATTATAAGATCGCTTCGCTGAGTTCCTTTTTTCTTGATAAAAAAGGAACCAAAAAATCAAGGCTGCAAAAGAAATGCTAAAATTTTACTTCATTACGCTATGGAAAATTAACTCGCCCCAGGGCGGGCTCAAACAGAATTTTCCATTACGCTTCACTACGCAAAATTTCTTAACGCCTTTCTTTTGAGGCCAAAACTCATCCTAACCTAACATAGGTCATAATCCCGATTAAATTATTTGAAAGATCTGACATATATTAAATCATAATTCAGCCGTATTAACAACGCCTAATGATTCTTTTTCTTTCACACGTATATCTTTAAATTTAAATTGTGGAAATGTTTTTCCATCGCGTGTGGTTTTATCAATATTATAAACCACATCAATCATATGCCCGTTTGTTCCAATCAGGTTACAATAATTTCCCATATTAAATCCAATGCAGTCAAAAACCTTTTCACAATTATTCTGCTTTAAGCTAACAATAAGATGGTTTGTGCCAACAATCCTTGGTGTACTGGCAACCTGTACATTTTCAGATAAAAATACAGGCCTCATATTACCGGGGCCGAAGGGGGAAAACTGGTCTATTATTCTTAAAAATTTGGGAGTGATTTCGGAAAATTTTAATTTGGAATCAATATGAATTTCAGGCAGCAGGTCCTCTTCACTCATTGATTCTTTTACAACCTGGTTAAATTTTGTCCTGAACTCTTCAATCCTCTCAATCTCAACTGCAAGCCCTGCCGCGGCCTGGTGCCCGCCAAAATGAATAAGTATATCTTCACATTTTTTAAGAGCTTCATAAATATTAAAATTGGAAATACTTCTTGCCGAACCTTTTGCCACACCATCAATAGTAGTAAGCATTATGGTGGGACGGTAATATTTTTCAACAAGCCTTGATGCTACAATACCAATTACCCCCGGGTGCCATTTTTCCTGGTGAAGAATAATAGGAATATCTGCCGCAAGGTCTAATGAGTTTTCAACAATATCTAATGCATTAACAAAAGTATCTTCATCAATTTTTCTGCGCTGATAGTTTTCCGTTTCCAGAACCTGTGCAAGCTTAACCGCTTCATTCATATCCTTTGTTATTAGAAGCTCTACTGCCCGCTGAGCATCCCCGAGGCGGCCGACTGCATTAATCCTTGGAGCAATAGTAAATACTATTTGTCCCGATGTTAAATTGCCCGGCTCCATATTGCTTACTTCAATTAAAGCTCTTACACCGGGGCGCGGCTGTATGTTAATCTGGTTTAATCCTTCTTTTACAAGCACCCTGTTTTCATCAATAAGCGGAACAATATCTGCAGCACCGGCAAGAGCTACAAGATCAAGATACTGAAGGGGGAGTTCTCTTTTTCCAATCCGTTCGGCAACACCCTGTGCAAGTTTAAATGCAACACCGGCGCCGGATAAATATTTAAAAGGATAATTACATTCCGGCTTTAAAGGATCAAGCACAGCGTACGCATCCGGAAGTTGGTCTTTGGGCTGATGATGATCGCATATAATCAGATCGATACCAAGTTCTTTGGCGTATGCCGTTTCTTCAACTGCAGTAATACCGCAGTCAACGGAAATGAGCAAAGAAGTACCCATTCTTTTAACATAGTCAATACCTGATTTGGAAAGGCCGTATCCTTCAGTTAATCTTTTAGGGATGTAAAATTCAACATTAGCGCCAAGCTCTTTAAGAAAAAGATACATTAAGGCAGTGGAACAGGTACCGTCAACATCATAGTCGCCGTAAACACAAATAAGCTGGTTGCCTGTAAGAGCTTTAATAAGGCGGTAAGTAGCGGCTTCCATGCCGTCCATAAGAAAAGGATCATAAATAGAATCCAGGGAGGGGCGGAAGAAGTATCTTGCCTGCGAAAAATTTTTAATATCCCTTAAAATTAAAAGACGTGCTAAAATCTCTGATATGTTTAATGAATCAGCAAGGGATTTTACTGCGTAGTCATCAGCTATATCTTTTATTTTCCAACGCTTTTGCAGCATAATTATATACTAAAGAGAATTAAAGAACAATAAAACAGTTCATTCCTGTAAGCCGAATTTTGTTTCCCGGCAAGCCGGGACGGCAATTATTTATCTAGCCGCAGCATTACTGCTGTGATCCAGCGATCTACCCGGAAACCATTGCCTGCAGTAAAGCAGACATTCAGACGAACAGCCTTATCCCGCCGTAAGGCAGAACAGCTTCCTTATTTGATCTTGCTTCGGGTGGGGTTTACCAGCCACGCAATGTTACCATTACGGCGGTGAGCTCTTACCTCGCCTTTTCACCTTTACCCGGCTTCGCTTTCAGCTACGCCGCGGCAAGCCCCGGCTTTAAATTGCTGATTCAAATGGCTTTCTGCGACGATGCCGAAAGTCCCGGCTTTAAATTGCCGATTCAAATGACTTTCTGCGATGACGGCTGAAAGTCCCAGCTTTTAGAAGCCGGAGCCTGCCACGGCGTAGCTGAAAGCGAAGCCGGGCTGTATATTTTCTGCGGCACTTTCCGTTCCCGCCTAAGCGGGACCCGGGCGTTACCCGGCACCCTGTTCTGTGAAGTTCGGACTTTCCTCCCTCCCGCCTTAACGGGAAAGCAATTGCCCGGAATGAACTATTTTTATTCTTCTAATGCCCCGGTTTTACCCGGAACTGCTAATTACTTGTTAATTATTTATACGGTTAATCAAAACCTATATTGTGTAAATATAATAAATAACTTTGCTTAAAACAGTAGAAAAAGAAAACCGGCGTAAAAAATTTACAATTAACAATGAATAATTAACAATTGAGGATTAGGATGGTGGGGGGATTTGGCTAGGACTTCAACAGAAAGAAAATACTTTATCCTTTCCTAAAAGATTTATAATTTGTTTCATAAATAAAAGCTTTATGGGGGAATCTCCCAGGCTGAATACTTTATTCAAATAATACTTTATCCTAATGTCCACCTATCTAGTTAAAGAATACCAGGCAGAAGTAGAACGCATTATCCAATATGGCGGTTCACACAATGAGGGCGCAATTTCCGGTGCTTTTTATAAGCTGCTAAATGAATATTGCAGAACTAAAAACCTCTTCCTGGTTCCTCAACTTGAATTTAAAACAAAAGAAGATAAAATAGTTAAACCGGATGGTACGGTTAAAGATACTTTGCGCCTCGATTGGGGATATTGGGAAAGCAAGGATAAAGATGATGATTTAGATAAAGAGATTGATGATAAAATCAGCAAAGGCTACCCGACAAGCAACATACTCTTTGAAGATTCACAAAAAGTTATACTAATACAGCATGGTGTAAGATGTAAAGAGGCTGATGTAAATGATGCTGATGCATTAGATGAACTGCTTACAAAGTTTGTTAATTATGAAAGACCGGAAATCCGGGATTTCAGAGAAGCAATAGAAAAGTTCAAAGAGGATATTCCGACAGTTGTAGATACCCTCAGACAAATGATTGAAAATGAGGAGAAGAGCAATAAAAAATTCAAAGAATCAGCAGATAATTTTTTAGCTATTTGTCATGAATCAATTAATCCCATTATGATAATGGCAGATATACGGGAAATGATGATTCAACATATATTAACTGAAGAGATATTCCTGACTGTTTTTAATGAATCTCAGTTTCACAGGGAAAACAATATTGCTGTTGAGCTTGATAAAGTTGTTGATACTTTTTTTACCGGCAGGACTAAAAGGGAAACTCTTGAAAAGGTTGATAATTATTATAAAGTAATAAAACGCACTGCCACCGATATTTATAACCATCAGGAAAAACAGAGATTCCTGAAGGTTATTTACGAAAATTTCTATAAAGCTTACAATATAAAAGCTGCCGACAGGTTAGGAATAATATATACGCCAAATGAGATTGTACGGTTTATGATTGAATCTACCGATTACCTGCTCCATACTCATTTTGGAAAGTTCATGTATGATAAAGATGTTGAAATCTTAGACCCTTTTACAGGAACCGGGACTTTTGTAACCGAGATTATAGACTTTTTACCAAAGAACAAACTTGAATATAAATACAAAAATGAAATTCATTGCAATGAAGTTGCAATACTACCTTATTATATAGCCAACCTTAATATTGAATATACCTATAAACAAAAAATGGGTGTATATGAAGAATTTAATAACATCTGTTTTGTTGATACTCTTGATAATATTTCCTTCGCTTATAAAGATCAGCAGGTCGGTTTGGATTTTGGACTAGGTGTTGAAAATGCGGAAAGA
>JAWOJF010000362.1:0-4444 GCA_046481785.1 Ignavibacteriaceae bacterium | reverse complement strand
GAAGGCTGGTATATTGAAATTAATGCAAGTATATCACCTGCACCTGTTTTTGAGGTTGTTACCGAAGAAGCTCAGGAAGGCGAACAAGCTCTTAAAGTTACTATCAATGCTGTAGGTACTCAGGCATGGGATATACAGTTGGTTGGCGACAGTATTCCTGTACAACCCGGTGAAACTTATTCATATTCTATATGGGCAAAAGCCAGTGCCCCTGCTCAGGCTAATTTTACTGTAGGAAATTATGCTTTCAACGAATACGGTACTCCAATACGGCCATCCGCCCCTAATATTACTACAGAGTGGCAGGAGTTTACAATGGAATTTACAGTTACTGATAATCAGACTGTTATCCGTGCGCCTATTCATTTCAATATTGCAGTAAATGCTGGTGTCTCAATTTTTATTGATAATTTTAAGATGGCAAAAGTTGTGGATCCCAATGACCTTAACAGGCCGGTAATTGTAGAAGCTGAAGATGGTATCCTTGGCAGTGATTTTTCTGTATTGGAGGATGGAGATATTTCTTATATCGCCATTCAATCTGATCTCATAACCAGTGGAAGTCCGGGAAGCACTGCACGAGTAGCAACTTACCAGGTTACGTTCCCTGATACAGGTGAATATGATTTGTTTGCCCGCGTACGTGTAGGGGCTAACACTTTTAATGATGATAGTTACTTTTATGGTAATGGCTTTGGACTTAAAGATTCTGCTACTGATACTGACTGGATTATAGCCAACGGTTTTTCTAACGGAGGTTATGCAGAAACAAATGATGTAGTATATGAACCAGGTGGACTTGGAGCCGGTGTCTGGAAATGGATAAATTTTTCTAAAAATCCCTATCAGATGCCAACCTCAATTACTTATACTGTAAATGAAGAAGAACTAACTCAAACTTTTCAAATCGGCGGACGTGAAGATGGTTTGGATATTGACAAATTCGCATTTGGCAAATCGAACTTATATTATACGGTGGGCAACCTCACCAATGGAGAACCTGGTTCTGTTGACATACCGGAACCGGCATGGGAAGGTCCACCGCTTTCTTCAGGACAGCCCAAATGGGTAGGTAGTGCACATAGTTCACTTCAGGAACCCGGTTTTGAGCTTTACTGGAACCAGGTTACACCTGAAAATGGCGGTAAGTGGGGAAGTGTTGAAGGATCCCGTGATAATATGAACTGGGGCGCCGCACAGGCCGCTTATGATTTTGCTTTAGAAAATGGTTTTCCAATAAGATGGCACGTATTGCTTTGGGGTAATCAGTTCCCCCTATGGATTGAAAATTTATCAGGTGATGAGCAGATTGAAGAAATAAGGGAATGGTTCCAGGCTGTTGCTGACCGCTTCCCAGATCTTGATTATGTTGAAGTAGTGAATGAGCCGATAAATGATCCGCCGACTGCAGGTAATGGTAATTATTATAATGCTCTTGGCGGTGCAGGTACCACAGGTTGGGATTGGATTTTAACTGCCTTCAGAATGGCTCGCGAGATTTTTCCGGACAGCGTTAAACTTATGATTAATGAGTATGGTATTCTGAGTAGTAGTTCAACTGCAAGCGAATATCTGGAAATTATCAGGTTGCTCCAGGCTGAAAATTTAGTGGATGTTATTGGTGTTCAGGGGCATGCATTTACAACTATAGCACCTGCTACTTTAATGAGAAGAGTGCTTGATTCGCTTGCAACCACCGGGCTGCCGATACAGGTTACTGAAATGGATATTGACGGCCCATCTGATGCTATTCAATTACAGAATTACCAGAGGATTTTCCCTCCACTATATTCTCATCCCGCTGTAGAAGGCATAACATTATGGGGATGGAAACCGGGTTTATGGAGAAACAATGAAGCAGCATATATAATCAATTCTGATGGAACCGAGAGGCCTGCCTTACAATGGCTCAGGGAATATCTCGATACTGTAGTTCTTCCGGTAGTTTCCGTTGATGATATTGCAGGTGTACCGGAGTCATATCAGCTTCATAATAATTATCCTAATCCGTTTAATCCTACTACAACAATATCCTTCAGTCTGCCTGAAAGAAGCGATGTTAGTTTAGTTCTTGTTGATGTACTTGGAAAAGAAGTAATGAATATTGCATCAGGCAGCTATAATGTTGGAACATACAGTATACAGCTTAATGCTTCCGGACTATCTTCAGGTGTCTACTTTTACAGGCTGCAGGCCGGTAACTTTGTATCTGTTAAAAAATTAATGCTTATGAAATAAGGGTTATTATAAGGGGAACTGATTTGGTTCCCCTGTTTTTTTGTATATGTAGTCAAACATTTAATAACTAACATAATATTATTGTGAAAAAATATTCAACATTATTCCTGTTCTTTTTTTTATTCAGCCACTATTGTTTTTCACAATCGGTGGTTAGCCCATACGAAGTAGGTACATGGCAGGGATTCCGCCCTGCTGCAATATCCTATACATTTGATGACAATACCCCCAATCAGCTTGCTGTTGCTGTTCCAATGTTTGATGAATTTGATTTTAAGCTTACATTGTTTACTGTAATGAATTGGGGTCCGAACTGGACCGGTTTGCAAAGTGCAGCGAGTAATGGCCACGAAATTGCCAGTCACACGGTTACTCATGCCTCTCTTACCAATTTATCAGATACACAGCAGACAACCGAATTAAAAAACTCCTATGAAACTATTAATTCGCGTATTACAGGCCAGAATTGTTTAACAATTGCTTATCCCAATTGTAATGTTGCGAAGTATGACCTTGTAAGGCCGTATTATATAGCTGCCAGGGGATGCCAGGGTTTTATTGAGGGGAAGACACCGGGTGATTTTATGAATATAAGTTCTATTATCTGCGGCTCACAGGGGCCTGTAAAAATTGCTTCAGACTTTAAGGATAGAGCAGATAATGCAGCTAATCAAAAAGGCTGGGCTGTTTACCTGGTTCACGCAATTGACGGTGATAATGGGTACTCACCTCTTGTTTCAACCGAACTTAGAGCGAGTCTTGAATACCTGAAAGAAAATGAGAATAAATTCTGGGTTCAGACTTTTGCAAATGTTGTAAAATATATTAGAGAAAGAAACGCTTTATCAGTTTCCGACAGCGTAATTAGCGGTGATAGTATTATTGTGTTTGTTACTGATACACTTGATAATTCAATATATAATTATCCGGTTACAATCCGCCGGCCTGTTCCTGAAAACTGGGATACATTAAGTATAACTCAGAACGATACTATTATTGATTATCAAATTGTGAATGATGATTCTGTAAGTTATATAATGTTTGATATAATACCCGATAATGGCGATGTAATTCTTGTTAAGAATGAAGTAACCGGAGTATATCAGGATGAAATATCTTCTCCATCTTCTTTCAATCTTTATCAGAATTATCCCAATCCTTTTAATCCTGTAACTAAAATTTCATATTATGTACCCGAAAGCCAGAGTGTTGAAATAAAAGTTTTTGATCTGCTGGGAAAAGAAATTGCAACCCTTGTAAATGAGTTTAAAAGCACCGGGCTTCATACTGTTGAGTTCAGAGCTGATAATTTTACAAGCGGTATTTACTTTTACCGCCTGAAAACTAAAGATGTTACCCTGGTAAAAAAGCTGGCTTTAGTTCAATAAGGTGTACAGGCCTGTAGCTCTTGTAAAAATATATCCATTAGGAATAAATATTTTGATTGGAGTAGTATAGTGAAATTAAAAAAAATATCTTATGTCCGTCTTTCATTTTTCAAACCGGTAATAATATCCTTCGTGGTTATCTTCCTTTTTGTTTTATCTATTAATGCGCAGGACAAAAATGCCTGGAATGGTAAAAAATGTGCCGTAGTACTTACTTATGATGATGCACTTAATGTCCATCTTGATAATGCAGTACCGATTCTTGATTCAATGGGATTTAATGCTACCTTTTATTTATCGGGGTATTTCCCGGCATTCAGGGAACGTTCTGCGGAATGGCGTGCAGTTGCTGAAAAAGGGAATGAACTTGGGAACCATACGCTGTTCCATCCATGCGAAGGGAAAGCGCCCGGCAGGGAATGGGTTAATCCAACTTATGATCTTAGCGGTTACTCATTACAGCGTATAACTGATGAAATTAAAATGGCTAATGTTTTACTTAATGTTATGGATGGAAAAACAAAAAGAACATTTGCATATCCGTGCAGTGATACTAAAGCCGGCGATTCCTCATATGTTCCTAATATACAGAATGACTTTATTGGTGCCAGGGCTGTTGACTGGAAGATGCAAAAAATAGATGAAATTGATCTCTTTAATATTCCCAGTTATATGATAAACGGGCAAGCAGGCGATGAACTTGTTGATTTGGTAAAACAGGCCATGGAAACAAACTCTTTAATTGTTTTCCTTTTTCATGGTGTAGGGGGCGAACACTCCCTTGATGTTTCTTTGGATGCACATAGTCTGCTTCTGCA
>JAWOJF010000299.1:0-3516 GCA_046481785.1 Ignavibacteriaceae bacterium | reverse complement strand
CCCTGAAAATGAGTGGCGCGACCTTCTGCGTCTCTCTGGATGAAAGTCCTCTCATCGACCCAGCACAATTCTCCTTCTTTTGTGCAGATCCGGTATTCCATCTTGAATTCCTGGCTTTTATCTTCAATGCAACGGTCAAGCTGTTCCTTGACATTTTGTATATCCTCCTTATGGACAATATCGCCGTAAAGGATTCTTCCGGAGGTGAAATCTTCAACCTCATACCCGAACTGGGAGACATTTTCAGACACGAAATCCGCAGGCCATTTTTCCTCGTTTCGCCATAAAAAAACGACTGCCGGACTGTTATTGATTACTATCCAGAGCACTTTCTGCACTTCAAGGGCTATTTTCAATGCTTCTTCACTTTCCCTGAACATACTGCAGATGCCCGGAAGCACATCGAAATCCTCCGATACGTCCGCAGACTCTCTATTTTTCTTTTTGTAGATAGCGGTAAGCTCCTTTGGAATTACTTCTTCCAGCTCATGCATCGAAGATCCTGAAGTTTTTCTATCTGGAGAGTGTGAATCTTTCCAGGAAACAAGCTCATTGCGGTCCTGAATAGTCTGGCTTACATCTTTAAAATAAGCCGGATTCGGGACCTCTTCGAGCAGGGATTCTAAAAAATGTATCCTGTTCTTAAGTTCGGTATCAATCCTTTTGCACTTCTGGATTTTACGAACCAGGGACAGGACATACCTCAAAAAACGTACTTCTTCAGGGTCAAACCTATCCCGGCTGGTTCTGTAAAGCGTAACAACCATACCGGGTTTTCCCTGGATTCTTACAAAGACACTGATCCCACCGGCAAACTTCTCTAACTTATCAGGCTGTCCAGTACATCCGATTTCCTGAATAGAAGGCTGATTTTCCGGAAGGTCAACACGGTCGTGAGATAACTTGAAAATTCTGCAGAATTCGGCTTTGAGAGCAGAAGCTACCATCTCTGCAGTCCGGTCCATCGGGGTCTCAGAAAATGCTTCTTGCTTCTTTTCTTTCATAAATAGTGTTTCCTTTTTGCTGTCACGGAGGCAAGATCCATTCCGTGGATATGTATATATCCATTTTCCGTGGGTTTAAAAGTGAATAAGTATTCTTTTTTATTTTTTCTTAAATGTTTATAGCTTATTTTTTCCTTCTCACTTTACTAAATATTACAAAATTTATATGGGAAGTTTTTGTCCAGTTTCTATTTCCCACATTTTCTGCAGTAATAACTATGACCTACTCTCCCCTTTTGCTACCAAATTACAGATTTTTATATGTATATATTGATCAATCTGCATAAAAAAGATCCCGGGTAGGATATATTTATTAATAATGTGATAATTCAATTTTTTAATAATAAACAATTATATTTAATACCATACGGAAAAAACAGGTTATATGTTGAGAAACTCTCTTTTCCCTGTAAACAGCCTAATTTTAATGGCATAATGGAATAATTTTTATGGGCGGCATCTAATCTTTAACTGGAAATTTTAGCTGGAAATGAAAACTTGCAGAAGATCAAATTCAGGTGATAATCTTGTCAAAAAAACAGGTACTAATACTATTACTTCTCACAGCCGCCCTTCTCGCTTCAGGCTGTATGGGTGAAGACGGAACAAAACTATCAATTTCGGGCAATGATACCGAAATAAATATCAGCCTCCCCGAGCAATCTGAAGGCAACTGGTGCCCTGTAGGTTCTCAGGCCCAGGTTAAAACTCCCACCACCGGAAAAGTCCTTAATATG
The DNA here is from genome assembly GCA_046481785.1 of Ignavibacteriaceae bacterium. GTDB lineage: Bacteria > Bacteroidota > Ignavibacteria > Ignavibacteriales > Ignavibacteriaceae > JAWOJF01. The sequence goes on along the minus strand of JAWOJF010000299.1, from coordinate 1,775 downwards.
AAAATTACCGGCACCGAAGAGTTCGAAAACAAAACCCTTTGTAGAGCCATGATCGAAACCGGGGCCGAAGAGAACACTACCATATACGAGTACATGTGGTCACAGGACAAAAACACCACTATCTGGACAAAGTACGGGGAGGACGGAAATATCTCAATAAGATACATCTATGTGGATGGAAAAAAGACTATCATTTATGGAGAGGGAAGAACGTTTGATTTCGGGATAAAGGCATAAATAAACGAAATTATCTTCTCCCAATTTATATATAATTCCTTAAAACTACCTGTCATCAATGTCTGTAATTATAGATATATTATTGTGATAAATTTATGTAATATCTGTAAAAACTAATGTAAATTAATATAAACTAATAAAACTAATAGAAATTAATAAAAATAATAGGGATAATAATATATAATACTAACTAATAAAACAGTAGTTCCGATTGAGCATAGTTCCGAATGTAAAATTATTACATAAGTTTAATTACTTATTAAAAAAGTTTAAAAGTCGCTACACTAAGATTAGAATCTCAATCAAAAAAGCTTTTTGTAGGACTATGGAATCTTTTTGGATGATGAATCAAAAAAACGATTCCATTGAGTCCTTAGCTACAGCCAGTTTGATGACTGTGGCATCTGAACTGTTTAGCAATCATCATATAATTAATTTACCAAAGGGTGCAAAATACACTTTCCAAACTATTTTTATGACATTACTACATGCCGCAACATCTGTTAATAACTCACTTGAATCTGCAAGCAATGATCTTAAGCTTAAAAGTTCTCTCACAAAAATTCCGTCAGCCGATACTATTTTTAATTACATAAATTGCAATAATGTTGAATATATACTTTCTTCATTTAGAACCATGAATTGGGATATATTCAAAAGTATGAACATTGAAGGTAAAGTTCATGACATTGCAATTGATTTTCATAACATTCCCTTTTATGGTGATGAAAACACTCCCTTGATAACTGGTATAAAACCTAAAAATGGAAGCTCTTGGAGCTATTCATATTGTACATTGGACATCATTGGGGATGTTAAACTTACACTTGATGTTATTGCAATTAATGGTTTAAATAAGAATTATTCAGATCTTATTACATTTTTGTTTGAACGACTTGAAAAAATGCAAATAAAAGTCGGTACAGTATATTTGGATAAGGAATTTTGTAATGATGATACAATTTCTGCTTTGACCAAACTAAATGTAAACTTTGTTATTGCAGCCAAACGCACTCCACGAATAATGGGCATACTTGATAAATTTAAAAGAGAAAATGGGCCTACATCAACTGTTTTTAAATATCATTTCAATAAAAAAGGAACAGATTTTAATCTCGTTGCAACACATGATGAAGAAAAAGGATACATCCTATTTGCCACAAACAAGGATGTAAAATCGATAGAAATATTTGAAAAGTCAATTCCTGAAGAGTACAGGAAAAGATGGAACATTGAGACCGGATATAGAGTAAAAAACAATTTCAAGATACGAACATGTACAAAATCACCTGTAGCAAGAACGTTATTCTTTGTTATTCAATGTACATTGTATAACATTTTGAATATGTTGAAATCCGTTTTGGAAATTACGGCATATGAACTAAAATCTTTGATCAACGAAGATATAATCAAGGTTGTAAGATACGGATTGAAATCACTTTACATAATTCCGTTTAAATTGTTTTTGAATTATTTGAACATGTATAATAAAACAAGAAAAAGGGATTTACGCAATCAGTTACTAAGAATATAATATG
>JAWOJF010000290.1:0-4063 GCA_046481785.1 Ignavibacteriaceae bacterium | reverse complement strand
TTTTTTGCCTGGACTATATCCTGTCCGGAAAGAGCGCTGCTTACAGTGACTGCTATTTCTATTGAGGATTTTACTGCATAATAAGTAAACTCTGATAACCTTGCGGCTGTTTTAATTCTATCAACCTGTTCTTTCCGTTCTTCAGAATAAGAATCAGGGTCAAAATCCCTTATAAAAGAAGAAAGCTCATCATCATCAAGGTCCTTTGATTCCATTCCTGTTATTGTTGTAAATAATGGGTTTTCATATACCTCAAGTATTTCATTTACCTTTTCTTTATTAAAAACACTGGAAAAATGTTTTATATATCTCTTAACCAGGGTGTCTTTATCAAATACCACGGCTATTTGTTCATAAACAATTTTAACATCATCTTCATTAGCATCAGGGTAAAATTTAAATATATCTTTCTGCAGGTCCTTTTCCATTTTCGCAAGCGATGAGATCGTGCCGGTTACATCCATCATTTTTCTTATTAAGGCTTCATCAGGTGCCTGAGCATAAACTGAAAAGGCAAAAACAAAAAGGGCAGCAATTATTTTCATAAGAATCTCTAAATCAATTGAATATTAATAGAAATGTATAAAAAAAATTGTAACATTTATAATAAATATTTTGATAAGCATCATAATAGGGGAATATGTGGAATCAGACAATAAAGATTTTATAAAGGAGTAGGATAAGCAAAATAAAAAAGCCGCCCAAATTGAGCGGCTTAAACTGATAAAAAACAAACAAATCTATATCCTGAATTCCCCTGCAGAATTAAATAAGTGTATTCTAATTTCCCCTTGCTTCTATAAGACCGTTAATATGTTTTGTTTTATCAATTATGTTTCCATTCTCGTCAATAACTTCGCCATGGCATGTATAGCAGGAAGACATAGGATAAGCCTTATGTCCTGTAGGGGGCAATCCGTGGCAGGAACCGCATTCAGGAGTTCCCGAATCAGTCCATTTTACACTTGCCATATTACCAACCATTTTATCTTCTGTATAAACAAACTGGTCTTTAGCTAAAGCAGAATCTCTGTAAAACTCAAAATTACCATGGCAGTAAGTATTTGAACAGCTTCCGTCTTCAGCATTATAAGATGCATTGTCAGCGCCATGAGCAACAGCAAGGTTTTTTAAGACCACTTCAGCCCTGCCATCATTATCCATATGGGACTCGGCATAAAGGGAAGATGGGAAAATGTGGCAGCTTCCGCAGCGTGCCCTTTCACCCAGAGTATTCTCGTATAAATGTTTTGTATGTGCACCCACACCTAAAACTGATGAAGAAGTATTGTTTTCCAAATCAGTTGGAGGGGCAATTCTTGATGGATTAGCAAACGAACCATGGCAGGTGTTGCATGCTGTTGGGCCGCCTGCTGACGTATGGCAGTTATTACAAGTTGCATTAGCAGTTCCGCCGCTAAAATCCTTAGCATGGCATGTTTGGCATAATGTCATATCCCAGCCATTTTCTCTGATCAGGTTACCGTGGAAATTTGCATGCCCCGGTGTAACAACACCCTCTTTATGAACAGTTAATGGCTGAGGCTGTGAAATGTTTGAATCCAGTTCACTACAGCTTGCTAAAAAAAGCCCTAAGAGTACCGCTGATAAAATATTTAATAAATAGTATTTCATTTTTTTATATCCGTAATTACTACATGTTTGAGCCATGGCAGTATCCGCAGAATCCTGCTCCTGCGATTGTAGATGTATGGCAGTTAAAACACATTGAACCCTGACTGTCGTGCCAATCCCCTTTAACGTCTCTCATAAAATTTGAGGGATGTGTTTTGGGATTAGTTCCCTGTATACCGTCGCTATCCAGATGGCAGGTAATACAGGTAGGATCTGCACCCTGAGTATCATGGCATGATGCACAGCTTTCAATTTCTCTTTTTGCAAGCCTTGCATGTTCACCGCCGCCTGTACCCACTCCAATTGTAATGAATCCTGCTTTAAGATGAGATGCCGGTGTAATTCCTCCTAAGGCATAATCTCCGTTTTCACCTGTATGGCAGGTTTCGCAGAAAGTTTCTACCTGGTGGCAGCTTGCACAGTCTGTTCTTTTTGACTTTGCATCAATTCCATGAATAAACCTGTAATTCAATTCATGCACTCTGTTTAATTTCTGTTTCGCTGCACCGTCGCTAAAGCTGTTAGGTGAATAAGGCTGGAAGAAATCATTAGGCACATTAGCAACATCAATTCCTGATGCAGCATGGCAATCCTGGCAGGAATTATTATTGTTATCATGACACATAATACAATCAGCCGCCACATCATTAGCTTCAAATTTATGAGTCTTAATAAAAGCTACATCTTTATGAGTCTGCGGAATTAAATTAACCGTAGAAGTATGGCAGCTTTCACAAGCATTAGAAGCAACAGTCAGATCATTATGACAGGAGTAGCAGTCTGCCATAACCGGGTTAGGCTGTGCTGCCTGGAAACCATAATCTGCTTCTTTAATTCCTTTATGGCATGATTCACATTCCATTTTCTGATCTGTTACATGGAAACTATGATTAAAAAATAATTCGCTTTTATTCTGTACAAGCTGTTCATAGGTGTCTTCATAGTGGCATGTTACGCACTGTTCTGAATCTTCAACATCATGACAGGTGCCGCAGTCTTCATGGTCAGGCATAAGCCTGTCTTTAAGCGAAGTACTGGCTGCTGCTTTAGCATGGCAGTCAGCGCAGCCGGCAAGTTCGGCATGAAATGAATGTGAGAACTTAATTATTTTGTCATTACCTTTTACTTCGGCCTCAGCTTCCTGTATATCCGAAAAAGCCGCGGAAAATAAAAGTCCGGTAACAGCCGTTAGAAGGAAAAGATATAAGTATTTTAATTTCATAACTGCATCAGTTTAAGTTAGTGTTGAACCAGTAATTAACTTTAAAGAAAAATCTATAATCATTTTTATAGATTTTGTTATTCATAAACTGTCCCTGAACGTCAAAAGATAATTCTCTCCACGGCCGGTAATTTACTCCTGCAAGTATTGTTGTAAGATTATTCTTTTCAGCATCCTCAGACAGCTTGTAGTTTGTATATGAAACACCCAAAGATGGGGTTATCAGTCCTTCAAGAAATGTATGGGCAGAATAGAGAGATAAGGCATCAAGTTCGCCTGCATACCCAAGATTTTTTCTGTAAGTAATGCTTCCGTAGTTGGAGAGTAAACCAAGTGTAATTCTGCTTGAAGTTTCATCATCACGGTAATTTATATTACCAAATCTTCCCGAAACTGTAAACAACCTGTTGATTTTGTAACTTCCGCCTAATTCAATTTCCTGTGTATTGCCGTAATCAAAAACAGAAAAAATTGAATTATAACTAATTCTTGGTTCCCTGTAATTGTAATAAACATCAATACTTAAATCTTCTACCTGGTTGTATGAGGCATTAATTTCATACTTTGAAGCCTGTTTGAAATTTATATCGTATTCAAAGCCGGCATCAACATCAAAAAGTTTTTCAACTTCATATGAAGCATTTGCAGAAAGGAATTCATATTGATTTGAGTTATCTCTTATCAATGTATTAATTGGGTTTAAGTCTTCATCAAGCCTTGTTGCCCAATATTCCTGTCTCTTAAAATTCTTTTTAATATAGCCGAGTGACAGTTGAAGATTTTCAAGAGGAACAGCAGTAAACTTTCCACCCAATACATAGTTGCTGTCTAAATTCTCTGCCAGTTCAAGCTTTTGGTATTCAGGAACATTTCCGCCGAAGTAACCCGTCAGCTTATAGTTACTGTATTTAACATCAAGATTAACTCCGTCAAACAATCCGCCTGCAACACTTGAAAACAAAGGCTGCCTGCCAAGCTTAATTGTAAGCATATCAAACAGGTTTCTTCCTTCAAGGTATAAATTATAAAATCTAAGCCTTGGGTCATTTTCAAGTTCTTTTGAGAGGTCAGTCTCAAGGTTCAGGTAAGATCTTAATGAAAATTTTCCTTCATTAACATTAAAGCTTAACATTTGAAAGGCACGAATGTGACTATTTGAAACATCAGCAGTATCAAACCTTTCGAACATGTAAACCGACGAGGAGA
>JAWOJF010000141.1:0-5407 GCA_046481785.1 Ignavibacteriaceae bacterium | reverse complement strand
AATATTTTTATTTGATGTAAGGATTCTAAAACTTTTTCCATGATTTATTTAAAACTGCTAAAGGGCTCTAAATACTGAGCCCGGGTTAAACGAACAATTATACTGCAATCTGTTTAACAAAGTTTCTCAAAGACTGATGCGAAAAATATTAAAAATCCGGAAGATATGTCTTGTTTTAATCTAACTTAATTGAATCCGGAAAAAGAGAGGAATGTGATGCTTCTCTATCGGCAGGCAGGCTTGCCTATCGGCAGGCAGGCAGGCAGGGGGCTGTCCCAAAAGTCAATTTGAGTGAATATAATTTCATTATTTAGTTAGCATGTTTATTAAAGGTTTTAATATCCTCCGAAGAGATAAGAAAGTAACTCCTTGTATAACGGTTTTTAATTTGGTTCGTGCTGTTCATTCATCGCTGCAACCCAGCCTTTTGGTCCCCGCCCGGGCGAGGCGCAGGTTAGTTAGTTGTACGGCGGCAAAAATGGGGCAAAGCCTTTCATGTATGCGGGAGGAGAGACTTTATTGTCATGAAAAACTTACCATTGACATCTTAACAAAATGAATAAATATTCTCCCCATCTTACTTTTGAGACACCCTCAAGCTTGCCGTTCCTCTTTGTTCTTCTTACTTTCACTAATATTAATATACCAAATATTATTCATGTCTATTCATTTAGAAAATATTACTAAATCATACAATGGGCTGCCCGCTTTAAAGAATATTAGTTTAAATATTCCGGGTGGAAATACTACTGTTTTAATCGGTCCGAGCGGCAGCGGTAAATCATCATTGATAAGAATAATAATTGGATTAATTAAGGCAGATTCGGGAAAAGTTTTGATAAACGACGAAGTACTGACACAGGATAATTTAAATAGTATCAGGCGGAATACCGGTTATGTAATACAGGAGGGGGGACTTTTCCCTCATCTTACCGCTGGTAAAAACGTTACGCTTCTTGCCGAATATCTGAAATGGAATAAAGAAAAAATAAACACACGGGTAGCGGAGTTAGCCGAGCTAACAAACTTTCCGCCCGGTGCGCTTAACCGTTTTCCTGCCGAACTCTCCGGCGGGCAGAATCAGCGGGTAAGTTTAATGCGCGCATTAATGCCCGATCCGCAAATACTGCTTCTTGATGAACCGCTTGGTGCGCTTGATCCTCTGATAAGATACGATCTGCAGAATGATTTAAAAGATATATTTCAACGCCTTAATAAAACAGTTGTAATTGTAACGCATGATCTTAATGAAGCAGCTTTTTTCGGTGACAAGATTGTCCTTATGAAAGACGGCTTAATAGTGCAGGAAGGTACTCTGTAAAGTTTTATAACATCTCCCCGGGATGAATTTGTTATAAGGTTTATAAAAGCTCAGCGCAGCAGTATGGGATATTCAGACAATTGATATTTACACTGCATTCGCAAAAATAATTAACACAATGAAAAAACTATTTATAATATTTATTCTTTTGGTAAATGCTGTACAGGCACAGCAGGTTGAAATAAAAGCAGGATCAAAGAAGTTTACCGAGTCTGTAATACTTGCAGAGATAATAACACAGTTAGCAGAATACTCAAACAAAAACGGATCAACCGTTCATCTGAAGGAGCTGGGCGGGACGGCTATTTTATGGAATGCCCTGCTGAACGGCGAGATTGATATTTATCCCGAATATACGGGAACAATAAGAGAAGAAATATTATCAGGCAGAAATATTAGTGATGATGAATCATTAAAAATAATTCTTGATGATATGAATATAGGGATAAGCAAACCGCTGGGCTTTAACAATACATATGCCCTGGGAATGAAAAAAGAAAAAGCGGATGAGTTAAATATTAATTCTATTTCCGATTTAAAAAAACATACAGGTTTGGTTTACGGATTCAGTAATGAGTTTATTGACAGGAAAGACGGCTGGCGGAATTTACGTAAAGCTTATGATCTTACCGGTAACAATGTTACAGGGCTTGAACATGATCTTGCATACCGCGGCCTGGAGAGCGGCGCTATTGATATTCTTGATCTGTATTCCACCGATGCCGAAATAGAATATTACGATATAAAAGTACTTGAAGATGATCTGAATTTTTTCCCGGAGTATAATGCAGTTTTATTATACAGGAAAGACCTGGCAGAAAGCTCCCCCGGTGTTCTGGAATCAGTTTTACGAATTGAAAACAGCATACCCGAATCATTAATGATTAAAATGAATGCCGATGTGAAGCTGAAAGGATTATCTGAAAGCGCTGCTGCATCTGCTTTTATAAGGAATACATTTTTTATCAGGACTGAAGTAAATGAAAGCAGCTTTTGGGACAGAATAATAAAAACAACCGGTGATCATTTATTTCTTGTACTCATCTCTCTTTCAGGGGCAATAATCATTTCAATTCCGCTTGGCATTGCCGCATACAGGTTTAAAAAATTTAATAAGATAATTTTAGGATCAACAGGAGTTATACAGACCATTCCCTCACTGGCATTGCTTGTATTTATGATTCCCCTGCTTGGTATAGGCACATGGCCTGCCGTTGCTGCATTATTTCTTTACAGCCTTCTGCCTGTTGTAAGAAATACCTTTACAGGTTTGGAAGGTATTCCGGGGCATATAAAAGAATCGGCAGAGGTACTTGGTATTTCATCCTTCTCAAAACTTTGGTTAATAGAACTTCCGCTTGCATCAACTTCCATTCTTGCCGGAATAAAAACATCCGCAGTAATAAATGTTGGAACAGCAACATTAGGCGCTTTAATAGGAGCCGGCGGTTACGGCCAGCCTATACTGACAGGCATACGGCTGGATAATACACAACTGATACTTGAAGGAGCTGTTCCCGCCGCCCTGCTTGCTATACTTGTACAGATGTTATTTGATTTCCTCGAAAAATTTCTTGTACCGAAAGGCCTGAAAATAAAAGCAGAGTAAAAATTCATAATCGGGCTAATCTTATCACAAAATTATTCTTCTTATGAAGTTAAATTTAATCTCATATTAAACAAGGTTTTATGTTTGAGATCTGGGCAGTAATAATTGGAACCCTATTAATTCTAATGGCTGTTTCCGGCGCATTTATTAAACGGCTTCCATTAACTACAACTATTTTTTACCTTATCCTTGGTTTGTTTTTAGGGCCTCTTGGGATTGATTATATAGTTATTAATCCGCTTGATTATACGGAGATACTTGAAAGAGTTACCGAGATTGCAGTGATTGTATCTCTTTTTAATGCCGGCTTAAAACTAAGAAGGCTAAAAGATAAATGGCAGTACCCTGTAAGGCTAGCATTTCTTTCAATGCTGATAACAGTGGCACTTATAACCCTTACCGGTTATTATCTTTTAGGATTGCCACTGGGAGCCGCAGTTTTACTCGGCGCTATTATTGCTCCTACTGATCCTGTGCTGGCTTCAGATGTACAACTGGAGCATCCATGGGAGGAAGACAGGCTTAAGTTTACATTAACAGGGGAGGCAGGTTTAAATGATGGAACGGTGTTTCCTTTTGTTATGCTAGGGCTTGGATTGTCAGGGCTTCACGAGCTTGGTTCCTTTGGAATACGCTGGTTTTTAGTAGATGTGGTGTGGGCAATTACCGGGGGCTTAGCTGTTGGCGCACTGCTTGGATTTTCTACAGGAAAAATTATTCTTACACTTAGAAAAAAATATAAAGAAGCTAACAGCAGAGATGAATTTATTGTAATAGGATTAATTTCTTTATCATATGGTGTTGCATTACTAATTAATACTTATGGATTTCTTTCTGTCTTTGCCGCAGGGTTAGCTTTTGTAAAGTCCGATACTATGGAAAAACCTTTTAAAATTAAAAAAGCAGATGTACAGGAAAGGGAAGATACATTAACAAAGTCGGTTCTTATTTTTAACGGACAACTTGAGCATATACTGGAAATTGCAGTAGTGCTTATTATTGGAGCCATATTAACTTACGGTTATCTGCCTGTTGAAGCCTATTGGTTTATCCCTCTTCTGTTCCTGGTAATCCGTCCGGTTTCTGTTTTTGCAGGCCTTTCGGGGCTTAAGATACGTTTGTTTGAAAAAAGTCTCTATTCATGGTTCGGCATCAGGGGAATCGGTTCTATCTATTATCTTATGTATGCAATCGGGTATGGGCTTCCGCGGGAATTATCTCATAAACTTATAACATACACCCTGATTGTTATAGTAGTTTCAATTGTTATTCACGGCATATCTGTTACCCCCCTGATGCGCCTGTATGATAATAAATATAAATCAGGATAAAAGTAAAATGGTAATTTCCCTATATCCTTAATTTCCGCCTTTCTTCATAAAGTTTATCATTCATCATATTCTTTATTTGGCTGTATCTGATATTCTGCGGATATTTACAATTGCTTTTTTATAAACCATGGATTATGGAGGTTCTTCTTAAATGCGTATTAAAATTCTTTTACTATTATTTACAGCAGTTATTTTATTCAGCGCGAAAGGCTTTTCGCAGTCAGTTGGTGCTAATCTTACAATTGGTTTACCACAGGGAGAGTTTAAAGAAAATGTAGACCGTACCGGCTGGGGATTCAGCGGGCATTTTCTTTTTCTTCCGCAGACTGAAAGAAGTCCTTTTTCTATAGGATTAAATGTTGGATTTATTAATTACGGAAGCGAATCAAGGAACGAACGGTTCAGCATTACAATCCCTGATGTAACTGTTGATGTTGACCGGTCAAATAACCTTGTAAATTTTCATGTTGTAATGCAGTTTTTATTCCAGACAGGAATGATTAAACCATATGTAGAAGGTTTATTCGGGGGTTCATATTTATGGACTGAAACATCGGTTAAAAGCCGCGGCTACATAGATGAAGTTGCAAGCTCTACTAACTTTGATGATTTTGCATGGAGCTACGGCGGCGGCGGCGGATTTTTAATTCTGCTTTCTTCTAATGACGATGGAGATGAAATATCTTCAATTTACCTCGATCTAAAAGCAAGGTATCTTGCCGGAAGTGAAGCTGAATATCTTAAAGAAGGCTCAGTAACTTTAGAAAACGGTTATGCCATATTGCATCCAAGCAAATCAAAAACCGATCTGCTTACAATTCATGCAGGTGTGGTTATTGAGTTTAATTCATTGTTTGCAAATTAAAGTTGTGAATTAAAGTATTTATAGCCCTGCATCAGACATTGAACCGCGAAAACCTGCGGGGGCAGAAAAGATGAGGGTGTCTCAAAAGTCAATTTGAGTGAATATCTTTTCATTTTTTAGTTAGCATGATTATTAAAGGTTTTAATATGATCCTACACCCTTTTCTCCGAAGAGATTGTGTAAAAATTAAAGACTGAGGAATAAATATTAATTTTATTGATTAACCCCATGTTTTAACATGGGGGAGCCTAAAGAACCATAACACGGGCTTTAGCCCTGAA
>JAWOJF010000283.1:0-11035 GCA_046481785.1 Ignavibacteriaceae bacterium | reverse complement strand
GGCACCACGGCATCACCACGCTCATCGATGCCGCGCAGAGCGGCGGCCACATGCCGGTGGACCTGGCGGAGATGGACTGCGACTTTCTGGTCTGCTCCGAAAGATCATCTGGGAAATATCCGGACTGTTCTCAAACGAAGCGGATCATCCATTCAAATGCTCCAGGTGAACAATTATTATCCCTTCGGTATGCTGATGGCGCCCTATGGGGAAACTTACAGTAATAAATACCGGTATAATGGTAAAGAAAACCTGACTGCTACCAATTCAAGTTACGGAGTGGATGTGAGTTGGTACGATTACGGAGCAAGATTTTATGACCCCCAAATCGGTAGGTGGCACAGCGTGGATCCGATGGCTGAATTAGACCGGAGATGGAGCCCATATCGCTATGCATATGACAATCCGTTACGATTTATTGATCCTGATGGCATGGTTGATTGGGATGCAATAATTAGAGGTACTGCAACAGCCATTGGTGGTTTAGGTTCTACCATAGCTGGAGTAGGTTTCGTATGTACTCCTACTGGTGTTGGACAAGTGGCAGGTACATTTCTAATTTCCACAGGTGTGCCTGCCACTGGTTTAGGAATAGCGATGATTATTAGTGGTATTATTGATGATGGTTCTTCAGAGAAGATTCCAGGTGGTGTTTTAGAAAGTGTTGGAATTGCTGGAGATGCATTCGCAGGTAATACAAATGGAGAATTACGTAAAGCGGGTGATGTAGCAGATATTGTTACCAATTTGGCAGTTGGAGGCTTACCTAAAACGTTAATTGAACAAGCTGCTTTGGGTGTGGATGTTGTTACAACAGCAAGTGATATTGTGGATGTAAAAGGTGGCAAAGAATCACAAGCAACTAGTACCACTGCGACAGAAAATAATTCCACAACAGCAGTCAAAGACAATACTAACATTAAAACAAATGTACGAGTAGCTGATATTGATGTAAGTAAAGTTCAGGTAGACCAAGAATTTATTGATGACTTTTTTAGTAAATAACTATCAGATATTCTATTATTTGAATAATGACACTATTTGAAATAAAGGAGCAAACAACTATTTTTAAGAAGGTTTGGAATGAAATTTATTTACTCTTTTTTTTCAATGTTGGCCTGATAATAGGAAATACGACCTTCTTCTCAAGTTATTATTTGATAATAGAAATATGCGTATTATGTTTATTCGTTTATCAAATATTTAATCCAAGAAATAGACACGTTTATAAACTATTAATAAATGAGGAAGGTAGCACCCTAGTTGTATACTACTATCAATTCATATTATTTAGACTTGAGCAGGAGATACCATTCAGCTCATTACAAGTCAATTACAAATATAAATTGTACGGTAGGGGAAGAATTCCTAAAACACTTGAACTAAGAAAAATTAATAGATCTCTTGTAGTAGAAATAAAACAAAAATATAATCTTGGCTGGACCAATGAGCAAATTGATAACATTTACGAAAGACTATATAAAATAGAACAAAAATGCAAAGTATAAATTGTAAGCCAGCTTATCTCAGGAAACTATTATTGACATTTATTATTATAGGACTTATAATAAGCATATTAATATTCGCTCTTTTAAAAATGGATATTAGCTATCGATATTTCTTAGCTATGATCATTATTTTTTTAGGATTATTGATAGTATTCTATCTGAATCGAACAGAGCCTAAGGAACTTGAAATTGATAGTGATGAAGTGAAGATTACATTTTTTAACAAGGTGTTTTTTAAAAAAGTGTCACGCACCTTCATAAAACAAAATATTAATTATAAGCTTAATAATGATATAATTGAATTATTTGAAGATAATCTGTTAATTGTAGTAATACGAAAAAACTCTTTAAGCAAGGAAGACTGGGAAGCAGTTAAAAATTATTTCGGTATATTGTAATGCGGCGACGTTTCCCTCGCTAGGCGTAGATTAGCGAGGGGATATCTTCTGGAAAGCAAAAACCCTTGCTGAGCGAAGTCTTCAATCGAAGCCGCTCGGCGACAGTCTGTGACTTCGCCGTTTTTAAAGGGCAATTTGTAATTGCTGAAACAATATAAACATAAAGCCCGGATTGCTGGGTTTTGTTTGTTTATCAGTCATGTTCGGAAATCACAAAAAGCTAATTTCCAGCGCATACCAGGTATCAACTGACTTTTGAAAGGCAGACTTAGAAGAAACCACCTGGCAATCATCTTCAAAGACAATGGGCAGATAGGTGAATTGTGGACCACTGCTGCCATCAAGCGTATCCATTATACCGCCTACATAAACAACCAATGATTTTTTTGGTGTATCTGGGCTGTATAAAACAAAATCAAGGTGAACCGGGCCAAAATACCAGGCCATACCGTTCATTGCCTTAATGGCTTCATCTCGGAGCCTTTTAAAATCATCATAGTTGGGATGCTTTTGGTTCCTGATGGAGAAATGCTCGTCTTTAAATGGAGGTAAGCCGGTTACTTTAATGTATAGCTTGTCGCCTTTGGAAGGAGTCTTTTTTGTGGGTAATCTTCCCGGATCATAAGGAAGAAACTGCATGATTACAACGAATAAGCCTGTCTTGTTTTAAAGTCCCGTATGTAGGCGTTTATGACGTTCATAATGCTGTGCTGCTCATTCTCCGGCATGGCTTCAATCTCCCGGAATTTTTGCAGTAAATCGGTATTCTTGAGCGTTGCCTTAGCCTTCTCGTCTGAATCCCCATTGATCAGGTAATCCACCGAAGTATTTAAAATATCGGCAAGCTTATTAAGTATGTTAGCCGGGGGTTGTACGCCCTTTAACTCATATCGGCCATATTGGGAATAAGAAACTCCAATCTTTTCTGCTAAAGCAGTCTGGGACAGATCCGCCCTCTTTCTTAATGCTTTTAAGCGCTCTCCTAAATCGTTCATAGTTTTAACTCACTTAAGAATTAATCAACAGTACAAATATATCAAAAACACTGCATTTTATGAGTATTAATACCTCATATTGTTAACAACTTAACTGTAGTAAATTTTTATAATAACGCAATATTGAATTACTTTACTTCATATATGAATTATCTAAAGTTATTAACAGTATGGAAATAGCGGACATCAAACAAAGCCTTTCGATATTAAAAGTGCTGGCACATTATAACCTGGTACCCGACAGGAACAACCGATTAAAATGTCCTTTCCATGATGATACAACGCCAAGCTTCCAGGTATATCCCAAGACTAATACCTGGAATTGTTTTAGCTCAAACTGCAAGGCCGGGAGCGGCGACCAGGTTGACTTTATTATGAAGTACAAACAGATCAGTAAGCACGAGGCTATTTTAAAAGCCCAGGAGCTGATGGGTATAATACCCGAAAAGCTGAAGCAGGAAGCAGACTATATAAAACTCTTTGAAGGCTTTAAGTATGCCCTACAGCGAAGCCCCAGGGCAAAAGAATATCTTGTAAGCCGTAAATTATGGCCGCCGGTCACATCGAGCGGAGTCGAGATGGGCTACAACAGCGGCAATCAATATGAAAAACTTAAAAACTGCATTGTCTTTGCATTAAGGAATAAGGCTGGACAAGTTATAAGCCTCTATGGCCGGAGCATCCTGAATGATGAAAATGCCCGTCATTTTTACACGGCAGGAAGGCAGGGGCTTTATCCCTGCTATCCTAAAGCTGATAACACAAAGCTGATACTGACCGAAGCCATTATTGATGCAGCCACCCTGCTGCAGCTGCCGGAAATATCCAATCAATACGCCATACTGTCCCTTTATGGCACCAATGGACTGACCGATGAACACAAGGCAGCCATCAAGGAACTGCAACAGCTGCAGGAAGTGGTTTTGTTCTTTGATGGTGATGAAGCCGGACGGCAGGCCATTAAAAAGCATTACCAGGAACTTTTAAGCCTTAAGCCAGGCATCAAGGTTAGTTATATTGAAACTCCTAACGATGAAGATGTAAACAGCCTTTCTATATCTCACGAATCAGAATTATTTACCCACCTTTTAGAAAACAGAATCTTTCTTTTTTCAACTGAAAATAAAAATGAACCTGAAAAGCCTGTGAGCTTTAATTGCAAACTGGATACCCGAAACCCCGAATACATCGTATTTACCAACGATGAGCTGCAGATCGTTTTACTGGGTGGCATTAACCTGCAGCAGCTCGACCGGTTAAGGGTAACAATAAAAATAAGCCGGGTTGACACCCAGGATCCACTGCACAGCATCCGGCACACGCTGGATCTTTACAATGCCGATTACCTTGAAAAGTTCATTGCTATGGCTGCCTCCCGTATTGAAACCGGCACCACGGTTTTAAACCGTGCCATTGCCCAGCTCATTGATGAAATCGAGCGTTACCGGCTTACCAGAATAGAAAGTATGAAAGAGCAAAAACCCAGACGTAAAGAACTAACCGAGGAGCAGAAAAGAAAAGCAATCACTTATCTTCAATCCCCGAACCTGATGGAGCGTACCGGCGAAGACCTAGGCAAAACGGGAGTAATAGGCGAAGAAACCAACCGGCTTCTGATGTACCTGGTATTTACTTCAAGGCTCAGGGATCAACCTTTACATATCATAAGCCTGGGATCAAGTGGTACGGGAAAAACTTACCTGCAGGAAAAGATCGCCGAGCTGATCCCGGAACACGATAAACTGGAAATTACCATTTTATCCGAAAACGCTTTCTATTACTTCGAGCAAACCGAGCTACGACATAAGCTGGTACTGATAGAGGATATGGACGGGGCTGAAAATGTTCTTTACCCTTTGCGGGAACTGCAGAGCAAAAAGCGGATATCCAAAACCATCCCCATAAAAGACAGTAAGGGCAACTTAAAGACCATTACCCTGAAAGTGGAAGGGCCAATTTGCCTGGCAGGTACAACCACCCGTGAAAGACTTTACGAGGACAATGCCAACCGCTCGATATTGATCTACATTGATGGCAGTTCGGAGCACCGGGAACTGGTGATGGATTACCAGAGAAGGCTGTCAGCCGGAAAAATAGACAGCGGCAGGGAACGCCAGTTAAAAGACACCTTTAGGAATATGCAAATGGTACTGCATACGATCAGCGTTCGCAACCCTTACGCTGAACTTTTGAAAATCCCGGAATATGTATTTAAACCCCTTCGGACAAACAGCCATTATCTGGCCTTTATTGAAACCGTCACCTTTTACCACCAGTACCAGCGTGATGTTAAAACAGATCCTTCGACCGGAGAGCGCTACATTGAAACCACGCCGGAAGATATCCGCTGGGCCAATCTTTTGCTCAAAGACGTTTTACTTGCAAAGAGCGATGAGTTGCCCCGCCAGGTCAGGGAGTTCTTCGAAGGCATTAAATACCATATGAAAGTAACCCAAAAGGAGAGCTTTTATGCCAAAGAGATCCGCCAGAAGCTGCGCCTGAATCCCATGACCGTTAACCGTTATTTGCGAGAGTTAGAAACCCGAGGCTATACTCGTAAAGTTGGAGGAAACCGTAAATCAGGTTTTGAATATGAAATCTTAAACTGGTCGGAATACAGCGAGCTGCAGCAGGGCATTAAGATCCTCGATGAAATCTTTGAAAGAATAAAGGTCATGAAGAATAACAGAAGTATAACAAAGCCGGATGTTATACTTAATGCTCCTGTAACCATTGCCACATAAGGAAAGTTAAGTGTAACTGTTATACTTCAAAACGCACGTTATGTGAAACTAAATTTTTACGAGTGGTAACGAGGTGAAAATTTTAAGTTGAACTAATCCCGATAGCGCAGCGTAACGGGAGCACCCAAACAAAATACTATGTTAAATCCAGAATATAAACTCCTGATCCAGGGCTTTGAAAAGTGGTTAAAAACCCTGGAATATGCAGAAAGTACCGTTTATGCATCAACCAATTACCTGAGAGACTTTTTTACTTACCTTCAAAAGTCCGGCATTGTGGAGCTTCAGGAAATCAATAAAACCGTTATTGAGATTTACCATGAACACCTGCAAACCCGCCGGAATAAGAAACAAGCCGGCAGCCTTTCTCAAAACTACATTGTCAGTAACATCAATGCCCTTAGGCGTTTTGTGAAATACCTACAGGTAACCGGCAAACCTGTTTTTGAAATCAGCCTGAAAATCCCAATTGAAAAAGAAAAGCTGAATCAGACGGTACTAACCAGAACGGAAGTAAAAGCGCTGTATAATGCCTGTAATAATGATGATTTAGGGTTACGTGACAGGGCGATGCTGGCGATTTACTATGGCTGTGGCCTTCGGAGAAACGAGGGTGTAAGCCTTGATGTAAGTGATGTTTTAATCAAAGAAAAACTTCTTTATGTGCAAAAAGGCAAGGGATACCGGGAGCGTTATGTTCCTATGAGTGAAGCTGTGAAAGAAGATCTGGAAAACTATATCAATGTAGCTCGTGGCAGTCTTTTAAGCTGTGAACTAATGAAACAGCAGGCTTTACTTTTAAGCTTTCGCGGTAAGCGAATGGATGGGAACAGCCTGATTATGAGGCTTAAAGCCTTGGTGAAAGGTGCAAGTATAAATAAATCCGTTGGTCTTCATACCCTCAGGCACTCTATTGCAACGCACCTGCTGCAATCGGGCATGAGCCTGGAAAGCGTGAGCCGGTTCCTCGGTCATCAGAGTCTTGAATCAACGCAGATTTATACGCATCTGGCCAATGAGTAAGAAACAGAAATATTGCTTTAACAAGGCCATTGAAAACAAACTGCAAGGCTTTAAAACATGGCTTGAAGGGCAGCGAAACGAGCAAAGCACAATCCGCCAGAAGCTGAATTACACCGGTTACTTTTTACGCTGGATGGAAGGTGAAGGACTGACAGAACCAGGAACCGCTTATAATGATCTGCTTGTATTTATCGACCACTGTAGGACGGAAGGCAAAAGCAAGAAACACATTAACACCATGCTGAGATCCATCCGAAACTATTACGATTATTTAAAATCTACCGGCGAAGTAACCCTAAACCCGGCAGCAAACCTTTATCTAAAAGGCGTAAGGCATAAGCTCCCGCATGATATCCTTTCTTCTGAATCCTTATCCCAGCTTTACCAGTCTTACCCGGTTATTGATAACCGCTCAAAGCGTAACAAAATAATCCTGGGCATGCTGATTTATCAAGGCATTACAACCGATGAACTTATGCGGCTTACAACCACTGATGTAAAACTGCAGGGAGGGAAGGTTCATATACCCGGAAGTAAGCACAGCAACAGCCGGACGCTTGAATTAAAATCCTTCCAGGTGATGGAGCTGCATGAGTATATCAACCGGATCAGGCCGGGGTTAATAGTAAAGCCAACAGACCAGATATTTATAAGTATGGAAGGCAGTGTGAACATGAAAAACAGTCTGCATCATCTGTTCAGAGCTTTAAAACGGACTAATCCGGGAATAAAAAATGCAAAGCAGATCAGGGCCAGTGTGATCACTGCCTGGCTTAAAACCTATAACCTTAGACAGGTGCAATATATGGCCGGTCATAGGTATGTAAGTTCAACCGAGCGGTACCAGTTAAACAACCTGGAAGGGCTAAAAGATCAGGTTGATAAATACCATCCGCTGGGATAAATGACAGTAATAATCATTAAATTTGTAGGAGATAAAAAAATGCTAATCATGGATGTTATAGAACTGAGAGCGGATCTGCACAATATGATCGATAAGATATCAGATAGCAATATATTAAATGCTGTAAAAACCTTATTGTCAGGGAAAGCAGCAAAACAAGCTGACTGGTGGGATACCATAAGTGAAGAAGAACGTGCAGAAATAGAGCAAGGCCTTGCCGAAGCTGATCGTGGGGAACTGATACCGCATGAAGAAGTAATGGCAAAATATAAAAAATGGCTGTAGAACTCGTCTGGTCAAAAAGGGCAGATCAGGGTTATGCCCGTATTGTTAAATACCTTGAAGATGAATGGACAGATAAAGAAGTGCAGAATTTTGTTCGTGAAACAAAGCATTTTTTTGATCTTTTAAAAAAGAATCCCCACATGCTGGAGCCATCCAGGAATTATAAAGATCTATACAGAGGCCCCATTAACAGGTTAACCATACTTACTTACCGGTATAAACCACAGGCAAAAAAGATCATTCTGGTTAATATCAGAGAAGCCAGAAAGAAACCATTGAAATAGTCCCGCCCACCCCAAGCTGCCAGGCCTGCCATCCCTTCAGAACCCATCCCGTAGTCCTGTCAGCCGCTCGGCCGTGCCCTTCTGGCTTATTTTTTGTCATGCTTTTTGCAAGGCCAACCCGCATGCAGCACATTGTTTTTGGGCTACTGAAATTATTTTAACCGGATAACAGCGTATAAGCCCAAAACCAAAGAGCTGCCCGGACGCACAGGAGCAAAAAGACACGCCAAAAAATAATCCCCTAAGCTATATTAACATAATTGGGCATTATAGTACCGGGCATTCCGCACTGGCCCTCCCTACGGTCCTATAATGCAATTATGTTAAATAGCCCCACGGCCAACCCACCCCGGCCTCAGTGGTATGCTGACGATGGAGCTTTGTCTGGCCTATTATAAAAATCAGTATTATTAACACGAACCTTAGTATTATTAATACCCAAATAGTAGACAAAATTTAAAATCTTGCTTCCCCTAAATAAAAGCAAGATGAATCCAGTACCTGACATAAACTTTGGCTTAGTCAAAGATAGCTTCCGCCCACCCACAGTCAAGGTCAAGCCCTCCGGGTTCCTGACAAAAACTTTTTTCTTTCAATTGAAATCTTCAGCGGTAAAAAACTTTTTGCCGGAAACCTTGACACTTCCCGGCCAACCCACAAAAAGGCTATCCGCACCCCGCTTGCTCATTTGTTGCCTAAGCCAAAGTTTAAGCCATCATCTAAATTTTATATACCCTAAAAAAAACATTTTATATGCTCAAAAAACACTCTCATTCCTTTGTGAAAAACTGAGATCCTTTATTGGTAAGGGCTGCAAAAATCTGTCCTTTACTTTCCTGAAATCCGGTATTACATTTAAGTGGCTCAACACGGCTTAAATTTTTAATCGTAAAGTCATGAGCCGGAAAAAAACAAAAAAACGCAGTCAAAAGCCTAAAGAGAGAAAGCCCTTAAAACGGCAACAAAATCCTTCGGCAACAATCAATTTTATTAGTGCTGTGATTAACCTTCTAACAACCGTTCTTAAAATCATTGGGATATTTTAAATATACCCCAAAAGAAAACCGAAAAAAGAAAGCCCATTCCACAAGGAAGGCGGGAAGGAATGTCAGGTTTTTTATTAAAAATACTACCCGAGGCACGAGGGTGGAGATTTTTAATAAAACCCGCAGGGCTTGAACTTGACAGACCTGGACGCCGACTTATCTTTGCTTTTCTTTTTTGGTTTTTTGTTCTGTTCTCCCGTCGGAATGCCTGTTTTTGAGCAGAATGTCTGGGGTGTAAAGCAGCGGGTCGGCGTGGGGCTATTTGGCGAAGCCCGTCAGTACATAATGCCAGTTATATGACAGCCGAAAAAACATCTAAATACCGCTAAAATAGGCTGTTATATAACTTGCATTATGTAAAATAGCTTGGGGACCGGGTTGCCTGGCGTGTCTTTTTGTTCTGAGCGTGGGGGCAGCTCTTTGCTTTTGGCTTTTACCGCTTAAAGTCAATTAAAAGAAAAAACAAAAGCAATGTGCTGCCAGAAGTCCGGCCACAAAAAGCATGACAGGCAAACCGGGCAGAAGGGGTGGCCGTGGGGAGTAGCCTAAAATGCGATAGGCCGCCGGAGCTGGTCATTTTAGGCTACGGGGAAAGAAAACGATTTATAATCAATCCCTTATCTGGTGGGGTTAATAAGTCTGCGGGAATGTTGATAAATACGGGGGAACTGTTTTTGTTAGAGATGGTTACCCTTAGTAACTTGCATCGATAAAAAAACCAACCTGTTAAACTAATACCAGGTTGGCTTTCATTGGGAATATAAAACTTTTATATTGACACATCAAAGCTAATTATATTCTCTCCGAAAGTCAATACCAGTTACATTTTAGTTACAAACAGGTGGTTGTTAATTGTTGTTTTACCATTAATACCAACTGGTATGAAAAGTTTTTTTGAGAGGTACAACGAATTAATTACTTCAGTGACCGGTATAATACTGGTTGTTCTGACAGTAATTATGCTTGTTGTAATGATGAATTAAGGGTTGCGAAATGCAACCCTTTTTTCTTTCAATTGAAAAAAGAAAAATGCTTACTTTTAAGGGACAAACGTTCTTTGAATAATCCGTTCCAGAGCAGATAAGCAGTCCTGAAACCATTGATTTTACTGCATAAGGGGTTACGATTACGGAGCAAGATTTTATGACCCACAAATCGGGAGATTTCATACGTTGGATCCACAATCAGAATCTTTTGTGAATTATTCACCATATCTATATGCGGTGGATAACCCCTTAATATTTGTCGATAAAAATGGAGAGGGCCCTCTCTTGGCCATTATTGGGGTGGTAGGTGGGGCTGCTTATGAGTTTGCCTCTCAAGTTGGTGCTAATTTGGCTAATGGACAATCAATTTCTGAAGCAGTTGGAAATGTCGATTACGCTGATGTTGGAATAACTGCTGGAGAGTACGGTTTAGCTGGATTGACTAATGGGGCAAGTTTGTTTGTATCAGGTTTTGTTTCCGATGCTTTACAAGCAGGTGTTGATATTAATGGAAGCGGCGAAGTTTATACTGTAGTTGGCGGATTCAATGGAGGAGAAACTAAAGAGCTTAGTAAAGCAGGTATAGAACTTGGAGCGTCAACTGCAACAAGCTTTATTCCAGGTGGAGAGAAAATACTTAAGAATTTTGGTAGTGATAAAGCAGTTAAGCAGGCCACGTCTAATGTTAGTGCAGCAACTAAAAACTTGGCAAAAGCAAATAATAAGTTTAAAACTGGTGATATTAGAACTAAAGCTCAAACACCAAATATGGCCTCAAAGAATTTGTCTTCTGCTGAGTCTAAGCTTGATGTAGCTAAAAAATTATATAAGGTAAATAATAACAAATATGCTTTATTTGGGG
>JAWOJF010000119.1:0-26591 GCA_046481785.1 Ignavibacteriaceae bacterium | reverse complement strand
GTAAAAAGATTAATTGGTGCAGGTGCCGGGCCTATTTTTAAAGGTACCGGTTTTTATCAGACAGATTATAAAAATACCTCAGGTAATAATAAAAGCAGTCCGGTAAAGACTAAGACAGAGACTAAACCTAAGGAAAGCAAACCGGCAGGGAAGAGTACGGAATAAATATTAATTTTATTGATTAACCCCATGTTTTAACATGGAGGAAGAAGAACCATAACACTGTTATGGGTTCTTCAAACAGACAACCACCCCGATTTTGTCTTCGACAAAATATCCCCGCCTTCGCAAGGCGGGGATTAATCTATTGTTCACTGTAGTTCTGCAACAGACTGTGAAGCCCGGGGTTAATGCATATTATTCGGCACTTTCTACCTTTCAGACAAACTCTTTAATTAAAAATCTGCACCCAGTGACAGATAGAATTTTGGTTTGGTAAAACCCTCCACGTCATAAGCCCATGCCACATCCATTCTCACAAGAAAATACAGGAAGAAAACCCTTGCGCCTACGCCTGTACCCATTAAAAGATCTTTAGCAACTACACTTCCATTTTCATTTCTTTCAAAAAATCTTAACTGTTTAGTATTGTTCCATGCTGAACCCACATCTACAAATATAGAACCAAGAATATTACTGAAGAAAAGCGGGGGAGCACCGGTAATCAGATAACGGATAAGGGGGAATCTGAATTCCATATTCAGCAGGCTGTATTTAGTACCGATCTGTTCGGCGTAATCAAAACCTCTCATTGGAAGTGCCGCAGTTAAAAATGCAAAATCAGAAGCACTTTCAAGAGGAATGTCTGTTGTTGCGAATGATCTGTTTATCCAGTTATCTATTCCTCCAAGGAAAAATCTTTGTGCATTAGCACCGCCAGAATAACCACCGGAGTATCTGAAGGCAAAAGAATAATCTTCCCAGAACCTGTAATATCTCCTGTAATCTCCCAGTAATGAGTAGAAGCTTAGTTTTTTATTACCCAGCCCGGGGTTTCCAAGTACATCAAGCCTGTATCTCGAACCATCAATAGGAGCAGTATAACCGTATAGTACATTATCATGTACAAGACTTAGTGTCGGAACAACAAAAGATGCTTTTTCAGTTTCCTGAAATGGATTATCAAGATTTTCTCTCGAAACATTTAACCAGCTAAGGCCGGCATCAATCCTATAGAACTTATTTAACGGATAACTTGCAGAGAATACTGCCCCGTAATTTCTAAACCGGTTTAACTCTGAGCCGTAGAAACCATTAAGAAAAACAAATCTTGCAGTATGAAAGCCCTCAATTCCGTAGTTAAGCCTGTTTTTCAGATAATAATAAGCAAGTCCGTAATCACTGTTTTTAAGGTCTATCTGCAGGCTTGTTACACCAATCAGCCGGTGGTTTCCAAGTACATCACTGAAGGATATAACTGTTGTGCCAAGCAAACCGTATAATGAACTGTAACCGGCATTGGCATAAACAATATCGGGTGAAAAAGTAATTTTGTATTTGTTTACCTTATAATTCCCCTGATCATCCAGATTATCGGAAAGATTGAACTGATCGTAATTCTTTTTTGAGGTATCAGGAGAAAAACTGAAATTGTTTCCAAAAACATAATTGTCAAAATCAATTTCAACAGAGTCACCATATACTTTGCCGGTATCAACAAATTGACCGGTATAAAAATCAATGTTGTCTCCGTCATCAATATCTTCTTCAACCTTAATCAGTTCATATTTACTGTTGCCGTTCTTTAATTTGGTTATATAGTCAGTTAAAGGAATAGAGTCTGATTCAAGTTTAATATCAAACGGATTATTCAGCATAAAAATATCAAACCCGGCTTCGTATAAACTTGTGAAAGCCATACGTTTACCATCTCCAGAAATAGAGAGCTGGTATAAGCCGTTTAAGGAATTAGTAATTGGAATTGCTTTATTTTGAGTATTGTCTGAATTGCCGTCAAAAGAGACTTCCTTTTTATAAACATTATTTATTCCATTAGCATCGGAAATAAACAAAATTTCTTTTCCGTCAGGAGATGAAATAGGGGAGGCTTCATCCGAAGGTGTATCAGTTAAACGGAGGATATGATTGTTATCGATATTAACAGCATACAGATCATTTTGTGCGTAATCATGCCTGTAAATTTTAAAAGAATCAGCAAGTGCATCTTTTTCAAGCAAATCTCTTCTATCTGAAACAAACATAATATTTTTGCTGTCTGAAACCCACGCAGGGTCACTATCGGTAAAAACATCATCTGTAAGGTTAAGAATTTCATTAGTATTAAAATTGTAAACATAAATATCTGATTGAACAGAGTTATGCCCGACAAAAGCTATATTATTACCGTCAGGAGCCCAGGTTACGCTTTTTATTCCATCCAGTTGAACAGGTAAATTATACCGGTCATTTGACTCAATATCAATAACATATATAACATCCCATCCGCCTCTTTTAGCAGAAATGGCAATTTTTCTGCCGTCGGGTGACCAGGTTAAACCGGGATAAAGAAAATTTAATTCTTCAAAATCATTTGTTTTATTTCCTTCAACTACTTTTTTTATAATTTTCCCATCAATTGAACTCATTATAAAAACATCAAAGTAATAATCCCGGTTGGATATAAAGGCAATTTTATCTCCCTGCGGTGAAAGAGCAGGACTTACATTATAAAAACCGCCGTCTTTTTTATGATCAGTAAATCTCTTCGAGAATTCATCCGGGTCCTGCCTGATTGCAATATCTGGCCAAAAAATTCTTTTGATCTCTTTTTTCCACCGTTCATTAAATTCTTCAAAATTTAATCCTATAGAAGATTTAAAGGCTTCCTCAACATTACCTAAGCTTTTAACTTTATTAATAAGTTCGCCTATCTTTTCTTCTCCATATTTTTCGGCAATATATTTGAATACTGTTTGTCCACCCCGGTAAGCAAAGTAACCGCCCAAACGCTCAAGATCGGGAAGATATTCATTTATGGCTGCATCACGGATAAACATATCAGTATCAACATCCCAGCCCAGTGCCTGGTATTCAGCCATGCCTTCGTTAAACCATAAAGGAATATTAATAGAGATGTTGTTTGCTATAATATTTTGAATTGAACCGCCGTAAAACATATCATTCATAACAGCATGAACAAGTTCATGGTGAATTAAATGCCGTAGTCCTTTATATGAACCCTGAAACTGAACAACTACACGGTTCTTAAAAAGTTCAGTAAAACCTTCAATTCCCTCATACAGATATTGATCGGTAACATTTGTTTCCTGAAAATCATTCTGTGAGTTATAAATAATAATAGTTATACGGTTATTAATTTTATAATTAAAACTGGATTCGATTGATTCCAGAGCTTGTTCTGCAGCCTTGGAAGTGAATTCAGCAAGTGCCCCCCCTTTTTGGGAGAAGTAAATATCAAAATGATCGGATTGGATATAATACCAGGTAAAGTCTTTATATTGTACCTTGTTTTTTCCGAATTGAGCTAATAGAGTTGATTGTCCGATAATTAAAAATATTAAAAAAGTAATAATGCCTCTAAACATAAATTTTGTACCCTTTATTATTCGGTTATAATAAAATCCAACTCTGACTTGTTTTCATCTACCCTTACAAGTTTAACCTGAACCTTATCACCGAGACGGAATTGTTTTTTAGTTGATCTTCCAATTAACGAATATTTTTTCTCATCGTAAACGTAAAAATCTCCCTCTAAATCCCTTAAACGTATAAGTCCTTCTGCAAGTATATCGGTAATTTTAACAAAAACTCCGAAATTTGTTATACCAGAAATTATTGCATGAAATTCTTCCCCCAAATGACCTTTTAAGTATTGTATCTGCTTAAGTTTAACGGATAATCTTTCAGCTTCAACAGCGCTTCGTTCAGTTACAGATATATGATCTGATATTTCATCAAGCTGTTTGGCAGTATAAGTCTGTTTTCCGCTTCCTTCAATATATTGGTATAAAAGCCTGTGCACCATTAAATCTGCATAGCGGCGGATAGGGGATGTGAAATGAGCATAATATTCAAACCCAAGCCCGTAATGCCCGATATTATTAGTACTGTAAATAGCTTTTGCCATACTGCGGATAGCAAGTTCACTTATAACTGCCTCTTCCTCTTTCCCTTTTACACTTAACATAAGTGCCTGAAACTGGTTTGAACGGGACGAAGCCTGCGGATCAAATGAATACCCAAGGGTTTTTACAAACTTTGCAAAATCATAAATTTTTTCAGTATCCGGTAAATCATGTACCCGGTAAACAAATGGCCTTACCGGTCCTTTGTCAGGTACAGCAACATGCCGGGCAACTATTTTATTTGCCAGAAGCATGTATTCTTCAATAAGCATGTTACTATCTTTAATTTCCTTCTTCGTAATTTTAACAGGATTTCCTTCAGCGTCAAGTTCAAATTTCACTTCTGCCGTAGAAAAATCGATACTCCCCTCCCTGAACCGTTTCTTCCTTAAAAGCTGAGCAAGCTTATTAAGCTTAAGTATATCATCAGCAAAATCGCCCTTGCCGGTTTCTATAACTTCCTGTGCCTCTTCATAATTAAATCTTCTTTTACTATTAATAACGGTTTTTCTTATTTCATGGTTTACAATTTTACCCCGTTTTGTTATTTCAATAATAACAGAGTATGTAAGCCTCTCCTCCCCGGGAACAAGCGAACAAATATTATTTGATAATTTTTCGGGAAGCATAGGGATAACTTTGCCGACAAAATAAACACTATTACCTCTTTTAAATGCTTCCTTATCGAGGTTTGACCTGTGTTTTACATAATGAGAAACATCGGCTATATGCACCCCTATCCGGTAATTTCCATTTTCAAGCTCTTCCAATGAAAGAGCGTCATCAAAATCTTTTGCATCATAGGGATCGATGGTAAATACATTCTTATTTCTAAAATCAACCCTGTTTTCTAAATCAGCTTCTGTAATTTCAGCAGGTGCAGAGACAGCCTCCTCAATTACATTATCCGGAAATTTGTACGGAAGATTAAATTCTTTTGCAATGGAAATTATTTCTGCATCATGTGAACCTGATTTCCCCAGAACCTCCAGTATTTCACCTTCAGGATTAAGGTCTGAAGAATCCCACTGGATATTACCGACTGTAACTTTATCCCCGGTTTTTGCTCCTTTCAGTTCTTCAGCATCAACATATATATCCCTGTGAATTTTAGGATCATCTGGTTTAATAAAATAAAAAGATTTAGACTTATTCAGGGTCCCTACAATTTCTGATCTAAAGCGTTCTATTACTTTTACAATCTGTCCTTCCAGGTTTTTCCCTTTTTGTTTGGCAAATAAAGCAACTTCAACTTTATCACCATGAAACGCCGGACCAATATTCCGGGAAGCAACAAATATATCACCGGATTTTGAATTTTTAGAAACAACAAATCCAAAACCACCCTGGCTTACCTCAAGAACACCTGTCAGCCTGCTTGATGACGGAATATTATTCAGTTTATAACGTTTACCCGATTTGGAAAGGAAGTCTTCCTCATAAAGTTTATGCAGAAAAGCTTTCAATGAACTGTATTCATGATCAGAAGTAATGTTAAGCTTTTTTGCCACATCTTTACTTCTGAAAGCGCGGCCGGGATTTTTTTTAAATAGTGCTATTATTTTTTTCTTCATATTAAACTGCTAAACCAATCCGGATAAGAAGTTATAAAATTAGAACAGATGTTAAAACTCGAATCTATATCTTAAACCAAGTTCATTAATCATTTCATCGGTAGTATTAGTTGATTCTGAATTTAGTGATCTTTTTCTTTCCAGTCGTATCAGAAGATCTTCAATCAGGGGATATTCAATTCTTACATTGGCCTGCCCAATATCCTGGAATACATTCTGGCTGCCGCCAATTGTATACCGGAATTTATTCACTCTTCCCGAAAGATTAAATCTTGTGTCACCACCAACCTGGCGAAGTTCAACACTTTTGACATAATCACCAAGTTCCCGGTTTAAAAAACCGCCTAAAACAGAGCCGGCAATTGCGGTGGCTTGTGATACCGCAATATTTGAGTTAGGCCCTGCTGATGCCTGGTCTATAAAATTCCCGGTTATTATAAAATATACTGCATCCGATTTATCGTATCCTGCGGTAGGATTATCATTTTCAATATCATCCAGACCATAATAAACAGCTATACTGTTCTCGTCCTGGATAAATGTTTTATTAAGTTCACTTAGAAGCCCGGTAATTTTAATTTTAACAGCAACAGGGATGGGTTCTCCATCACTATTATCACCATCAGCATCCGGTTCATAATAATAGTCCTGGTAAGTTGCCGTAATATCCAGGTAAGGATTAGTCAGATCATTTTCAAATCTTATAGTTCCTTCAGCACTAAGAGTTTTAATAAACTCAAGAGTTGATTCATCAAGCAGTTTAAATTCCCCCTGTGCATCGGTTCTGCCATCAATACTTTCATAGACAATATTGCCCGATAAAACAGCCGTCAGGTTCTGGTTTAATTCTCTTGAAAGCGGAAAAACAATTGTTGCTTCATCTTCAATTTTCATATCAATCCTGAAATCAAATGTGGCGGATTCATCCCTGGCGGATTGCTGCTCGGCGCTTCTTTCTTTTGAAAGATTTATCAGCGTTTCGAAATCAGGGCCTGTACCACTAATTTGTGTTGTATCTTCAACAAACTTATAAATAAAGTTGGCAGAAGTATTCTGATATGCTCCCTGTGTCGGCGGAAAAGTTAAGCTGGCTTCCTTAATAGTTATGGGGGCGGTTAACATTGTGCCACCTTCATCAGCGGTAAACTCCACATTACCGCGTGTTCCAATAACAAGTTCACCATAAACTGCAGGACTTGCTGTTCTGGAAACTTCATCAAGTATTTTTAAATCACCATTTATTATAAACTGTGAAGAAGTAATATTAAAATTATCAAGCTCAGCCTTTCCGCTTATTCTCATAGTGCCGCCATTTTCAGTCCCCTCCGCATTTTTAATAATCATGCTGTCAATTGACAGGTTATCCTGAGAAATTGTTACTTTTAATCCTGCATTATACTCAAGATTATTCATCTCAACAATAAAAGCTGCATCACTTAACCTTATATAACCGGAAGGATTTGGATTTTCGAGCGAACCGCTGAGCTTTAAATCAGCGGCAAGGCTTCCTCTTAACCTGTTTATTGCAGGGAGCAGATCACCAAAGGCGCCAAGATTAAAGTTTTCGGCTCTAAGAGTCACATCCATTTCCCCTGATTCAGGAAATCTCTCCTCAACACCGGTAAAAGCCATGTCTATTGGAATATTACCCGCAATTTCAAGTGCAGGACGGTCAGAAGTAATAACAGAATCAATAAATTTTATATCAACAGCCAGATTTTTTTCTTTATAATCCAGACCGGCAGTAAGTGAACCAAATCTGCTGTTCTGGTATTTTACACTATCCACTTCCAGTCTAAGATCAATAATAGGAGCGGAAAAATTTCCTGATATTTCAGTTTCAAGGTTTATCAAAGCATCAAACGAATCATCCTGATTGCCCAACAGGTTAACAGATATATCTCTTCCGCTAATATTATTTAGTGCAATATTTAAATTCTGGTCGCCCGATTCGCCTAAAGTTCCTTTTATACTTATGTTTCCTCCGTTGCGTACAAGAACAAAGTCTCTTATATCAATTCCTGACTTTGAATATGAAAGATTAATAACAGAGTCATTTCTAAGTGTGAAGTGATTATATGTCAAACCGAGGGTATCAAATGACATAATTGCATCATCTCCGGTTAAATTAACGCTGCCGTTTATTTGTGCAGTTGCATAGTCTTCAATTATTGTTGAAAAATCAATCTGTACTTCCTGGTTCTTTAGTTCAAGTTCCATGCTTAATTTATGTATGTCGGTTCCTGCAAAAATCCTGTCTGTTGTTAAATTCATATCTGCATAAATATCATCAAAGGATGAAGCATTTATATCATTGGCAAGACTTAAATCAAGATTAAAATTTGAAACGAAAAATATATCATCAGCTCCCCAGTATTTAACATGTTCTATTGCGGCATTAAAGGTAACCAAAAGACTATCCCCGGTGCTATTAATTTCACCGCTCATTTCACCATCAACTTCAAGGCGGTTATCATCCAGAAACAGAGAAATCAGGTCAAGACTTTTCAGGTCAATAAGATAAACAATTGAAGTTAGTGAATCGGTATGTTCAACAAGTGTTGGAGTTTTTTTCAATCCAACCTGTGCTGTTGAAATATTAGTACTGTCCATTGCCGCGGGAATGATCTGGTTCAGTTTATTATTTATTATAGTTGAAATAACATCAGCTTCATTACTCATCAACTCAATAGTTTTTGGTATTGAGAAGTTACCTATCAAAGTTATATCGGCCAGATCTGAAATAAAGTTAATTACCCTTTGCCCGCCGTCATCCTTTCTTAAATCAACAATTGCCCGTGTACTGTCAATAGCAATATCATTTATACTGGATTCAAATAAGGTAAGACTAAGGTATAAATTCATCAGTTCCGGATCGAAATTCTCACCTTCAGCATTAAGGGTTAGATTTAAATTAGTAGTTGATGTTGTATCTTTTGTAAACTGAGCTATGTCAAGGTTTCTTATTCTTCCATCCAGCACATATGCAGGGTTATCAGAATTAGTAAAATCAACTGATCCGGTTAAATCTGCACCCATGGAATCAGATGCAGTAATCAACTGGAACTCAATAAGCTTGTTCTCGGCATTAGCTGTAAGCCGTAATGTATCAATGTTATTACCGTCAATAACTGAACCATCCGCTGTCATATTAACATTAGCACTTAATTCTTCAGGGGAAGTCCCTTCTCCTTCAATTGCAGCCCGGAGATTAAGATCAGAGCTTACACCTGCAAATGGAGCTATATTTAATCCGTTCGTCCGCAGGTTCAGGTTATATGCCATTAAAGCCGATTCAAAATTTAATCTTCCATTTACTGAAATACTGCCAATGTTGGTCTGCAGCACCAAACTGGTTTTAAAGTTTTGAGGAGAGCCTTCATAGGTTAGTGTATCAAACTTCAGAACTCCTGCTTCTTTATATACCGGTATTTGGAGGGAGGGCATTAGTTTGTTTATATCATCGGGATTTATATATGTATCATAAAAATCCGCCGTTATAAACATAGATTCTGAATTCATAATATCTTTTACAGAGCCATTTAATGCTAGCTGTGTGTTAAGAAAATTTACCTGAACTTTATCAACTATAAGATTATTTATTGTACCTGACAACTCTGCATCAGTATTTATTGTCCCCTTCATAATGCTCATTGAAGGAACGAAAGGTGTAAGATCAGTAAAATTAAAACCGCCTGTCTCAAGTTTTGCTGTTATTTCTGCATCACCCAGCCTGTCGGCAGCAGTTGAATCGAATAGGTTATAATTATTCATTTCAAGAGATATTTCGATATCAGAATTCCCGGTAATAATATGTAAATCATCAGCAATTATATCCTCCGGGTTAAGGGTAAAATTACCTGTAAGATTTTTTAGTATAAAGTTATTGATGTTGGGTGAAGCCGAAAGGCGATCCAGTTGAAGTTCAAAATCATTTTCATTGATATCCGCAGCGGCATTCAAAGCAATATTTAAATCTTTTACGCGCAAATCATTCATGTTCAATGAATCATAAGAGGCTGAGCTGTTTACATAATCATATCTTTGCAGGGAAAAATTAATATTGGTAAGCCTGAAGTCAGATACTACTATGTCAAACGGAAATTCACCGGCAGCAGTTGTGTCGGGCTCTGAGGGGGGAAGGAGATTAACCACGTTTAGAGTGCCGGTGCTGTCTTCAATCAGCGCTACCCGTGCATCTTTTATTTCAAAATATCTAACCTTAATTTTTTTAAGTAAAAGCTGAAGGGGAGAAGTCTTTAATTCAATTGTTCCTGCATGAAGAAGCGTATCACTCTCCATGTTTACAACGGTATTACGGAGCAGAAGAGAGGTAAAGATAGTGCCTTCTATCTTTTCAATATAAACTGTGCCGTTAAGAGCGGAGTTAGCTTCGCTGATAACTGTTTCACGCAGGTATTCTCTGAATGTTGAAGTTTGTGTTATTGCAAAAACAATTAAAAGCAGAACAAATAATCCTAAAAAGAAATATAAAAACCAGTTCACTATTCTGCGGAACAGCGGACGTTTCTTTTTATTTTTCTTCTGACCTTTATTCTCTTCTGATTCAGGAGTTTGTTTAGTCTCGTCGGGCATATAATCTTATCTTGATAAGATGATCTGGTGCTGTAATTAATAGATACCAATAATATTAAGGAAAATACCTAAAAAAAAGGCTTGAATTTGTGTACAAGGTTTAAACGTGATATCTGTCTACAATAGTTTTGATTATTTTTGAGGTAGACTGATCGTTGACAAACTCAATTGTTTTTACTTCGCCGCCATTGGCAATAACAATGTCTTTCCCAACAATTTTATCAATATCCCAATCAGCACCTTTTACAAGAATATCGGGAACCAGGTCTGTAATTATTTCGGCGGGGGTGTCTTCCTCAAAAAAGGTAACATAATCTACAGGCTTTAAATTCGATATAATAAATGCCCGTTCATCCTGTCTTAGTATAGGCCTTTTCTCTCCTTTAATCCTTCTGACTGATGCATCGGTATTTAATGCAACAATTAAAATATTACCGAGAGCTTTTGCTTTTATGAGATAATCGAGATGCCCGGCATGAATAAGGTCAAAGCAGCCGTTTGTGAAAACTACTTTTTTATTTTCATCTTTATAACTTAACCGGAGGGAACGCATCTCATCCCGGTTTAAAACATTTTTCATTTGTTTTCCTTTTTCACCGTATCAAAAAGTTTATCCCTGTCAATTGGTATAATTCCTACATCTTCACATACAATTCCGCCGGCATAATTAGCCAGGTATGATGCTTCAATAATGCTGGCGCCAGCAGCAAGAGCCATAGTTAGGGTTGATATTACAGTATCACCTGCACCGGATACATCCGCAACTTTGCGTGCTTTTGTAGGCATACGTTTTTCTTCTTTGCCTTTTTCAAAAACAGCAATTCCACCTTCGCCAAGGGTTAAAAGAATATATTTTGCATTTAATTTATCAAGAAGTTTAAAGCCTGCGTCAGTTACATCACCATCCGTTTTAATCTTCATTCCAAGTACATCCTCAGCCTCTTTCCTGTTTGGCTTAAAGACGGTTACGTTTTTGTAATTAAAAAAATTATTAAACTTAGGATCAACCGTTATTAATACCCTTTTTTTATTTGCAAGCTCAATGGTTTTTTCAATTAATGAAGGGGTTAATACACCTTTGTTGTAGTCCTGAAGAATTATACCGTCAAAGGAATCTATATTATTTTTAATAATCGAAAATAATTTAGTCTGGATTTTTTTATCGAGGTATTTTTTACTTTCTTTATCAATTCTTACAACGTGCTGGTTCTGAGCAATCACTCTTGTTTTAGCTGTTGTTGGACGGGTATCGTCAACAATTATTCCTTTATGGTTTATTTTCTTTTCATTTATTAATGAAGTAAAAATGGTACCGTAATTGTCATAACCAATAACCCCGGCAGGAACGGGGATACCGCCGAGTGTTAGAATATTAAGCGCCACATTAGCAGCTCCGCCGAAACGGTAAAATTCATTTTCAATTTCCACAACCTGAACAGGTGCCTCGGGAGAAATTCTTTTTACATCCCCCCAGAAGTAACAGTCCAGCATCATATCGCCAATAACGGCAATTTTTAATCCTTTAAATTTCTTCTTAAGATCATTTAATCTTTTATGAGAAAGAGAGATCATTATCCGCCTAAATGTTTGAAATTTCAGGCATTAAGATACACATAAAAAGGGAGTTGAGAAAGATGGGGGAAACTACAAGTACCAGATTACAAATCTAAATATTATCCAGTTGGTACAGCCGCATTTTTGGGTGGCAAAAGATTTATATCACTGCTTGGTCAGAAAGGTCAGAGATTTTTAAAAGCATATTGTAGCAGGGTTACTTACTTCCTTGCAGGCAAATATGCCGCTCCTCTGGAGCTTAAAGATGAGGATGCTTAGTTTTATCTACTAATGTTTTGCTCCTACCGGAGTATAACACGAAGTAATTATTTTCGCTCCGTAAGGAGTGAAACATTAGTAGAAATTCAGAAAAGCTAAGATAATCTAAGCTCCAGAGGAGCGGCACATTTCTCCTGAAGCAGTTAACTAATTTTAATTTAGCCCCTCTTCTTCCCACTTTTTTTAGTCGCTTCTTTTGTGGCTGTCCATTGTGCTAAAGGATTTACTATAGTAATTTTATATAAACCTTCATCAGTACCAAGCCACATATCAGAGCCGTCAAAATAGAGGGATAACACGGTGGATGTTTTTATATCCAGTTCATTCAGATCAATTTGTTCAACATTTCCGGAAATCCTGTCAATCAGCACCAGACCTTTCCCGTATTCTTTTTTATCCTTCCTGTCGAAAGAGTAAAGCCCTGCCCATATTATATTTCCGGTTTTTTCCATGCAGTAAATACCGTTTGCAGCAAGTCCATCCTTTTTAGAAAATCTCTTCCAGTTTAATTGCCTGTTAAACCTGTAAATGCCCCCCATATTAAACTGCGGTTTCTGCGAAGTAACAAACTCATCTGTACCAAACCAAATATTCCTTCCCTCAAAAAGAAAGTCTGAAATAGAAACAGCTTCTCCTTCATTATTAAAGGCATTACGCTTATTGTTTATATACTGCCAGGCGCCATCACCTTCTTTTTTTTTATTATATTTATGCGCCCCTGATTCAGTGCCGAACCAGATAACGCTGTCGCCGTCCATCTTTATGGAAATAAAATTATTACTTTTTGGATCTTTACTCTGAGTCCTGTCAATATCAATAAAGCGGTTCCTTGCAACATCAAAACGAGTCAGGTTCCTGAATCTGCCCACCCATAATGTGTTTTCATCAGGGTCATAACACAAGGATCTTATCCAGTTACCAAATTCACCCCCCTGTGCAAATTTTCTTTTTCTCCACTGATTTCTTTTTCTGTCATAAGTAAAAAGGCCATCGCTTGAACCTGCCCAGACATAATCTTTACTAACAGCAAGATTATAGAACAGATCGTTTTCAAGGTTGCCTGCCTTAGTTGAAAAGTTGGTCCACTCTTCTTTTTCCCGGGAATAATGAAATATCCCATGGCCATATGTTGCTACCCACAGATCATCCCCCTCGCCGGCTATTGTTGATATAGTAGCGCCCTCGAGAAAATACTCCGTGTTAACCTGCGGCAGGATAAGAGAATTGACTGTAACAAATAATGTTATGCTTAATAAAAATCGTTTAATCATCGGCTCCAATTATAAATTCAAACTGTAACAAATTCAAATGACAAATTAATAACTTTCTTCTTCTGTTGGAAATTTTGACTGCCTGACATCCTCAATGTACCTTTTTACAGCATTGGTAATATCTTCTGTAAGGTTAAGATATTTTCTTATAAAGCGCGGATGGAAATCAACATTAAGGCCAAGCATATCAGGTGTAACAAGAATCTGCCCGTCACAAAAAGCGCCTGCACCAATCCCGATAGTTGGAATAGATAATTCAGCGGTTACCTGTGAGGCAAGGGTGGCTGGAATTTTTTCAAGAACAATTGCGAAGGCTCCTGCTTCCTGTATTATCAGGGCATCTTTTAATATTTCATCTGCTTCATCTTTTGATCTGCCGCGCTCCCTGTAACTGCCGAACTGGTGTATGCTTTGCGGCGTTAAGCCTATATGCCCCATAACAGGAATTCCTGCCTGCGTAATCTTCCTGATAGTTTCAGCAACTCTTTCGCCCCCTTCCAGCTTTACCCCGCTTGCCGAGGTTTCTTTCATTATCCGCCCTGCATTCCTGAACCCTTCATCTACACTCAACTGGTAGGACATGAACGGCATATCAACAATAATCATTGCTCTTTCAACAGCCTTTGCTACAGCCTTTGTATGATAAATCATCTCATCCATTGTTACAGGCAAAGTTGTATCATTCCCCTGGAAAACATTACTTAAAGAATCACCAACCAGTATAATATCTATACCGGCATCATCAAGAATTTTTGCATTAATAAAATCATAAGCAGTTAAAGCCGAGATTTTTATTTTCTTCTTCTTTAATAAATAAAGAGCCTTTGTTGTAATCCGTTTAATTTTATTCTCCGCACTCATGATATTCCTGTTAATTAATTACAGAAGAAGACACCAGGGCTGCTGCCTTTTCGGGAAAAGGTTCAAATTCCATACTAAAATATTTTTCAAAGCCGGCTTTTAATGAAGAGGAAAGCCTGTCATAGTTTACTTCTTTTCCGGTAATAGATTTTATATCTGTTGTTTTATTCACAATCTCCTCATAAAACACGGTACTGTCTTCCGGAGAAATATTTAAATAATCTGCAATACGTGTATGGTACCCGCCGCAAATAATTGATCCATGCTGTAGAATAACATTACTAAGTTTTCTTTGAGCACTACCCACAAGCTTTTTACCGGAATATTTTATTTCACTTTTTGCCGGAACAGCAAAACACATTGTGCTTATTTCTTCCTTGTAAAAAGAAGACAAATTTGGCTGAATATTTTCAAGTTCAGCATAGGATAACTTTTCATCATAT
This sequence comes from Ignavibacteriaceae bacterium, assembly GCA_046481785.1. Lineage (GTDB taxonomy): Bacteria > Bacteroidota > Ignavibacteria > Ignavibacteriales > Ignavibacteriaceae > JAWOJF01. The sequence goes on along the minus strand of JAWOJF010000119.1, from coordinate 11,928 downwards.
AATTTTAATCCTGCAAGAAGTGCAGAATTAATTTTATTATATATATTTCTTGCGGAAGACTTTTCATTCAGCGGGATTACTACAGAGTATGTTAATTCTTCAGAATGAAGAACAGCCCTTCCGCCGGTAGGCCTTTTTACTATATCTATATTTTCCCTTTCGGCCTTAACTGAATTGATTGAATCATAAGGCTGATTAGCACCAAGAGAGATACAGTAAGGTTTCCACCTGTACAGCCTTAAAAATGATTCATCCTCCCCGCAATTATTGGCAAGATGAAGGTCATACTCCATGTTGAATTTTCCGGGGTTAAATCCCGTATCTGTAAAATGCCAGATCATTTGCCAATAATTCCGCGTTTACTTTTTTGAAGGAATTCCAGGATATCTTTAACATACTGATTTTCTCCGAACTCAGGGATGATCTTCTCCCTTGCCTGGGAAACATTCATCGATTTGTCGTAAAGATAGCTGTATGCTTTTTTTAATGTTGAAATATCATCATTGGAAAAACCTCTTCTTCTTAACCCAATTACATTTAAGCCTTTATATTGCAGAGGTTCACCTGCTGAGAGAATAAACGGGGGCATATCCTGTGTAACCCTGTAGCCGCCGCCCGTCATGGTGTGTTTACCCATTCTGCAAAACTGGTGAACAACGGTCCCGCCGCCAATTATTACATTATCTTCAATTTCAACATGCCCGGCAAGCTGAACCGCATTGGCAAAGATGCAGTTATCACCAACCACAGTATCATGTCCCACATGAGAGTAAGCCATTAAAAAACAATTCTTGCCTACGCGTGAAAACCCTGTGCTTTTAGTTCCCTTGTGAAGAGTTACACACTCTCTTATTGTTGTACCATCGTCAATAATAAATTCAGTTTCTTCTCCTGCATAACCCAGATCCTGCGGATCATTTGCAACGGAAGCAGCCTGAAATATTTTAACATTATTCCTGATTCTTGCACCGTTGTAAATTACTGCATGTGGGCCTATATAACAATTATTTCCAATTTCAACATTGTCTTCAACAATTGCATAAGGAGAGATAATAATATTATCACCAAGCTTTGCTTCACTGCTTACTATTGCAGTGGAATGGATAGTATTCATTTAACCTTCTAATTTTTCCCTTCCGTATTGCGGGACTGTTTTTGGTTTTCGTCTCTGTCAACAACTCCTGCCATAAATTCTGCTTCGGCAACAAGCTGATCATTAACAAATGCTTTTCCTTTCATCACAAAAACTTTACTTCTTCTGCTTACAAACTCAACTTCAAGATATAACTGGTCACCGGGTACAACCGGTTTTCTGAATTTAACATTGTTCATCTGCATAAAGTATACAAGCTTTTCCTCAAAATTAGGGAGTGAATTTAATATAAGGATGCCGCTGGTTTGTGCCATAGCCTCTACAATTAATACTCCCGGCATAATTGGCTGCCCCGGAAAATGGCCCACAAAAAAAGGCTCATTTATTGTAACACACTTAACTCCAACTACTTTTTTCTCCAATTCAAGCTGAATAATTTTATCAACAAGAAGGAAAGGATAACGGTGCGGCAAAATTCTTTGAATAGCATTTATATCTAGTACAACACCTTCTTTTTTAACAAACTGGAATTTCTTAACTAATTTCTTCTGCTGGTAAAGCTTTCTTATTTGTTTTGCGAACTCAACATTAGCTTTATGCCCCGGGCGTGCTGCCAGTATCTGGGCCTTTACAGGTGCGCCTATTAAAGCCAGATCTCCAAGCAAGTCAAGCAGTTTATGGCGTACCGGTTCATTTTTAAATCTTAATTCTTTATCATTAAGAATGCCGTTTGTTCCAAGAGAAATTTTGCCTTTTACACCAATCTTTTTTCTTATCGCTTCAAGCTCAGTCTCATTTAATTTCCTGTCTACTATTACAACTGCATTATCAATATCGCCGCCTTTAATCAAACCAACATTCAGCAGTTGTTCAACCTCGCTTAAAAAACAGAAGGTACGTGCGGGTGCAAATTCTTTTACAAATTCCTTTTCAAGATTAAACAATCCTGTGTGCTGGCTTCCCAATGCAGGGTTCTGGTAATCAACCATTACAGTAACGCGGTAATCATCAAGAGGCAATGCAACAATATCAATCTGGTTATCTTCATTATGGTATGTTACGGTTTCATCAATTATCAGGTAATCTTTCGGAGCTTTTTGCTGAACAAATCCTGCCTCCAGCAAAACCTCAACATAAGGCATTGAACTGCCGTCACCAACAGGGGGTTCAATTCCGTTTAGCTCAATTATCATATTATCAATTTGCAGGCCTACTATAGCTGCCAGTACATGCTCAACGGTATAAACTTTTGCCTCTCCAATACCTAATGTAGTTCCTCTGGAAACATCAATAACATAATCTGCATTAGCCGGTATTTCGGGATTGTCACTTAAGTCGGTCCTTACGAAACGAACCCCGTAATTTTCTGCTGCCGGTTTAAATGTCATTGTGCATTGTGTTCCTGTATGCAGTCCAACTCCTGACATCGAAACAGCCTTGCCTATTGTTCTTTGTAATTCAAGCATTTAGAATCCTATTTTTCTTAAATAATACTTTATAAAGCGGCTTAAAAAATAGCAACAATATATGGAATATGGAAGGGGAAAGGGGATTGTGTTATCATTAAAGAGATGTCATCTTTAAGAATAAAGATATTAATTATATAAACCGGGCAGAATCTTCAGCTTTTTAATTTCTCTTCAAGTTCTTTAATCTTCTCTTCCATCTGTTTGATTTTTGCAGCATAATCAGGAAGGCTGCGGATGTGGGATTCTATTTTAAATGCGGTCTTTAATTCTTTTGCAGGAGAACCAAAATAAACTCCCGGTTTTAAAATGCTTTTTGAAACTCCGGATTGTGCAATCAGGGTTACGCCGTCCCCAATTTCAATATGCCCTGTTAAACCTGCCTGTCCGAGTATGTAACAGTTTTTACCAATTTTAGTACTACCTGAAATTCCTGCCTGGGCAGAAATAATAGTATTTTCACCAATTACCACACTATGAGCAATCTGTACAAGGTTGTCTATTTTTACACCGTTATGTATTACAGTAGCGCCAATTGAAGCCCTGTCAATAGAAGTATTTGAACCAATCTCAACATCATCACCAATTATAACTGCACCTATCTGGTGAATTTTTTTGAATGAACCTTTTTCATCCTGGTAAAATCCGAATCCATCAGAGCCTATTACTGTACCCGAATGTATAACAGCGCGTTTACCGATTTTACATTTTTCTCTTATGCTTACATTCTGAAATATTAATGAATCTTCACCGATCTCTGAATTTTCAAGTATAACTGTGTTGTGAAAGATTTTTGTGTTGTCACCAATTATGCAGTTTGCAGAGATTACAACATTTTTACCCAAAGATACATTTTTACCTATTTGTGCAGAAGTATGAACCGATGCAGAAGGATCAATTCCTTCAAGAGGGAAAGCAGGTGTAAAATAAGCGACAAGTATTTTATAAAATGCTTTGTTCGGGTCTTCGGTTTCAATATAAGTAATATCATCCCTGGTTCTGTTAAAGCCGGGTTTTACAAGTATTGCAGAAGCTTTTGTATGCGGGAAAAATTTTTCATAAGCGGGAAGATATAAAAAGGTTAAGTCCCCGGTCTGAGCGTCCTCAATTTTTGCCAGACTGTTAAACAACAGATTATCATTGCCAAAAATTTTGCCGCCGACCAGGTCAGCGGCTTCGGATAATTTAATACCGGTTTCCATTATTGTAGTTTAAGTCTCTCTATTACATCCGGAGTAATATCATGTTCCTCTTTAGCATACAGAAGCATAATATCGCCGCTCCTGTCAAAAACAAAATCAAGTTCAAGTTCTTCAGCTATTTCCTGGATAACGGTAAAAATTTTATTCTGGACAGGTTTCATTAATTCATCCTGCTTCAGAAATAACTCTCCGTTTGTGCCGAATTTCTTTTCGCGGTATGCGCCTATCTCCTGCTCAAGTTTTATTAACTCCTGTTCCATTTCGGCGCGGGTCTGATCAGTCATAATAAGTTTTCTTTTTTCGTACTCATCATACCTGCTTTTCCAGTCACTCTCAAGCTTCGTCAGTTCAGCCTGCCAATCCTTAATAAGCGCATCCAGTTTCTGGCGGGCATCCCCGGCGTCAGGCAGGTTATCCAAAATAGTATCTGAGTCTACATAGCCTATTTTAAGCTGTGCAAATGATAATCCGGAAAAAAGGATAAATGAAAATAAAGAAAATACAAATAATCTTTTCATAAATGTTCCCGTATCAATTAGTTGATTTAATAATAACAGTTATTAAATCGTATCAAAATCTCAATAATACTCCTTTAAAATGAATAGCACAGAGTACCCTGAATACCTGCCGGGTATTCTGCGCAGTAAAATATCTTAGCCTCTTTTTAATTTATCCATAACACGATAAGTCATATCAAATGCCGGATCTGCATATAACAGAATGATGTCTCCGCTCTTATCAAAAATAAACTGTAATCCTTCTGCCTGTGCAACTTCCTGAATTGCTTTATATATTTTTTCTTTTATAGGATTAAAAATTTCTTCCTGTTTTTTGTACAGATCGCCTGTCTGCTGAGCAAATTTCTGTCTTCTGAATTCCTGTATAACCTGTTCTTTCTGAACTAAGGACTGCTGAACAGTGGCCTTTTTATCTTCAGGCATTGTGCCGGCTTGTTTCTGATAATCTTTATATTCTGTTTCAAGTTCTCTTGTCATACTATCAACCTGGGCACTCCATCTGTTTGCCAAGGCATCAAGATCTCCCTGTGCTTTAATTGCTTCAGGAAGCTGGGTAAGAATTATCTGTGAATCAACATAGCCTATTTTTTGCGGGCTTTGCGCAAAAGAAAAGCCTGTTACTAAAAGAACTGTTAAAAAAAGATACTTTTTCACTACTATTACCTCTGATATTTAATGTGTTAAATAAATAATTAAAATCCTTTGCCAAACTGGAAGTGAAACAACCATTTGGGATCACTCCCGGTTACAAGTTTTCTGTCAAAACCATAACCAACGTCAAATCCTATTAAACCAATAGGATTGATCATTATTCTTGCACCGACACCTACAGCCCTTCTTAAATCGAAGAAATCAGCTTTGCCGAAACTTTCGTATATATTTCCGGCTTCCGCAAATGCAAGCATGTAAATAGGAATCGGTTCAATTGCAACTGCAAATCTTAATTCTGTTGTAAACTTGGCCATTACATTGCCGCCCACGGCATCGCCGGTAAAAGGATCGAGCGGGCCAATAGACCTGTCATCATATCCACGTAATGGTACTGTGGCAATAACCAATCCGTTCCCTCCCATAAAGAATTTTTCAAACGGATTTATAGGAGTTCCTGCAACTAATTCATCAAGATAGCCAAAATCAGCGGATGTATAAAGAGTTACCCTGTTAGTACCAAACATCCTTTTATACCATTCAGCTTTAAATCCCATCTTCCAGTATTCTACTTCTCCGGGTAAAAATGGTCCGCCTGAAATTTCGGCATTCAGTGTAACGGATGATCCCTGTGAAGGGAAAATAGGATTATCAATATCTCTTCTGCTTATTGTTGATCCGAGGGTGTACTGCTGATATTTGCCTTCCCTGTAATAAGCACCTCCCTCTTTAATATCATTGTACTGGTATCGCAGCATACCCTGCACATAAAAATAATCATCGGGCCATTTTAGGCGTCTTCCCACCCTTAATGTTGCACCTGACTGTCTTAAGTCATAATAATATCTTTGCCGTGTATCAAATAATTCCACGCCTAATAAAGTTGGTGTATCCCACATCCAGGGTTCTGTAAAACCCACTGAAAATGTTCTGTAAAGGCTGCCTACACCAAATTGCCAGTTAAAACTAAGTACCTGTCCGCCGCCTAAAGAAAAAGGTTCGGTAATAGAGAAGTTAGTTAAAGTAACTCCAACAGCTCCGCTGAATCCGAAAGCCTCACTATATCCTACAGAAGCATTAAGATAATCGCTTGATTTTTCTTCAACTGCAAAAGTAACATTTACGGTACTGTCATTTTCAAGCTGGATGTCTGTGCCGGAAGGGCCATATAATTTTTCTACATTAAAGTATTGAAGGTTTGCTAATTGCTGCACACTTCTTATCATTAAGGCCCTGTTAAAATAATCTCCCGGTATAGTATATAGCTCTCTTCTTATTACCTTATCCTTTGTTTTGTCATTACCTGTAATACCTACTTTGCCTATTCTGAATTGGTTTTTTTCTTCAACTCTTATAAATACATCAATAGAATCTTCTCCTACTCTTACTTCTGTAGGCCTTATATTAAATGTTAAATAGCCGTTATCAAGATAAAGTGAGGATATATCAGTTTGTCTTTCATTGCCTCTAAGGTTCTGTTCAAACTTTTCATAATTATAAATATCACCCCTGGAAAATTCAAGCTGTTCTGTTAAAAAGTTATCCGGGTAAACTGTGTTCCCTTCCCACTCAATATTCCGGATCTTATACTGAGGGCCTTCAAATACATTTATCTGTATTGTTAAATCTTCTTTATTTCCGGAATATATAAGAGTATCAGAAATAATTTCTGCATCCCTGTAACCGTTTCTCAGGTAGTGTTTTAATATAAGTCCCTTATCTTCTTCATATTTAACCGGCTCAAACTGGGCACTGCTCCAGAATTTCCACCATTTAGATTCTGCCGTCTCATCCATCTCGCCTTTCAGATCGTCATCATCAAAGGCCTGGTTGCCGGTAAACATTATTTTTCTTACAACAACCTGTTCGTTTTCTTCAACAATAAGTTTTACAATAACTCTTTCTTTTAGTCTCTCCGAGAAATTTGTATAAGTTTCAGTTCCTATCTCATACTCTGTATTGTATTCATCGGAGAGATCTTTGGAGTTGCGCCATGTAACTGCAATAATTTCATCAAGAGTATCTGCACGGTAGAAGTCGTAAGTTTTTGTATCAACCTGTGCATTAAGAAAGCCTTCTTCTTCATAAAGGTCAAGAATTCTCTGTTTAAGGCGTGCTACTTCCTGTTGTTTAAGTGCCTGGCCTGGCGTAAAATTAATTTTAGCCTCAATATCATCTGTATCTATTTCATCATTTCCCTCTACAACAACCTTCTGTATGCGCGGGAATTCCTTAACCCTTATAATTAAAAAAGCTCCGCCCTGAACTTCTTTATCAAGTTCAATTTTTATATCAGAAAATATATTAAGCGAGTATAAGTTCCGGATAGCATTTATTGTCTGGTCACCGGGTATCTGAATTTCGTCGCCTATTTTAAGTCCGCTGCTGTTAGTTATTGTATTTGCATCTGCAGTTCTGTTTCCTTCAACAGTTACGCCTAAAATCTTATAACTTGTTCTTGCATTTTGCGCAAAGGCTGATGTAATAGAAAAAAGTAATAATATGGAAAAAAAATATTTAAGCAATTTCTTTAGGGAGGTTTGAAACATTCTTAAGGCCTTTACCATTCTTCTTTTTTATTTGTTCACTTACTTTTCCGAACCTTCGTTCTCTGCCCTGGAAATTTTTTATTGCTTCATATAACTGCTTGCGCCTGAAATCAGGCCAAAGAGCTTCTGAAATAAAAAACTCTGTATAAGCAATCTGCCAGAGTAAAAAATTACTTACTCTGAATTCACCGCTTGTTCTGATCAGCAGGTCCGGGTCCGGTATATCTTTAGTAGTTAATTGAGCAGACAGTACCTGATCATTAATATCCGGAATATCCAAATAACCCTTTTTTACCTGTTCGGCTATACCTTTTACTGCTTCAATAAGTTCCCATCTGCCGCTATAGCTTAAGGCAAGGTTAAGAGTCATTCGTCTATTATTTTTAGTTTTTTCCTTCGCTTCCTGCAATTGTTTCTGAACTTCTTCCGGAAGCGATTTAATATCCCCTATAGTAGTTAGTTTTATGCCATTTTCATGAAGATCATCGGTTTCATCTTTAAGACTCCTTAAAAGAAGCCGCATAAGAGTAGAGACCTCATCTTTGGGCCTCTTCCAGTTTTCCGTAGAAAAAGTATATAAAGTTAAAAATTTTACACCTATTTGGGCACATGCTTCAACTGTATCTCTTACAGAATCTACTCCTCTTTTATGCCCTGCAACCCTGGGGAGGCCTCTTTTTCTTGCCCACCGGCCGTTTCCATCCATAATTATAGCAATATGGACAGGAATTTCCCCTGAATCTTTCAGCGTTTTCTGTAGTTTAGCATCGGATTCGGATTGTATTTTAGCCAAATTCTATCCTAAAATAATGTTAAAGCGTGTAAAATTAACTTTATGAGTATTTAATGTCAATAAGTTAGTGATGATTAGACGCTTTAATATAAGCTAAGTTCTTATACTATTTAAAATTATAAATCTGTCCGGTTTAATAAAAGGTAAATTTTAGTCATAAAAGATTGAAAGATTGAAAGATTGAAAGATTCAAAGATTCAAGGATTGAAAGATTGAAAGATTCAAGGATTGAAAGATTCTTCCATATTTTAAAATCTATTGATTATGAAAAAACTGCAAGCTAAGTTAGATGTTACTTTCTGGAATATATGCTTAAATCTGTGTAAACTGTGTTATCTAGATAAAGAATAAACAGGGGTAATAAGCGGGGATGAAAAAATTTTTAAGCAACTCTGCTATACTGATTATAGGAGCTTTACTGGTCCAGATTCCAGTTGCCTTAAATATATATATATATTTCCCCGGTAGTTTAAACTATGTTGTATTTGACACCCTCATTATTGCTGCCTATATGTTTCCGCTGGCATTCATATTTAATTACTCTATAAACAAAGGCTTAAAAGTATTTGTTGTAGTTTCAACATTAATAATTTTCTCCGGTCCGGCTTTTGTTTATCTGATAGGCATGCCTGTAAGGATATTCATACTTGGAGAGTCTACCAGCTATGTGAACGGTACATTCTTTTTGGATATTACACGAAAATATTTTGTGTTTTACCTTTATTTAACATGTATTTTTCTTGTGAACTATTACTGGACTGAATACAAAAAACAAAAAGACAAAGCTCTTAAAGCAACTGCACTGGCAAATGAGGCGCAGTTGAAAATGCTTCAGTACCAGGTAAACCCGCACTTTCTGTTTAATTCTTTAAATGCTATTCAATCAATGATTGAAAAGGATAAAGACAGGGCAAAAGAGATGATTGCCGAGTTATCTGATTTTTTCAGGCATACACTATCACATAAAAACCAGGTTTTTATTTCTTTAAAAGAAGAAATGGATGCCGTACAAAAATATCTTTCTATTCAGAAGGAACGATTTGCAGAACGTCTGCAGGTATCTTTGGAAATAGATAATAAATCTCTTGATGCAAAAATCCCTTCATTCCTGATTCATCCTTTGGTAGAAAATTCAATTAAATACGGGTTTTCGGCTGAAAATAAAAATCTGCATCTGTATGTCAGATCAGAAAAAGTTAATGGCACATTAACCATTGTTGTTAAAAATTCAGGCACTCTAAAAAAAGAAGATCAGTTTAGTGTTACACCCTCTGGTACAAAAACCGGTATAGAGAATATAAAGAAACGTCTTGATCTGTTATACCCGGGTTTGCATGAATTTGAATTGTCAGAAAATGACGGCTGGGTTAAGGCCAGAATCGTAATAAAATCTTATTAAATATGACTGCTGTAATAATAGAAGATGAACCGCTTGCAATAGACAACCTGAAGTTTTATCTCAGGGGTTATCCGGTTGAAATAGTCGGTTCAGCATATAGAATAAATGAAGCCGTTAAACTGATAAGTGAGCAAAAGCCCGATGTAGTTTTCCTTGATATAAACCTTTCCGGGGAGAATGGTTTTGATCTGCTCGATAAAGTTGAAATGAACTTCAAACTTGTTTTTGTTACGGCATATAATGAGTATGCTGTAAGGGCATTCGAGGTAAATGCACTTGATTATATACTTAAGCCTTTAAGTACAAAAAGGATTAATAAAACACTCTGCCGGCTTTTAGAAAATAATAAATCTGAACGGGAGCTGAACAAGTATACGATTGATGATGAAATCTTTATTTCATGTAACAGGGCGGGTTTTATAAAGGTAAAAAATATTATTTATATTGAAGCAGATAGTTGTTATTCCAGGCTTCATTTAGCTGACGGCAGTATAAAAGTATTTACCCGGACACTTAAAAAATGGGAAGATCTGCTGCCGGAATCCCACTTCAGAAGGATTCACCGTTCTTATATAGTTAACCTGAATTTTATTGATGAAATAAAAAAAAGGGATAATGGTTCCTGCCTTGTTCTGTTAAAAGATAGTGTTAACTCAATTGAAATTAGCCGCAGGTTTGCATCCGGGTTAAGAAATAGTTTAACAAATAAAAACATGTAAACTTCTGCCGTTTACTTACTTATCCAGCCTTTCACTAATTGTTTTTTGAACCTCCAACTCAGCATTAATAAATTGTATACAGGCTTCGTATTAGAATATAAGGGAATAAACTGAGATATTTTAAATATGTAGTCCAATTTATCAGTCAAATCAGGAGAGATTCAAATGACCACCCGGCTTACATGGCTTTGTTTTATTCTTATCACTTCAGCAGGAATCCCGCAGTCTCTTTTTTCAGAGGAATTTAAATATTTAGGACAAACCCCGCCGGATAATACACCGGTAGTATTTGCCCGTGGAATTATTTCAACCGAATACCAAAATCACGGTGTACCAGCTTTTTCTCCGGACGGTAAAGAAGTTTTCTGGCAAATAAATAAACAGGATGATCAAAATAATTGGATTATTTCTGTTATGACTATGCAGCGTATTGAGGGTAACTGGACTGAACCGGAGGTCACTCCATACGGCAGCGGGCCGGTATTTTCACCTGATGGGAAACGCCTTTATTTCGGTAGTACAGAAGAAGGCAAAAACCCCTATTATGCTGACAAGCAGGACGATGGCTGGAGCGAGCCTAAAGAGATTGATCTTATTTCCCGGTTTCCCGAATTAAAGTTTGCTTACAATCTTTCTGTAACGAGCAGCGGGACTCTATATTTTTTAGGATACACACCTGAACCAGGCTTATGGAATAACTACGGTATTTACCGGTCAATATTTATAAATGGCCAATACACTAAACCAGAATTGCTTCCCGAAAATATTAATGTACGCGGAGATATTCTTAATTGGACACCGTTTATAGCTCCGGACGAGAGTTACTTAATATATTCCTCAATGCGTGTAAAACCTGTTGACGAGTATGGCGATCTTTATATTTCTTTCAGGAAAGCAGACGGCCGCTGGACTGAACGAATTAATTTAGGTGAATCAATAAATACAAAAACTAATGAACGTTTTCCCGCCGTTTCACCAGATGGTAAATATTTATTCTTTACACGCTGGACACCCGATTACGACGAAGATGTTTTTTGGGTAAGTGCTGAAATTATTGACTCTATTAAAGCAACTAAAAAATAATATGAAAAATATGAAAAACATAAAAAGAACTTTACTGTCTGCAATATTATTATTGCTTCTGGTTTCAAACAATTATCCGCAGCATGCACTGTTCCAGCCTCTTGGAGACTTGCCCGGAGGGGCATTTAAAAGTTGCGCTAATGGTGTTTCTCCCGATGGATCTGTAATAGTTGGTTATGGTACTACAGATTTGGGGGAACAGGCATTTTTATGGACAGAGACTTCAGGAATGATTAGCCTTGGAAATCTCCCTGATTCTGGTTTTATTAAAAGCTGGGCTAATAGTGTGTCTGAGGGCGGTAAAGTAATTGCCGGTTACGGAGATTCTGATGGCTCAGGCTGGGACTCCTACCAGGGTTTTATCTGGACAGATTCCGGCGGAATGAAACCGGTTGGAAATCTGGATGGCTCAGTACGTTCTATGGCTTTTAGTGTCTCGGCTAACGGCTCTGTAATAG